>LGER01000040.1 GCA_001507915.1 Desulfonauticus sp. 38_4375 | reverse complement strand
TATGATGAATACTATGTTGGTGCTCGCAAGATGGGTATCAATATTTTTAAAGGCAAGGTAGGAGGTTTGGAGATTTTGCCTGGGGATAGACTGAGAGTACTTGCCTATGATATGGAGCAAAACACACCTATAGAATATGAATCTGATTTGGTGGTTTTGGCCACAGCTGTAGAAACTCCTGAAAGTACTCAAAAGCTGGCCCAGACTCTGGGCTTACAGTTCTGTGGTTCTAAATTCCTTAAAGAACTCCATCCCAAATTAGGTCCGGTGGAAACCTCTGTAGAAGGAATTTTTATTGCTGGTTGTGCCCAGGGACCAAAGGACATTCCTTACTCTGTTGCCCAGGGTAAGGCTGCTGCTGCAGTTGCTGCTGTACCTCTGGCTGAAGGCAAGGTAAAAATAGATCCTATGATTTCTGAGGTAAATACAGAAAAGTGTAGTGGTTGTGGTATTTGTGTTCCTCTTTGTCCTTATGGAGCCATCTCTCTCAAAGAAATGGGAGGTAATTTTAGGGCGAGTATTGAACCCAGTAGTTGTAAGGGCTGCGGGGTTTGTGCTTCTGCCTGTCCTTCCCAAGCTATTCTTTTGCATGGTTTTGATGATGAAGCTATTTTTAGTCAAATAGAGGCATTGTGCACATATTAAATGAAGTTTGTGCTTTGGGATTAGATTTTAAAAAGGGGCTCTAAAGAGCCCCTTTTTTGTTTTAGCAGGTTGAGATTACCTCTTAATTGGGGACGGGTTAAAAAAGTTATAAACTTAGAACAAAAGAGGAAAAGAAGAATAGTCCTTGTCTATTTAAAGAAAAATAGGTAGAAGTAGATTAAAAAACTTTTAAGGAGTAGGCTATGCAGGAAAAAAGGCGTAGACTCAGGATAGAGCTTGCTTTGCCAGCCTGGATATATGTAGAAGGAAAAAGGATTAAGGCTCAGACTGAAAATATCAGTTTAAAAGGGGTATTGCTTAAGTTTGGAGAAGAAAGTTATCCCTTTAAAAAGGGTGAGAAGTACACTTTACTTCTTTCCCCAGGAGGAGGAGTGGAAATAAAGGTGCTTACGAAATTGGTTGCTTTGAATGAAAGAGGAGGAGCCTTTGACTTTTTAAAAATGGACGAAGTTTCCTTTAACCACCTTTATAATATTATTCGCCTTTATGCTCCTGATCCAGATGAAGTAAAGGCAGAGCTTCTCAATCCTGCTTTTAATATTGAAGAACTGGATTAATTATAGCTGTTTTTCTGTTGCTTTTGTAAGAGAAGTAACATTACTTTTTGTAAAAAAGCCTTTAAAGTCTCCAAATCTCTTAATGTATTCGTTTACTAAAAAAGTATAGGCTGAAGGGCAAGAGAAGGTTTGTTTTAATCCTTCTTCTTCAGAACCTACTAAATCGATTAAAAAACTTAATCCGTCTTGTTTTAAATTTTTAAATACTTCTTCTATATTTTCAGTATAAAAAGCCAGGTGATGCACTCTAGGCCCATAATAATGGATAAAACCTTCAGTAGGTCCAATTATTTCTTTGCTTTCCAGCTTTTGAATTCCAGAAGTAAAGACCAAGGCAAAATCCTTTTCTGATAATCTAGTTACAGAGGTGATGGAGTTTAATTGGTTTACATAAATGGCAAAATCAAAGTTATAATTGGTTAGACTCATAAATTCTAAAATAGCTTTATTGCGCCATATGGCTTTTACTCTTGTAGCTGCATGGTCCAGCTTGCCTATGTATTTAAGGTAACTACGCTGTGGTTTGGTAAGGTTTAGCTCCAAGTCTTGGTCTGTATCCAGGCGGTATGATTTTTTATTTTTCCACTCCATAAAGCCAAGAGAATTGTTGGTATAAGCAGAAGGATAGGTTTTAACATATTTGAAGTTATTATTTTTTATCCTTTCTTCAAACTTTATTCCTGCTTCTTCCTGAATAGTGGTGTACTTGTCTAAATCTTCTACTTTAAAAATAAAGGTTTCTAATCTAGTATTAGGTAAGGATTGGGTTTTGGGATATAGGTTTAAATTTTGGTTGGGTCTGGGAGTGTTATAAGCTGTAATTAAAATGTCTGCAGAGCCAGGTAAAGACAGTACAGAGCATTTTCTATGTTGATTGAAAAAACTGTCTTGAATATCATATCCTGTATAGTTTAGAAGCTCTTGTATTGCCTTAAAAAAGTTGTCTGGCTCTACATTTATGATAATGGCTTCCAGGCCTTTTACCAATCCATCTAATCCAAGTTTTTTCCTTTGTTCTTGTATTTTATTAGCCTGAGCTATTAATTCTTTCTCACTACTTTGAAATTCTTCTTGGGCCAGTTCAAAATTGTCCACCATGAATAACTCCTTGAGTTTAATTTTATAATAATTAGTAAATAAAAAATATTTTTTTTGTAAAGAAAAAGTTTGCTAAAAGGGGCAGAGCTTTTTTTTGACATTTGCTACTTAAGGGAATAAACTTTAAGTTTAAACTTTTGCTGGCAAGAGCTAAAGGAGGCTCTTAAAATGTTAAAAAGAATTCTGGGAGTTTGGCTGGTAGCTATTATTTTAAGTTTAGGTGGAGTTAGTATGGCTGCAGAATTAGTGGTTTTACCCAATGGCTTAAAGGTACTTGTTCAGGAAGATAATCGTTTTCCCCTGGTTTCTGTGCGTCTTTTTGTGCGTACGGGATCTGCCTATGAAGACCCTAAACAGGCAGGTATAAGTCATCTTTTAGAGCACATGGTGTTTAAGGGTACGGAAAAGAGAAAAACAGGCGAAATAGCAGAGGCCATTGAAAGTAAAGGTGGATATTTAAATGCTGCCACTAGTTTTGACTATACTGTGTATGTGATGGACATGCCTGCCAAACATTGGGAACTTGCCCTGGAAGTACTGGAGGATATGATTTTTCATTCCCGCTTTGATGAACAAGAACTGGAAAAGGAAAAAAATGTTGTCCTGGCAGAATTGGAGCGAGGTGAAGACAATCCTGGACAAAAATTATTTAAAACCATTCAAGCCAAGCTTTTTCAGGGTTCTCCTTATGCCAGGCCAATTATTGGGTTTGTTGATAGTGTAAAAAGCATTACTGCCAGGGATTTAAAAAACTATATTCAGGAGCATTATCAACCTTTAAACATGCTTCTGGTGGTATGTGGTAAGATTAAAAAGGATGAGGTTGTTAAGGCTGCGCAAAAATACTTTGGGAAGTTAGAAAATAGAAAATCAGAGGTTTTATTTTCTCCTCAACCTCTGGATCAGCCTGTAAAGCCAGTGGTAGAGGTGGTGCAGGGTCCCTGGAAAAAAGTTTATGTGGATATAGGTTTTCCTGCTCCTTCCATGCACAGTAAGGATGCCCTGGCTTTGGAAGTGCTGGCTTATTTGCTGGGAGGAGATAAGACTTCCTATTTTTATCGCCTGTTGAAGTACGAAAAAGGGCTGGTGGACGATGTTTCCAGCTCAAGCTTACTTTTGGACAAAAGAGGAGCTTTTTACTTTAGCGTTAGTTTGGATCCAGATAAGGTGGATAGTTTTTGGAGTACCTTTTTACAACATCTTCAGCATTTAGATTGGAGCCTCATAGATGAAGTAAGGTTAAAGCAGGCTAAATTAAACCTGGAAAACGACTTATTACAGGCCAAAGAGACCCTGGGAGGCATTGCTTCCAAGCTGGGCTATTTTCAGTTTTTTGAAGGAAGCTTTCTGGCAGAAAACGCTTATCTGCAGGCCTTACAGGGTATTACTCTTGAGGATTTAAAGAAAGTTTATCAAACCTATTTGCAGCCAGAAAGGTTGGTGGCAGCCTTTCTTTTGCCTAAAGAAGTAAATTTAACTGCAGATTATTTTTTGAGTAAAATCAAGGTATCTCCTGCTGTAACTCCAAAAGCTGTTTCTGCCAGAGGCCGCAATCAAAGGGTTCTGGATCTGGGATTGGGGAGAATGCTGGTGGTGGAGCAGGACTCAACCTTGCCCTATACTGCCCTAAATATAAGCTGGAAAGGTGGGGACAGTTTGCTTACTCCAGAAGAAGCTGGATTGGCTGTTTTAACTGCCAAGGCTTTATTAAGAGGCACTTCAAAGCATTCTTTTCTAGAAATACAGGATTTTTTGGCCCTTAGAACCAGCGATTTAGAAGCAGAAGCAGGTCGCAAAAGTTTTTCCTTAAAGGCCAAATTCCCTTCTAAATATAGTGAGGATATTTATGCCCTGCTGGAAGAAATTATTTTGGAACCAAGTTTTCTGGCTGAAGAAGTAGAAAAGTCCAAATTGGAGCAGATTGCTGAAATAAAAGAAAAAAAGGATAGTCCTGTAGGATTGTTGTTTAGAGAATTATTTCCTTTTCTCTTTAAGTCTGGCCCCTATTCCTTTTATCACTTGGGTCAAGAAGATAGAGTAGCCAGGTTTTCAGTGGAACAGGTTAAAGAGTTTTGGGAAAAACAAAAACAATATCCTTTTATTATTTCTGTATGTGGAGATGTAAGCGAAAAGGAACTGGATAATTTTGTGCAAAAAATACGGGAAAAGCTACGTCCTTCCCAAAAGATAGAGGATTCCTTTTTGTGGACCAGGGAAAAAGAACTGGTTTTGAACTTGCCAGAGAGGAATCAAAGTCATTTGCTCCTGGTATTTCCTGTACAGGGCTTAAAGTCTACAGACACTCCTGGCTTAACAGTTTTAAACCGCATGTTAAGCGGACAGTCAGGTCTATTGTTTCAAAGGTTAAGAGACGAACAGGGGCTTGGCTATAGCGTGACCTCTTTTCTCTGGCAGTCTTCTAAAACTGGCTTTTTGGCTTTTTATATTGGCACTTATCAGGGTGAAGAAGATAAGGCCCTGGAGGGCTTTAAAGATGTTATTGCCCAGTTAAAGCAAGGCCAATTCAGAGAAGAAGAAGTTATTCGGGCTAAAAATGTGTATGAAGGAAGTTATTATCGCAACTTACAGTCTTTGGGGAGCAGGGCTAGTGAAAAGGCAGAGCTTTGGTTACAAGACCTTAATTTTGATTTTAAAGAAAAGATGATTCAAGAGGTCAACAAGGTAAGCAAAGAGGATATTGTACAAGCAGCTTCCACTTACCTGGACTTTAGTACAGCGTATTTACTGGAAATAAAACCATAAGGGGAGAGATAGAATGCGTCATTTTCTTTCTATTCTGGATTTGAAGGTACAAGAGGCTCAGGATCTAGTAAAAAGAGCTTTAGAAATGAAAACAACAGATTATCGTTCTGATTTGCTGGCTGGCAAGGTCCTGGCTCTTATTTTTGAAAAGTCTTCTACTCGGACCAGAGTTTCTTTTGAGGTTGGAATAAGTCATTTAGGCGGTAAAACTATTTTTATGACACCTAGAGATTGTCAGCTGGGAAGAAGTGAACCTTTGCAGGATACAGCCAGGGTCCTTTCCCGTTATGTTCAAGGCCTGGTAGTACGCACCTTTGAACAGGAAAAGTTGGAACTTTTGGCTTCCTTTAGTTCCATCCCCATAATCAATGCCTTGACTGATCTTTATCATCCCTGCCAGGTCATGAGTGATTTATTGACCATTTATGAAAGAACTCCAGATTTTTCTCAACTGAAAATAGCCTGGATTGGAGATGGCAATAATATGGCTCATTCCTGGATAAATGCTGCCATTTATTTTCCCTTTCAGTTAAATATTGCCACTCCTAAAAAATATGCTCCAGATGGAGATATCCTGGCTAGAGCCTTGAGTATGGGGGCAAAAGTTTATTGTACAGATGATCCTAAAGAAGCAGTTGAAGATGTGGATTATGTTAATACAGATGTTTGGGCTTCTATGGGGCAGGAAGAAGAAGCAGAAATACGCAAAAAAATATTTGCTCCCTATCAGGTAAACAAAGAATTGCTTTCCAGAGCTAAAAAAGAAGTAAAGGTGATGCACTGTTTACCAGCGCATAGGGGAGAGGAAATTACAGAAGATGTACTGGAAAGTGAAATGTCTATAGTTTGGGATCAGGCAGAAAATAGATTACACATGCAAAAGGCTATTTTAGAACTTCTTTTTTCTTAAAAAGTGAGGTGAAGAAAGTATGAGTAAAATAGAAAAAGTTGTTTTAGCATATTCTGGAGGTTTAGATACTTCAGTAATTTTAAAGTGGATAAAAAAAACTTATCAGTGTGAAGTAATTACCTTTACTGCTGATCTGGGGCAGGAAGAAGAGCTTAGTGGCCTGGAGGAAAAGGCTTTAAAGACAGGAGCAAGTAAGGTTTATATAGAAGACTTGCGTGAAGAGTTTGTAAAAGAATATGTTTTTCCCATGTTCAGGGCCAAAGCTATTTATGAAGGTCGCTATCTTTTGGGCACTTCCATTGCAAGGCCGCTTATTGCCAAGAAGCTGGTGGAAATAGCCAGAAAGGAAGGTGCCCAGGCCATTGCCCATGGAGCCACTGGCAAGGGTAATGACCAGGTACGTTTTGAACTTACAGCCATGGCCCTGGCCCCAGAGCTTAAAACCATTGCTCCCTGGCGAGAATGGGATTTGAATTCTAGAAAGGCTTTAATAAGTTTTGCCCAGGAAAATGGCATTCCAGTACCTGTGACCAAAGAAAAACCCTATAGTTGTGATCGTAATTTATTACATATTTCCTTTGAAGGCGGGGAGTTGGAAGACCCCTGGCTGGAGCCTGGAGAAGGCACTTATCTTTTAACCGTACCTCCTGAAAAGGCTCCTGAACAGCCAGAAATTATTACCCTGGAATTTGAAGCAGGCAATCCTGTGGGGTTGAATGGAAAAAAACTCTCTCCAGCTAATCTACTAAAAGAACTGAATGTATTGGGAGGAAAGCACGGCATAGGTCGTATTGATATGGTAGAAAATCGTTTTGTAGGGATGAAATCCAGAGGAGTTTATGAAACTCCAGGAGGCACTATTTTGTATGTAGCTCATCAGGACCTGGAGGGTATCTGTCTGGATCGAGAGGTATTACATTTAAGAGATAGCCTGGTGCCTAAATATGCAGAAATGGTGTATAATGGTTTCTGGTTTTCTCCAGAAAGAGAAGCTCTCCAGGCTTTTATGGATAAGACTCAGGAGAAGGTTACAGGAGAGGTGCGCTTAAAACTCTATAAGGGTAATGTATATCCTTTGGGCAGGCGTTCTCCTTATAGCCTTTATAATCCAGAGTTTGCCACCTTTGAAGCAGACGAGGTTTATAATCAAAAAGATGCAGCAGGTTTTATTAGATTGCAGGGTTTAAGGTTATTAGCCAGAAAATAAGGGTAGAATATGAGTAAACAAAAGAAGCTTTGGGGGGGAAGATTCAAACAAGAAACCCTTCCTTTGGTGGAAGAATACACCCAGTCTGTAGAGTTTGATAAGGAACTATATTTAGAGGATATTAAGGGTTCAATGGCCCATGCTAAAATGTTGGGCAAGGTGGGCCTGCTTAGTGAAGAGGAAGTGCAAGCCATTTTAAATGGTTTAGAGCAGATTAAAGCAGAGATTGAAAGTGGTCAGTTTGCCTGGTCCAAAAAGCTAGAAGATGTGCACATGAATATAGAGCAACGACTAACTGAAATCATTGGAGATGCAGGCAAAAAACTCCATACAGGTAGAAGTAGAAATGACCAGGTGGCTTTGGATTTCAGGCTTTTTGTGGATAAATGCTTAAGTCAGTGGCAGCAGGCTTTAACCTCACTTATTGCTACTTTAAATACCATGGCCAAAGAGCAACAGGAAACACTTTTGCCTGGCTATACCCACCTGCAACCTGCCCAACCTGTTTCTTTGGCTCAGCATCTTTTGGCTTATGCTCACATGTTTAAAAGGGATTACGAGCGTATTGTAGATGTAAAGCAAAGAGTGCGGGTCTCTCCCTTGGGTGCAGCTGCTCTGGCTGGCAGCACCTATTCTTTGAATCCCTTTTTAGTAGCTCAAGAAGTGGGATTTGAACAGGTATTTGCCAATAGTATGGATGCAGTTTCCGATCGAGACTTTGTAGCAGAGAGTTTGTTTGTGGCTACTTTGATTCAGATGCATTTAAGTAGATTGTGTGAAGAAATTATACTTTGGGCAAATCCCTGTTTTGGCTTTTTAAAACTTCCTGATGAATATGCTACAGGATCCTCTATTATGCCTCAAAAAAAGAATCCAGATGTAGCTGAAATAATGCGAGGTAAAACTGGAAGGGTGTATGGCAATTTAATTGCCCTTCTAACTATTTTAAAAGGATTGCCTCTTACTTATAATAGGGATTTACAAGAGGACAAAGAGCCCTTTTTGGATACGCATAAGACCATATATAATTCTTTAATTCTTATGAAAGGGATGCTGGCCAAGATAGAATTTAATGCCCAAAATATGCTTTTAGCCTTAAAGAAAGGCTATTTAAATGCTACAGAACTGGCAGACTATTTAGTTTTAAAGGGGATACCCTTTAGAGATGCTCATCATATTACTGGTAAATTGGTAGGCATAGCCGAAGAAAAGGGAGTGGGTTTGGAAGATCTGGAATTAAAGGAAATGCAGGCAGTGTGC
This sequence comes from Desulfonauticus sp. 38_4375, assembly GCA_001507915.1. Taxonomy (GTDB): domain Bacteria; phylum Desulfobacterota; class Desulfovibrionia; order Desulfovibrionales; family Desulfonatronovibrionaceae; genus Desulfonauticus. The sequence goes on along the minus strand of LGER01000040.1, from coordinate 11,705 downwards.
CCTCAAATAGAGAGTGATGTTTTTCAAGTGCTTGATTATAGACAGGCTGTAAAAAGAAGAAATACCCCTGGAGGAACTGGTCCTCTTTCTGTGAGTAAGCAAATTGAAGAAATAGATAAGTGGTTAAAAGAAAATGGCGGAAGCGTATAGGAGTCGAACCTACCGACGACCTTTCGGCCGTCCACTGGATTTGAAGTCCAGGCGCCACACCGGTGACGATACGCTTCCACCGTCAAAACTCCTTTCTAACAAGATGGTTTTTTTTTGGCAAGTTTTAATTTTTTAGTTTTTTTAATTAGATATGGAAAATTAAAGAAATTCTTTTCCCTTCATGGACAAGGACAAGTAAAGTGTTTATAGGACAATTTTTAATAAATTAATTGGATGGAGGTTAAATGAATAGCTTTTCCAAGAATTTAGTTCTCTGGATAGTTATCTCCTTGGTAATGGTGGTATTATTTAACTTGTTTAATCAACCCCAGGCTGGGCAGTTGAAACTAACCTATTCTGACTTTGTGCAAAAGGTGGAACAGGGAGATGTTTTAGCAGTTAAAATCCAGGGTGATAAAATCAATGGTGTTCTTACTGATAATCAGCGTTTTTTTGTTTATAAAACAGACGATCCCGGTTTAATAAAATTGTTATTAGCCAATAAGGTGCAGGTAGAAGCCCAACCTCAGGAAGAGACTCCCTGGTATGTGTCTGTTTTTGTTTCCTGGTTTCCCATGATCTTGTTAATAGGCGTATGGATCTTTTTTATGCGTCAGATGCAAGGAGGCGGAGGGAAAGCGCTTTCTTTTGGCAGGTCTAGAGCCAAGATGATTACTCAGGAAGAGATTAGGGTTACCTTTGCAGATGTGGCTGGAGTGGAAGAAGCCAAGGAAGAACTACAGGAAGTGGTGGATTTTTTGAGTAACCCTAAAAAATTTACCCGGTTAGGAGGCCGTATTCCCAAAGGTGTACTTTTAGTAGGCCCTCCAGGAACGGGTAAGACCTTGTTGGCCAAGGCTGTAGCTGGAGAAGCTGGAGTTCCTTTCTTTTCCATTTCTGGTTCAGAATTTGTGGAAATGTTTGTGGGTGTGGGTGCTGCTAGAGTAAGAGACCTTTTTATTCAGGCTAAGAAGCATGCCCCCTGTTTGATTTTTATTGATGAAATTGATGCTGTAGGTAGACAAAGAGGAGCAGGTCTGGGTGGTGGACATGATGAGCGAGAACAGACCTTGAACCAGTTGTTAGTAGAAATGGACGGTTTTGAATCCAATGAAGGTGTTATTTTGATTGCAGCTACCAATAGGCCAGATGTTTTAGACCCTGCTCTTTTGCGTCCAGGACGTTTTGATAGACAGGTGGTTGTGCCCAATCCTGACCTTAATGGCAGAAAAAAGATTTTAGAAGTGCATGTGCGACGCACTCCTATAGCTGAAGATGTGGACTTAGAAGTTATAGCCAGGGGAACCCCTGGGTTTTCTGGAGCAGACTTAGAAAATCTGGTCAATGAGGCTGCCTTACATGCAGCTAAGCTGGGTAAAGATAAAGTGGATATGGAAGACTTTGAACAGGCCAAAGATAAGGTGCTCATGGGTAAAGAAAGAAGAAGTGTGATTTTAAGTGAAGAAGAAAGAAAAGTTACAGCTTATCACGAGTCAGGACATACTCTGGTAGCCAAGTTTTCTCCCAAGGCAGACCCTGTGCATAAGGTTTCCATTATTCCTAGAGGAAGGGCTTTGGGCGTTACCATGCAACTACCCATTGATGATAGGCACACCTATTCCAAGACCTACCTGGAAAGCACCCTGGCCGTACTTTTGGGTGGTAGAGTGGCAGAAGAAATTGTTTTTGGAGAACTGACCACTGGAGCGGGAAATGACATTGAAAGGGCCAGCAAAATGGCCAGACGAATGGTTTGCGAATGGGGTATGAGTGAAACTCTAGGCCCACTTGCCTGGGGGGATAATTCCCAGGAGGTGTTTTTAGGTAGAGATTTAGTGCATCACAAGGATTATAGTGAGGAAACAGCCAAGCTAATTGATGCTGAAGTAAAGGCCATTGTGCAAAAGGCTTACCAGAGAGCCAGGACCATTTTGGAAGAAAATTTAGATACCTTGCATGCCCTGGCTAAAGCCCTTTTGGAAAGAGAAACTTTAAGTGGAGAAGAAGTGGATAAGATTTTAAAAGGAGAGTCTTTAGATAAGGTCAGTCTTGAAGATGACCCAAGCGAAGAGAATAAACAGGAAGAAGACTCTTCAGGCAAGGAGGATTTTGAAATTTCCTAAAGAGGTAGGGAGAAGTGGAAGGTACAAAAAAGAAAAGTATCTGGAAAACTTTAAGGGGTAGCCTGAAGCCTACCCCTTTTTTAATTGTAGGCATCCTCAATGTAACTCCAGATTCCTTTTATGATGGAGGAAAGTATTTTGACCCTACGCAGGCTTTGGCCAGGGCTGGAGAAATTTTATCTCAAGGGGGAAATATAATAGATGTGGGCGGGGAAAGCACCAGGCCTTTTTCTCCCCGGGTATCCTTGGAAGAAGAGATAAAGCGAGTGATTCCTGTAGTGCAAGCTATTAAAGAGAATTTACCTCAGGCAGTGATTTCTGTGGATACCTATAAAGCTGAAGTAGCTAGAAGGGCTTTAGAAAAGGGTGCTGAAATTATCAACGATGTTTCTGCCTGTACTTTTGACCCTTCTTTATTAGAAGTTGTAGTGGAATATAAGCCTGGTTATGTTTTAATGCATAGCCTGGGACGACCAGAAACCATGCAAGATAATCCTCATTATGAAAATGTAGTAGAGGAGATATATGCTTTTTTCGAAGAAAAATTAAATTTATTGGTAAAAAAAGGTCTTCCTGAAGAAAACATCGTTCTGGATCCAGGGATTGGTTTTGGCAAACTCCTGGAGCATAATCTAGCTATTTTAGCCAATATAGAGAAGTTTTTCTCCTTGGGCAGACCTCTTTATGTGGGGCTATCCAATAAGTCCATGTGGGAAAAGTTGCTAGGACTTAAAGTAGGAGAAAGACAAATAGCCACCCAGGTAGCTACAGCGCTTTTGGCTCAAAAAGGAGTTTACATTCACCGCGTTCATGAAGTAAAAGAAACCAAAGAAACCCTGACTATAGTTGAAGCTTTGAAAAATGCCAGTAATTGAATTCGGACACTTCACTGTTTCCTGGAGAGATATTGTAGATATTCTTATAGTTGGATATCTCTTTCACCTTATTATTCTCCTAGTTAAAGGTACAAGGGCTGTATCAGTAATTTATGGTTTGTTTGTTGTTATTTTATTTTATTATTTATCTGGAGAATTTGGATTTTATACTTTGCATTGGCTGTTGGGAAACTTCTTGGGTTCTATTTTTTTGGTTGTAATAATTTTATTCCAGAAAGATATACGAAGAGCATTGGCTGTTGTAGGGGCTAAAGGATTGTTTGCAAGGGAAAAATTAGAAGAAGAAGTATTAAATGAATTGGTTTTAGCTGTTGTAAAAATGGCAGATAAGAGAATAGGTGCGCTAATTGTTTTAGAAAAAAATATTCCTTTAGGAGATATTATAGAAAGAGGAGTAGAGATAAAAGCTAAAATAACCAAAGAATTACTTATGAGTATATTTTATCCTGGTTCACCTTTACATGATGGAGCTGTAATTATACGCCAGGGAAGGGTGGAGGCCGCTGGTTGTGTGTTGCCTTTGGCTGTAGGTATCAGTCCCAGAAGTGAACTGGGTACTAGGCATAGGGCTGCTATTGGAATAACTGAGGAAAGTGATGCCATTTCTATTGTGGTTTCAGAGGAACGAGGGGCTATTTCCGTAGCTATTGGGGGGAAACTTACCTCTGCCTTGGATGAAGTAAGGCTTAGAAGAGTAATTCAAAATGCATGGCAACGATAACAATGAAAGATTGGCAATATAGATTACTGGCTTTTATTTTAGCTGTTTTTGTCTGGTACTTGGTAAGTGGTAGAGAAAAGGTAGAATATTGGGTAGAAGTTCCTTTAGAAGTGGTTTCTTTACCTGAAGATATGGTTATTATTGGAGGATTGCCTTCTAAGATACAGGTAAGAGTTAGAGCAACTCGTACTGTATTGGAGAGACTTCAGCAGGAGAAATATAGTTATAGACTTGATTTGTCTAACTTATCTGTTGGTCCTCAAGTGGTTATATTAGAAAGTAGATATTTAAAACTTCCACCTCCTGTGGAAGTTGTTTCTATTTTACCACCACGTCTTGAATTGGACGTTGATAAAATTATGAAGAAAAATGTGCCAGTGGAAGTAGTATGGAAAACAAACTTTAAGGACTTTTCAGATTATTTTGACTTAAAAGAGATTAGTTATAATCCTTCAAAAGTTTTGATTTCTGGACCTAGTAGAGTAATAAAAGAAATAGACAAACTAAAGACAAAAGCTATTGAGATTGAGCCACTAAAGAGTAAAATATATAAACAAAATGTTCCCTTGGAATTAGATGCTCAGATAGAGTCAGAAAGAGGAAGTGTAGAGGTATATTTAGTTGTTGTACCCAAAAGAAAAGAATTATGGATAGTGAGGACGATACAATTTTTAAATCCTGCCAAGAAAAAATTTAATCTATTAACTAAGGATAAAAAATGTAAGTTGAAATTGGGAATACCCCTTTATTTATGGGAAAAGAATAAATGGAAGGAAGATTTTGAAATATTTGTGGAAATACCCAAAGAAAAAGGAGAATATGAGCTTCCTGTTCAACTAAAGGCTGCGCAAGATATAGTTGTTTTGGAAAAGGATCCTTCTATATTAAAGATTAAGGTGGAGTGAGAAAGATGGGAAAACTTTTTGGTACAGATGGAATTCGAGGACAGGCAAATATTTTCCCAATGCTTCCAGAAATTGCTTTAAGGGTTGGTTTGGCTGCAGGGCAGATTTTTAGAAATGGTGCCAGAAGGCATAGAGTGGTAATTGGCAAGGATACCCGTTTGTCTGGGTATGTGTTTGAGAGTGCTCTTACTTCTGGTTTTTGTGCCTCAGGTATGGATGTTTTTTTGGTGGGTCCCATGCCCACTCCAGCCATTGCTTTTCTGACCAGAAATATGCGCGCAGATGTGGGTGTGGTTATTTCTGCTTCCCATAACCCCTATATGGATAATGGGATTAAGTTTTTTGATGGCAGGGGATTTAAGCTTTCTGACGAAGTGGAAGAGGAAATAAGCAGGTTGGTTTTATCTCCAGATGTGGAGTGGGAAACTCCCAACTCAGACCTTTTGGGCAGAGCTTTTAAAATAGAAGACAGTCCAGGACGTTATATTGTGTATTTGAAAAATACCTTTCCCTGTGAGCTTAGTTTAGATGGTTTAAAAATAGTTTTGGATTGTGCTCACGGAGCAACCTATAGAGTAGCTCCTTTAATTTTTGAGGAACTGGGGGCCAAGGTAATCAAGCTGGGTGTTGATCCCAATGGTTTAAATATAAATAAAAAATGTGGTTCTCTTTATCCTGAAGTAGCTGCTGAAAATGTTCTGGCTACAGGAGCAGATGTGGGCTTTGCCCTGGATGGAGATGGAGATAGGCTAATTGCCATTGACGAAAGAGGTGAGGTTCTGGATGGGGACCAGATCATGGCTATTTGTGCCAATTATTTGCTGACAAAAGATCTCTTACCCCAAAAAACTCTCGTAGCTACAGTGATGAGCAATGTGGCCTTGGAAATATTTATGCAGAACAAAGGTGGAAAGCTGGTCAGAACTCCGGTTGGAGATCGCTATGTGGTAGAGGAAATGGTAAAAGGAGGCTATACCCTGGGTGGTGAACAGTCAGGCCACATGGTCTTTTTGGAGCACAGTACCACTGGGGATGGCTTGTTAACTGCTTTGCAGTTGCTTAAGATTATGCTGGAAACAGGGAAATCCCTTTTTGAATTGAAACAGATTTTACAACCCTATCCTCAAGAATTGCGTAATGTTCATGTAAAGGAAAAGGTGGATTACAGTCAAATTCCTGAGTTAAATAAGGCTTTGAAGGCTGCGGAAAAGGATTTAGCAGGAAAGGGAAGAGTGCTTTTGCGCTATTCTGGGACAGAGCCAGTGCTTAGAATAATGGTAGAAGCAGAGAGTCCAGATTTGGTTGAGAAGTGGCTTAACTATCTGGTAGAGGTAAGTGAAAAATATTTGGCTTAACCAAGAGGAGGAAAAATGAATATAACCAAAGTAGTTATCCCAGTAGCAGGGTGGGGAACAAGGTCCTTGCCTGCTACCAAAAATATTCCCAAAGAAATGCTTCCTGTATACAAAAAGCCAGCTGTCCAATATGTAGTGGAAGAAGCCATGCAAGCAGGTCTTACAGATGTAGTGTTTGTAAACAATCAAAATAAAAGGTCTTTGGAAGACCACTTTGATCGTAACCTTTCTTTGGAATTGGTCTTAAAAAGAGCAGGGAAAAAAGATTTACTGGAAGAGGTATTAAGAGTCTCCAATATGGTTAATATTATTTCTGTTCGTCAAAAAGAACAGTTGGGATTGGGACATGCAGTTGCCTGTGCTCAAGAAGTGGTAAAAAACGAACATTTTGCTGTTTTGGTAGGAGATGATTTGATTTTTAGTGCTGAGCCTGCCATTGCCCAACTGGTAGAAGTGGCCAAGACTGAACAAATGCCAGTGGTAGGAGTAATGGAAGTACCTAAGGAAAAGGTTTCCAATTATGGTATTATTGGCGGAGAGGAAATTTCTCCAGGTCTTTTTCGAGTAAAAAAGCTGCATGAAAAACCCAGACCAGAAGAAGCTCCTTCGCGTCTGGCTGTGGTGGGAAGATATGTTTTGCCTCCAGATATCTTTAGTTATCTGGAAAAGGTACAACCTGATTCCCAGGGAGAATATCAACTAACAGATGCCTTACACTTTTTGGCTAGGGAAAACAGACTCTTGGCTGTAAAGGTAAGTGGCAGACGCTTTGATATTGGAGATTGGGTAGACTATCTTACAGCCAACATTTACTTTGGGTTAAAGGATGAAGAGTTAAAGCAAGAACTGACAAAAAGCCTGAAGGAGCTTTTGGCTTGCTCAAGTTAAAAAGGTTGTTTTTTATCCTGATATGTTTTTTTAGCTTGGTAACTACAGCTAACACTGCCAGGGCTTTTTTGCCTTCTTTAGAAACCATAGAGCAAGCCTGGCAGGAAAACTATTCCAGCCTTGAATCCTTTGCCTGCTTAATAACCTGGAAAAACTATCCAGATTTAACCACCAGAGTTTGGTTTAAAAAGGGAAATACCCTGGTTGAATGGGGAATAAAAAAGGAACAGGAGCAAATTTTTGGAGCAGTTTTATTTCAAAAGGAGCAGCAAATTCTTTCTAGCTTTGACTTCACCTCTCCTTTACCCTTTGTGGTGTATTTTTTTTATTCCCCTGCCAAGTGGAAGCAACTTGGAGTGGATATTGAGAAAAGCAGATATGTTTTTTGGCAGGATAAACCTGGCTTGGAACTGGGAAAAGGTACACGAAGGGTTTATTACTTGAATGAATATTTTTATCCTTTGGGATTTAGTCTCGATGATGTTACTTTGATCTGGAAAAATTTTGTTTACCTGGGTAATTTCTATCTCCCAACCCAGGGCATTTTTATAACTCCCTGGGCGAAAGAAGAATTTTCTTTACAATGGGGAAGCTTAAATTCTTTGAACAATAATTTTTATTTTGAAACTAGCTATTTTCAAAAGAGATACTCTTCTTTGGGGTCACAAATTCCTGTTAAATATAATCCCTTATTTAAAAATATCCTGATTTTTCCCTTTTAATAGATGAATGTTGTTGATGTCTATATTTTACGAAACCCTTATGGTATTTTTAGGTACCAGGTACCTGAAGTATTTAATTTTTCTCTGTTTAAAAAAGGTATTAGAGTATTAGTCCCTTTTGGAAAAAATAATACTTTAAGTTTAGGTCTGGTAAAAGATAAGTTAACCCTTGAAAAGAGTGATATTGAATTAAAGGATGTTTTTTTTCCTCTAGATTACCATTTCTTTAATGAAGAACAAATTTTCTTAGCTGAAGATATTGCCAAACGCTACTTATGCTCTCCAGGGAAAGTTATTGCTTCCATCATTCCAGGTTCTTTAAAAAGAACTCCCCTTTCTATACAATGCATGTTGTCTCGTTGCAATTTAAACTCCTTAACAAAAGATAGTTCAAGATATCTACAATTGGTAGGCTTATGGAATTCTGGAAAACTTATAGATCTAGATCATAAGGATTTAATATTTTTAGAAAATAAAGAATATGCACTATCTTCATTTAAAAAGCAGGATGAGAATTTAATAAATCTACTGCTTGAGGAAGAAAAGACATTAAGTTTTTTATTACAAAAGTTTAGTAAGAAAAAAATTATCTCTTTCTTGCAAAATGATTTTGTAAAAATAAAAAAAAATGAAGATAATATTGGTTTTGAATTTGAAGAGTATACTTTGAACTCTACTCAAAATGAAATAGTAAATAAAATTAGCCTGGGTATTGAAAGTAAAAGCTTTAATTCACATTTAATCCATGGTATAACTGGTAGTGGTAAAACCTTTATTTATTTTGATCTTATTCGAAGGACACTGCAGCAAAAAAGAAGTGTTTTATTGCTCTGTCCTGAAATTGCTTTAGGTCTATCCATATTTAAGAGAGTTAAAGATATTGTTTCTTTTCCACATATTTACTTTTATACAGGAATCAAAAAAGATAAGGAAAAGAGAGAGATATTTTTGAAGGTCCTAAATAATATTAGTGTTGTAGTTGGAACGAGGTCTAGTGTTTTTTTACCTTTTAAGAATCTTGGTTTAATTATAGTAGATGAAGAGCATGTTGAGAGTTACAAGCAAGAACAGGGTGGATTTTTTTATCAAACCAAAGAGATTGTGCATTTTTTAGCCAAGAAAAATAAGGCTACACTGGTCTTAGGAAGTGCAACTCCAGATGTTAAAACCTATTATGCTGCTGAAAATAAAATTTTAGACTTACATATCCTGGATAAAAGATTTGGTAAAAGTGTTTCACCTGTAGTTAAAATATTAGATAAGAATAAAGAAAAAACAGTAGAAGGAATATTTACAACATATTCCTGGAATAAGCTAATTGAGTATATAAACTCTGATGAAAAAATAATAATTTTACATAATAAAAGAGGTTATGCTCATATTCTATATTGTACTCAATGTGGAGAGATAGTTAAATGTAGTAATTGTGATGTTACTCTTACCTATCATAAAAAAGAGGATAAACTTTTATGTCACTATTGTGGAAATGTGTTAAAAATGTCAGCAGTTTGTCCTAAATGCTTGTCTTCTTCTTTTAAATACTATCAAGAGGGTACTGAAAAAGTAGAGGAAATTATTCAAAGGAACTTTCCTCAGCTTGGAGTATTACGTTTGGATAGAGATGTTATAAAAAAGGAAGAGGATTTAAAACAGGTATTAAGAGAGTTTGAGCAAGGCGAGGCCAAAATTTTAGTTGGCACTCAGATGTTGAGTAAAGGGCATGACTTTTCTCAAGTAGGTTTGGGTATAGTACTGGATGGGGATTTTGGGTTATCTTTCCCTGATTATAGGGCCACTGAAAGGATGTTTCAGTTGTTGGTGCAACTTATAGGTCGAGTTGGGCGAAGGGATAAGCAGGGAGAAGTTTTGATTCAGACCAGAGACCCACAACATTTTTTTTGGGATTTAGTAAAAAAAGAGGACTATGAGGGGTTTTATAAACAGGAGATAGAGAAAAGGAAAATCTTTTCTTATCCTCCTTTTGTAAAATTGGGGTTAATTAAAGTTACTTTTCCCAAATCCTGGGCTCAAGAAGAGGAATTTTTAGGAGAACTAAAAAAATATTCTCAGTTGCTTGGTTTACAGTTTTCTGGCAAGGTGTTGGGACCTGTTCCGGCTATAATCGCTTATCTCAAAAAGCGGCAACGATATCATTTGTTATTAAAGGCAGATAACTGGTTGGCAATTAGAAAATTTTATTTTGATTTGGGGCAAAGATTAAACAAATTTCTTAAGTCTGGTAAGGTAAAACTGGACTTGGATTTAGATCCTTTAAGTATTTTGTAGGAGGGTGTTTATGCGCTTGAAGGTAAAAGAAGCCTTAAATGCTTTGGAAGAAAAACAGGGAATTGTCTTAAAAGGTTGGATAAGGACTAGAAGAGACTCCAAGGGATTTTCCTTTTTAGAGATAAATGATGGTTCTTGTTTGAAAAATATTCAGGTGGTTTTAAATTGGGAGAATATAGAAAAAGAATATCTTGCAAAATTGACCACTGGTGCTTCTGTGGTGGTAGAGGGAGACTTGGTTGAATCTCCGGGCAAGGGACAAAAGTGGGAAGTTAGTGCCAGGACAGTGCTTTTGGTAGGAGAGGCTCCTGCTGATAGTTATCCTTTGCAAAAGAAGCGTCATAGTGACGAGTTCTTAAGGACCATTGCTCATCTTAGGCCCAGGACCAATAAGTATGGAGCTCTTAACCGGGTTAGGTCTGCTTTAGCCTTTGGGGTGCACAAATTTTTTCAAGAAAGAGGATTTTTTTATGTACATGCACCCATTATAACTGGTTCTGATTGTGAAGGGGCAGGGGAAATGTTTACTGTTACTGCCTTGGATTTAAAATCACTAAAAGGTAAGACGGATTTTAAAGAAGATTTTTTTGGTCAAGAAGCCCATCTTACTGTTTCTGGACAGCTAGAAGCTGAAATTTTGGCCTGTGCCCTGGGAGATGTCTATACCTTTGGACCTACTTTTAGGGCAGAAAATTCCAATACTCCCAGGCATGCTGCAGAATTCTGGATGATAGAGCCAGAAATGGCTTTTGCTGACTTAAAGGATGACATGGACCTGGCTGAAGATATGCTCAAGTGGCTGGTTGGTTATATCCAGGAAGTGTGTAAGGATGAGATAGAGCTTTTTGGGCGTTTTTTAGATAAGGAGTTGTTTGCTCTTTTAGAAAGCGTACTCCAAGAGCCTTTTGCTCGCATCAGCTATACTGAGGCCATAGAATTACTTAAAAAGGCTAAAAAGGATTTTGAATATCCGGTGGAATATGGCCTGGATTTACAGACTGAGCATGAGCGTTATTTGAGCGAGGAGTATTTTAAAAAGCCTGTATTTGTTTTTGACTATCCTAAAGAAATAAAGGCCTTTTATATGCGTTTAAATGATGATGGTAAGACCGTGGCTGCCATGGACTTATTAGTGCCCAGAGTGGGAGAACTGGTGGGTGGTAGCCAAAGAGAAGAACGTCTGGATGTCCTTGTTGCCAGAATGAAGGAACTGGGACTTTCTGAAGAGGATTACTGGTGGTATCTGGACCTACGTCGTTTTGGCACTGTACCTCACGCAGGTTTTGGACTTGGTTTTGAGAGGCTCATTATGTTTATTACAGGAATTAGCAATATTCGAGATGTTATTCCTTTTCCCAGAACTCCTAGGAATCTGGAGTTTTAAAGAAATTTTTAATTTTTATTTTTTTTGCTTGACAAAGAGGCGGAAATATATAAAAAGCTTCCTCCTGCCGCGATGGCAAATTGCTCTTTAGACAAAAAAAGATTTAAAAAAAGATGAAAGAAAAAGTTGACAGAGAAGGTTAATCTGATTAAATAGATTCTTCTCTTGAGGCGAACAAGAAAACTTTTTGTTCTTTGTCAATTGAATAGCGAGAGTGATGGTGTGAGGTAAGGTTAAGGAGTTTAGAATTAATACTGGAGGGTTTGATTCTGGCT
>LGER01000039.1 GCA_001507915.1 Desulfonauticus sp. 38_4375 | reverse complement strand
AGTATCAACCACTTGAGCAGCTAGAGCTACAGCTTCCCGAGCGGTCTTCTGATTATAAACCCGCGCGGGAATGTCATCAGGCAATCCATTCGGGTATCTGGTCGGGATGTAGTACCCGTCCAGGATAGACCACGCGGCTCTCTTTTCTTCTATCCCCTTATCGTACTGGGCCGCTTTCTCGCTTAAAGTACTTACCGCATGGCCTAAAACAAGAGATTCTCCCGGAGCATACAAAAAAGCCTTAATGGCCCTTTTTCATTGTAACACCCATCTTCTCAGGCTTAAAAATAAAGAAGGGCCGAGTATATAAGGGCCGAGTATATCGGCCCTTCTGCTAATGGTCAAATTAAAAGACACCAACTGGCTAGTCTACTTTTACCACATGCTTTTCGCCAGTCTCTGCGTGCACAACGTGCACGGCGCAACCCAGTCACGGGTCAAAGGCGCGAATCAAGCGCCCAACATTTACTGGATTTTTGGGATCAGGCACAGGTACGCCAATTAAAGCCTGCTCAATGGGGCCTCTTTGTCCCATGTCATCACGAGGAGAAGCATTCCAGATGGTCGCAGCCACTACTTGATAATTGTCAATAACAGAATCTTTAATCTTGATGTAGTGGAGCAAGCTACCACGAGGAGCTTCGGTAAGGCCCATGCCTTCGCCTTCTTCTGGTACATCTACCTTTACATAGGTTTCAGCCCCAGGCTTTACTTCCATCAGCCACTTTTCCACAGCCATAGCCACTCGATAAGCCTCTTCAGCCCTGGCAATGTGGCGGCCTAAAATGGAGAAGGCCTTATCGCCCAGGTCTCTCATTCTCTTAAAGCCAGCCTTTTGAGCTACTGGGCTAAGTTCTGGGTTGGTAATCCACATTCTGGCCAGAGGACCAGCTTCATGGGGCTTATCATTATAGCGAGGAGCTTTAACAAAGGAATAAGCACCTTCTTTGCCAGGTTTGGGATTGGTTCTACCCTCACTTGGATGCAAGCCAGTATCAGCATCATGGAACCAGGAATAGCGAACATATTCTTTAATCTTTGCAGGATCTAAAGGATAGTCCTTACCATCAGTAAAGACGCCTGGCTTGAGCAAGAATTCAGTTTCTTCGTCGTTTAAGGGGAATACACCATAGGAAATACAGTTCTTCCAGCCAGAGCCAGTTTCCAAAAGATCTGGATATACACTACCAAGGGCATAAACCAAAGGTAGATATTCATTTTCAATAAATTCTTTAACCTTCTTAAATCTCCACAAAAAGCCCACAATCTTATCAGCTGTGGGTATTTCTGTAGTACCACCTACTACCAATCCCTGTACATGAGGCATTTTACCGCCAAACAGGGCTACCATCTCGTGGCAGATTCTTCTAATTTCCAAAGCCTTCAAGTACTGGTCAACGCCCACAGCATTGGTCTTGGCATCTACCCTGATATCAGGGTTTTGATAGCGAGGGATAAAGGGAGCTACATCTGGGCCCTTTACATAATCTAAAGCTGCCAGATGATAGAAATGTAAGATATGAGATTGTAAATAATTAGCTCCAAAAATTAAGTTTCTAACAATACGGCCATTGGTGGTAAGTTTCACATTAAAGGCATCATCCAGAGCACGCACAGAAGCAGTGGCATGGGCAGTAGGGCAAACTCCACAGATTCTTTGAGTAAGCTGGGAAGCGTCCCTGGGGTCTCTGCCCTTTAAAATATTTTCAAAACCACGAAACATGCCGCCAGAACAATGGGCATCTACTACCTTTCCGTCCTTAACCTCTACCTCTACCTTTAAGTGGCCTTCAATCCTGGTTACAGGATCGACAGCTACTTTTATCTTTTTCCCAGGGGCCATAGCTGCTGCTGGCCCTTGTTTTGGTTTACATCCTGCCATAATTTACCTCCCTGTCCTTACATGGCTTCATAAAATGGAGACATATCATCTGGAAAACCAGGCTCTACACAGCCAATACATACTGCATTTTCTACACACCAGTTCACGCCATTATTCCATTTTCTCTTCCAACAATCTGCATTGGCTACAGGACCTTTACAGCCCAACTCATACCTACAGCCCTGTTTTTGAGTAAATACAGGAGACATGGTACCGCTTTCATAATAACCACGATAAGGACAATTTTCATGAATATTAAGGCCATAAAAGAGTTTGGGACGACCATTGTCGTCTAACTCTGGAACTCCATAAAGAAGCACATGCGCAATTGTACCTACCATCCAATCTGGATGAGGAGGACAACCAGGCACATTGACCACAGGAGTGGCAATGCCTTCTTCCTCAAAAATAGCCTTTACCGAGCTGGCCTCAGTAAGGTTGCCTTCTGCACCAGGAATACCTGCATTATAGCAAGCACAGGCTCCCAGGGCCACAGTTGCTGCAGCTTTTTTACCCAACTGGGTAACAAGCTCTAGCATGGTCAATTCCTTGCCTTCCATCTCACCCACAATACAGTACATGCCATTGGCAGCCTTGGGGATAGCACCTTCTACAGCCAGGAAAAATTTACCCTTGTACTGCTCAGCAATCTCAAACATGTGCTCCAAAGCAAGCTCGCCCTCAGAAGCCATGACTGTTGGATGATATTCCAGGCTGATAATCTTTAACAACACTTCCTTGATACTGGGATGAACAGTGTTGAGCAAAGAAACAGAACATCCTGTACAACCCTGACCCTGGATCCAAATTACTGGAGTATTTTTAGCTGCCCCTTCCATGGCCTTTAACAGACCAGGATGAAACAACTGAGAAATTCCAAGGCCAGCCATTGTACCAGCACAGAGCTTGACAAAATCACGTCTTTTTAAACTCATACCCTCCTCCTCTGGTTTTTGGCTGACAACTACCCAACCATTTAAAATTTACATTATTTTCTTTTACTTTAATCAAAAATTTGAATAAGTAGCAACAAAAATTTTTTAGACGAATAAAACTATTTTAATCGTTTTACTTTTTATTACTTTTAAGAAAAAAGATGTTCACCTTAAAGGTTGTCAAAAAATTATCTCTTGCTTACTATTTTAAAAAAAAGGAGTTCCTATGAAAAAATTTAAAAAACCTCTACTTATTCTAATTACTATTCTGTCCCTGGGAGTGATAGGATTTTGCTACCTTACTTTTTTTGAAGGCGAAGTACCCCAGATAACCCTTTCTCCCAAGACCACTCTGGTGAAAGCTGGGGAAGGGTTTAAGGTAGAAGTAAAAGACCAAAAACAGGGTTTAAAAGAAGTGGAAATTTTTCTTTTCCAGCAAAACAACAAGCTGCCCTTACTAAAAAAGCAATTAAACCGGGAAAAAGAATTTTCCTGGCACTTTAATCTACCTCCCAAGTTAAAGGCAGGAGAGTTTACCCTGCACATTCTGGTGAGAGACTATTCCCTGCGCAACCTGGGTAAAGGCAATCTGGCTTCCTTTAAACAAACTTTCACCTATGACCCCAATCCACCGCTTATCTCTTTACTTTCCAGGACTCACTATCTCAATCAAGGGGGAAGTGGATTAATTGTCTTTAAACTAAATGAACCCGTACAAAAAACAGGGGTTCAAATAGGAAACTACTTTTTCCCTGCCTATCAATTTAAAGATAACTATTATTGCCTTTTTGCCTGGCCCTATGACCTAAATACAGACACAGTTCCCGAGCTAATTGCCCAGGACCTTGCCGGTAATATAGCCCAAACAGGCTTTTACTACCATGTAAATGCCAGGAGATTTCCTAAAGATAAAATAAACTTGCCTCTATCTTTTTTAAAAAGAAAAATGCCCTATTTTCAAAAATACTTTCCTCAAGAAACCGACCCCTTACAACTTTTTCTTAAGGTCAACCAAAGCTTACGCCAGGAAAATAGGGCCCAGTTGAGAAAAATTGGCCAACAGACTTTAACTACCCCGCTATTCAAAGACTCCTTTCTCCGCCTTCCCAATGCAGCCAGAAGGGCCTCTTTTGCGGAAGAAAGGACCTATTATTTTGAAGGAAAACAAGTAGATAAACAGACCCATCTGGGTTTAGACCTGGCTTCTATTGCCAGGGCCAAGGTACCAGCTGCCAATAAGGGAGTGGTAGTTTTTGCCCAGGAACTGGGTATTTACGGCCAGGTGGTGATTTTGGACCATGGACTGGGTCTACAAACTCTCTATGCCCACTTAAGTGAAATCAAGGTCAAGCCAGGAGAAAAGGTGCAAAAAGGTCAAATAATAGGACGTACTGGCGATACAGGACTAGCTGGCGGAGATCACCTGCACTTTGCAGTACTTATCTCTGGAGTGCCTGTAAATCCTGTGGAGTGGTTTGATGCCAACTGGTTAAAAAACAACATCTATGACCGGCTTTAAGCCTAACAGCCCTCCTGAGAAAGGATAAACTCCAGGAGGGCTGTTTTTTTTACAACAACTGGCTTAAATCCTGTATAAGAGCCTGCTCTTTAAGAGCCTTTAGACTTTCTTCCTTACCCAATCCCACTACCTCTTTTTGTTTTATATTTTTTAATTGCCGGGCCCACTTCTGAAGAGTTTCAAGGTTGGTTGCTAATACTTCTTTTTTTAGAAGTTGCCTTTTTTCTTCATTTAGTCCTTTCAAGTTATACAACATGGATTCAAAACCCTTGGCATCAGGAAGTTTGTGTTTCTCCAGCTCTCCAATGGCAGCCACGACCAGCTTTTCCAGCTCTTCTGCAGGCAAAAGAAACTGCTTGCCCTGTAAAAGGCTTTCATAAACTTGCAGGGTCCTTAGGTCGTTGGGATCCCTATAGGACACGAAATAAAGGGTTCCGGAAAACACATCTGCCAGGGCAAAGGCTCCATAAGCTCCACCTTCCACTCTAATCTTGTTCCAGAGATAATTGGCTCGCAAAAACTTGCTAAAAACCAGAAAATCCCCGCCCAGGTAGTCCTCTTCCAGTTTTACGCCCAAACCCAAATAATTTACCTCTGCCGGGACTATAAAGCCTTCGCTTCTGGTTTCTCCCAAAAGCTCTTTAAAATCTCCTCTACCTTTCCCTTCTAAAACTGGAAAAGAAGAGACAAAGTCTTCCACCCTGGAAACCAGGTTTTCCCTATTTCTGGGTAAAGTAATATTTACGACCAATCTAGAGCCAGTTAGGATTTTTTTAGCTAACGACTCATATCTCGCCAATAAGGCGTCTTTATTCTTTTTCAACTGTCCAGTAATATCTTTTAAAGCTTTAAAGTACTCTATCCCTTCCAGCAAATCTTCTAATTTTCCTTTTAAAGAAAACTTGCTTTTAAGCCTTTTTAAGACAAATAAATGGCCAGCAGGAATAATCCTTCTTTCCAAAGAAGACTTTTCTTCCAGTAAAATTTCCTCCAGTCTTTTCGGGCTCACAAAATTAAACTGGGTAAAAATCTCTTCTAGCAAATCAAGTAAGTGCTCCAGTTTAGAAGTAAGGACCTTGGAACGGAAAAATAAATAAGCCAGTGGATTTTTAGTGGACAATTCTTCTTCCACCACAATCTCAGGGTGAATTCCTCCTGTATGCATGTAAAGTTCATTATTTAAGTCCACATAATCCCTTTTCCTGGTACCCATTTCCAGCAAGAGGCGACCCAAAGTAGGAACAAGTAAGAGCTCTTCTTGACTGATCCCCTGCAGGTTAAACCCCAGATCTAGATAGACAATCTCCTCTCTACCCAAGGGGTGGACAAAAAAGGGAATACCCTGCCTATCTCTTCTCTTTACCTCTATGGATTCGATTTCCTCGGATAAGTCCTCTTTTTTTAACCTGGGAATTTTAGCCAAATCTTCCGGGCTGTCTGCCCGCTGCTGAAAAGCTAAAAGTTCCTGAGTAGTTTTAACTATTTCCGTTAACTTATCCTTAGAAAAACTTTCCTTTAATTGCCTTAGGTTAGCCCTGGTTTCCTGTTCCTTTTGCTCTAGTAAACCCTTTTGAGGCTTTAAAACCACTTTGGTGCGATGTTCATTTTGTAAGAAGTATCTGGCAATTAAACTTTCCCAAAAATTGCCCTCCAATTTCTTCCTCAAGCTAGAAAACACTGGGTCCAGATCCAGTATTTTCTCAAAATCCTCACTGTAAAGCCAGATGCTTAAAGTCCTCAACATCAAGGAAAGCCCCTGGGGATAGCTTCCTGTGTTGTTTTCCCTTAAACTAAATTCTACACTATTAAAGGCAGCTTCCTTAAGTTTTTTATCAATACCTGTAGCCAGCTCTTCTAGGGTACTGGAGATAATTGCTTCTGCTTTGGGAATATCTTGCAATTTGATTCCCTTTAAGCCCAGGGAAAAATACATTTGCCTGAGCTCTGTTTCCAGACCTATACCAGCCAGTCCCTCTCCCAAACCGGATTCAATAAGTTTTTTACGAAGGGGAGAACTGGGAAGGCCAATTAGCATCTCTTCCAGGATTCTAAAGGCCAGATTGGTTTCCACATCTTTGGTTTCTGCAAGCAACCAGTTTAAAGTAAAAGAACCCTTTTCTTCCTCAGAGCTAACTCCATAGGGCACAACTATTTCTTGCAACATTTTTTTAGGCTTTTGTCCGGGAACAGAAGCCAGGACCTGTTGCCAGGAAAATTGCTCCAGGTAGTTTTCCAGAAGCCTGAGCCTTTCTGCTTCCGGGTCATCACCATAAAAATAAATCCAGGCATTGGAAGGATGATAGTATTGTTTATGAAAGGCCAGGAAATCCTCATAGGTGAGCTTTACAATTTCCTCTGGCTTTCCCCCTGCATCAAAACAATAAGGGGTATCAGGAAATAAACTTTGCTGGGAATATTCAGCTAAAAGATTGTCAGGTGAGGAATAAGCTCCTTTCATTTCATTATAAACCACCCCTTTAATTTTTAACTCCTCTTCTAAAGAGCTTAATTCATAATGCCAGCCCTCTTGAGCAAAGGTAAAAGGGTGTAACAAGGGGAAAAATACTGCATCCAGGTAAACATCTACCAGGTTGTAAAAGTCCCTTAAATTGGTACTGGCCACAGGATAACAGGTTTTATCTGGATAGGTCATGGCATTCAAAAAGGTCTGCAAAGAGCTTTTAAGTAGCTCCACAAAAGGCTCTTTTACTGGATACTTTTTAGAACCACAAAGCACAGAATGTTCTAAAATATGGGGAAGTCCTGTATTATTATTAGGAGGGGTTTTAAAACTAATCCCAAAGACTTTATTGGGATCATCAATTTGAATAGATAAAACCCTGGCCTTGGTCTTTTGGTGTAAAAAGTAGTTAATTTTACAATCTTTTTCTTTTAACTCAAAACTCTTTATTAAAGTAAATTTATCCATTTGCTCTCCTCTTCTTTCTTTTTATTTAAACCAGGCAATTAACTACTCAAGAAAATTTGGACTTTCAAATATTTTTCCCTTATAAAAAATCAACTTAAAGCTCTGGGAGTAAAGATGAAAGGAAAAATCCTGGTCACAGGAGGAGCTGGTTATATTGGCTCCCATACTGTACTCACTCTTTTGGAATCAGGCTATGAAGTGGTGGTATACGACAATCTTTCCACTGGCAAGAAAGAGGCAGTCCTGCCACCAGCCAAACTGGTAGCGGGAGACTTAGAGGACCAACTAAAACTGGAAGCCCTTTTTAAAAAAGAAAAATTTACAGGCATTATTCACTTTGCAGCCAGCATTGTGGTGCCTGAATCTGTAGAAAACCCTTTAAAATACTATTTGAACAACACCGTAAACACCACCAGGCTCATCCACACAGCCTTAAAATTTGAAGTAAGCAACTTTATCTTTTCATCCACTGCTGCAGTATACGGCTTACCTGAGCAAATACCTGTACCAGAAACAACTCCTGTAAATCCCATCAATCCCTATGGTCGCAGCAAGGTCATGAGTGAGTGGGTAATTGAAGACACGGCCTTTGCCC
The DNA here is from genome assembly GCA_001507915.1 of Desulfonauticus sp. 38_4375. Lineage (GTDB taxonomy): Bacteria > Desulfobacterota > Desulfovibrionia > Desulfovibrionales > Desulfonatronovibrionaceae > Desulfonauticus. The sequence goes on along the minus strand of LGER01000039.1, from coordinate 12,722 downwards.
ATAAGCAGTTTAAATACATTATCCTGCGCTACTTTAATGTAGCTGGAGCAGACCCTCAAGGTAGACTGGGGCAATGTACACCCAGGGCCACTCACTTAATCAAAGTGGCCTGTCAAACTGCCCTGGGCCTAAGAGATAAACTGGAAATTTACGGTACAGACTATCCCACGCCTGATGGCACTGGAGTTAGGGATTATATCCATGTAATGGACCTGGCCAAAGTACATGTCCTGGCCTTAGAACACCTGCAAACCACCAGGCAAGCTGGCATTTATAATTGTGGCTATGGTCATGGCTATAGCGTAAGGGAAATAGTAGATACGGTAAAAAAAGTAAGCGGTAAAAATTTTAAAGTAGTAGAAAGTGCCAGAAGGCCAGGAGACCCTGCCATCTTAGTAGCTGACCCCACTAAAATCAAAACCAACATGCACTGGCAACCTGAGTGGGATGATATTGAAGAGATAGTTAGAACTGCCTATCTCTGGGAGAAAAAATTAAACAATCTTTAAATTGAGACTTGACTAGGAGCAGCACTTTCTATAAATAGAGATTTCCTCGTGGGGCTGTAGCTCAGTTGGGAGAGCACTTGAATGGCATTCAAGGGGTCAGGGGTTCAAGTCCCCTCAGCTCCACCAAAAAAGAAAAAAAGGGATTATGAAATTCATAATCCCTTTTTTATTTTTTTCTCCAAACACTCAAAACAAAAAAAGCCCTGTAAAAACAGGGCTTTTTTTGTTAGTTTTCCCTTTTAACCATTTAGTTTTTTAACCTGTCCATAATTTGCTTTAACTCCATGGCCAGTTTAGCCAGCTCTGTAATGGCTTGATTACTTTGAGCCATGGTGTCAGCAATCTCTCTGGAGAATTTATTAATTTCTTCCATGGAATGAGAAATCTGCTCAGAAGCTGCTGATTGCTCTTCTGAGGCTGTGGCAATATTGCGTACCTGATCTGAAGTAGTTTCTACAATCTCAACAATACTTTCCATGGCCTGTCCAGATTCCTGGGCCTTCTTGGTACTATCTTCCACTGCTTGAACTGTGCCCAGGGTTTCTTCCAGGTTAACCTTAGCACTCTTTTGAATCTCCTCTACAAACTGGGCCACTTCCTTGGTAGCAGACATGGTTTTTTCTGCCAGTTTTCTCACCTCATCTGCAACCACGGCAAAGCCTCTTCCTGCATCTCCAGCCCTGGCTGCTTCAATGGCAGCATTTAAAGCCAGCAAATTGGTCTGATCTGCAATGTCTTCAATAGTGGTGATAATTTTGCCAATGCCTTCAGCTTGTTTACCCATCTTTTGCATGGAATCCATCAAGACCTTGGCCTTCTCCTTTACTCCTTCAATTAAGGCAATAACCTCTTTTACTACCTCCTGCCCCAAAACAGCCTTATTCTTGGCTTCATCAGCCAGATTGGCAGCATTGGAAGCATTTTTAGCCACTTCCAGGACTGAGGCATTCATCTGCTCCATGGCCGTAGCTGCTTCTGAAACCATGCGCTGCTGCTTACCAGTACCCTCAGTTACTTCTTCTATTTGAGCAGCAAGTTCATCTGAGGCTGAAGAAAGCTGCTGTGCTACTTCCAGAGCATCCTTGGCTGCCTTAGCAATATTCTGGTTTTGTTTTTCTATTTCTTGTTGTTGTAATTTCAGGGCAGTTAAATCCGTAACCATAACAAAAGCACCTATTACTTTTCCATCCAAATCCTTAAGAGGTGCTGCATCCAGCCGCAGGAAATAGTGCCTGCCCTCCCTGTTGGTAAGTTCCCTTTCCAGGTTGGTAATGGCTTGACCTGTTCTAAGCACTTCGCCAGTTAGAGTTTTTTGGTTTTTATTGTTATAGAAAAATTCAGCCACATCCTGGCCTAAAAAATCCTCTGGTTTCCCTTTTAGCCCCAGTAAATCCAGCATTTCCTGATTAACAAAGACCACTTTTTGCTCAGTGTCACTTACCAGTAAAGGAGAGGTAATACCAGTTAAAATTCCCTTGGAAAACCCAAGTTCCCTTTTTAAAACCCCAACCATTTGTCCCAGGTTATTGGCCAGATCTCCCAATTCATCCTTTCGGGCAAGGTTAAAGGACAGGCTATAATCACCCTTAGCAATTTTCTTACTATCTGCAGCTATCTCTTCTATGGGTTTTAAGACATTGGAGCGTAAAAAGAGGTTGATGCCTGCCACCAAAACCACCAGCGCTCCCAGGCAAATCAAGGCAATTACTCCTGTCTGTTGTTTTATATTCTTTAAGACAGGAGTAACATCTTGAAAAATTACCAAACTACCTAAAACTTTTTGACTTCTTCCATGGCAGTGATAGCAATTAGGCCCATTAAAAATGGGCTTTAAACTTACAAAGTAAAAATTTTTCTCCAGGTTTAATAAACTTTTTTCGGTTATCTTCTCCCCCACAAAAGTGGCTTTTAAGTCTTTTGCAATCTTTTTTCCCCACTTGCTTTCCAGAAGGGACTGGCCTTCCTCTTCTGCTAAAGTGGAGTAAGTAGCTATGCCCCTAAAATCAGTCAAAAATACCACCAGATCTTTATGTGTTTCTGCTATACTGGCAAATTCAGCCCTGGTTCCTTCATCATCACCAATTTGCATAGGGCGATAAATTGCTGTTTCTAAAGTCTGGGATAGTTTGGAGACATCTCCCTGTAAAAGGTTTAAAACAACCTTACGCTCCAAAAAGTTCATTATACCTAAAAGCAAACTAAAAACTACTACAGCAATGAGAGTTACCAACAGTCCCGTCTTCAAGCAAAGACTGGAGCTAATCCTTTCCCACATAATAGGTAAACTCCTTTTTGGTGTTTATTGGGTTAGTGCACTCCACCATAAAGCAAGGGCTTAAAGTTAAAGGCTTGTACTCTTTCATTGGTATGACAGGAGGTACAATTTTCTATAGACAAACTACCCTTGCCCTTAATCAATTCTGGGTCACCTCCAGCCTCTATATGCTCCTGCCCCGGGCCATGACAGGTTTCACAACCCACATCACTAAACTGAGGCGTTTTTTCTATGGAAACAAAACCACCCTTACCATAGCCTGTGGTATGGCAGGAAAAACACTCTTTTTTTTCTTCTTCCTTTAATTTGGGAAACATCTTGGCTATATGCTCATAGCTTTTGGCTTTTTTCGAAAATTTGACAAAATTATTATATTCTGTCTCATGACACTCCTGACAGGCTTTAGACCCCACAAACCCCTGGGCAAAAACCAACAAAGGAAAACCCAGGACCAACACCCCTAACAAAATAATTTTTTTCATATATGCCCTCCTCAAAATCAACTTGCTTTTTTATTTTCTCTTAAAAGCATTAAAAATACAAACAAGTCAACCAGTTATTTTTGTTCCTTACTTGTAGAAACCCTTTCGGTTAAATTTAAGTTTTCTTTAATCTCTATATTCCCCTGTTATCCCTTGAAAAAAAATTTTTCAAGCACTATGGATAAAAATAAATAGTTTTATCCAAAACAAAAGGAGGTTAGACTTATGGAGAAGATAAGGATTGCCATTGTGGGTTTAGGAAACTGTGCTAGCTCTCTTATCCAGGGTATTTATTATTATAGGGATAAAACTCCAGAATCAGCCATTGGGCTTATGCACTGGGAAATAGGAGGGTACAAACCTTCAGACATAGAAGTGGTTGCAGCCTTTGACATAGATAAACGTAAAGTGGGCAAAGACGTCAATGAGGCTATCTTTGCTCTGCCCAACTGCACCACTGTGTTTTGCCCCAACCTTCCCCCAAGTGGAGTAAAGGTAAGCATGGGCAAAGTGCTGGATGGCTTTTCCGAGCATATGCGAGAGTATGAAGAAAAATACACCTTTGTTTTAAGTGAAGAACCAGAACCAGGTGAAGAAGAGGTAATAGCCATACTTAAAAAGAGTAAGGCCGAAATGCTGTTAAATTACTTGCCAGTAGGCTCAGAAGAAGCCACTCGTTTTTACGCCAGGTGTGCCTTAAAAGCAGGTATAGGCTTTATCAATAACATGCCTGTTTTCATTGCTAGCGACCCCACCTGGGCCAACCAATTTGCCCAAGCAGGCCTACCTATCATTGGTGATGACATCAAAGCCCAGCTGGGTGCCACCATTACCCATCGTACTTTAACTGATCTTTTTCGCAAAAGAGGAGTGAAACTGGAAAGGACCTATCAACTAAATACTGGCGGCAATACTGACTTTTTAAACATGCTCAACAGACACCGCCTTAAATCCAAGAAAATATCCAAAACCGAGGCTGTTCAAGCTGTGGCTGGCATCAGGTTAGACCCAGAAAACATTCACATTAGTCCCAGTGATTATGTGCCCTGGCAAAAGGACAATAAAGTTTGTTTCCTGCGCATGGAAGGTAAACTTTTTGGCGATGTGCCCATGAACCTGGAGTTAAGGCTTTCCGTAGAAGACTCCTCCAATTCTGCAGGCTGTGCCATTGATGCCATAAGGCTCTTAAAACTGGCTCTACAAAGGGGCATAAAGGGGCCACTTTATGGACCCAGTGCCTATCTGATGAAACATCCTCCCAAGCAGTTTACAGATGAAGAGGCCTTTAATTTAGTAGAAAAGTTTATAGCTTCAGGTTTTAACGAAGTATAAGTCTTAAATAAGGATTTTTTAGCTCAGATAAAAACTTGCAAGTTTTTTAGTTTTTGCTTAGGGAAAATCGTTTCTAACACACACGTTTCCCAAAAACTCTTGGGTGCTCCCTCTTTAAGGAGAGAGTTTTTGGAAACGGAGGAATTAACCCAAGGAGGTATTTTTTATGGCTTATGTTACTATGAAACAACTTTTAGAAACCGGTGTACACTTTGGACACCAGACAAAACGCTGGAACCCCAAAATGAAACCCTACATTTTTGGGGCTAGAAAGGGAATCCACATCATTGATCTACAACAAACAGTAAAAATGTTTCAAATTGCCCACGACTTCATTGTAGATCAAGTAGCTCAAGGCAAGAAGGTCCTTTTTGTTGGCACCAAAAGACAGGCCAAGGAAATCATTAAAGAAGAAGCTGAGCGCTGCCAGATGCCTTATGTAATCCATCGCTGGCTGGGTGGTACTTTGACCAACTTTCAAACCATCAAAAAGAGTATTGCCAGGTTAAAAGAACTGGAACAAATGTTTGAAGATGGAAGTATCAATCGCTTTCCTAAAAAGGAGATCATCAAAAAACAAAAGGACCTGGAAAAACTAGAAAAAAACCTGGGCGGAATTAAAAACATGGAAGATATCCCAGGAGTAGCCTTTATTATTGACCCCAAAAATGAAGAAATCGCTGTAAAGGAATGCATTAAATTGGGCATTCCCACTGTAGCAATTGTGGACACCAATTGTGATCCTGATGTGGTGGACTATGTTATCCCAGGCAATGATGATGCCATTCGAGCCATAAAGCTTTTTGTTGCCAGCATTGCTGATGCCTGCTTACAAGGCTTGGCTAAAAGTGAAGAAAGAGAATCCTTAGAAGAGCAAGAAGAACAAACTAGCCCAGAAGAAACTGAGAAGGAGGAAGAATAAAATGGCAATCAGTGCACAACAGGTAAAAGAACTTAGAGAAAAGACTGGCGCAGGCATGATGGATTGTAAAAAGGCTTTGGAAGCCAGTGGTGGAGATACAGAAAAGGCCATGGCCTGGTTAAGAGAAAAAGGTTTAGCCAAAGCTCAAAAAAGAGCTGGAAAAACTACTGCTGAAGGCTGGATTGGCTCTTATATCCACTCCAATGGTAAAATCGGGGTTATGGTAGAGATTAAGTGCGAAACAGATTTTGTAGCCAAAAGTGAACGCTTTCAAGAACTGGCTAAAGATATCGCCATGCAGATTGCAGCTACCAATCCCTTGTGTCTCACACCCGAAGAGATTCCACAGGATATCCTGGCCAAAGAAAAAGAAATCTACCTCAATCAAGCCAAAGAAGAAGGAAAACCAGAGCATATTGCTGAAAAGATAGTGGAAGGACGTCTAAAAAAATACTATAAAGAAGTATGTCTTTTAGAGCAGCCTTTTATCAAGGATGATTCCAAAACCATTGCTGACCTTATCAATGAAACAGTAGCTGTATTGGGTGAAAATATTCAAATAGGACGCTTTGTGCGTTTGGCTTTGGGAGAAGAAAAATAAAAAAAGTTAAAAGGGCCTTGAACAGGCCCTTTTTTTTAACTTAAATTTTTGAGAACCAGAAATGAAGTTTAAACGTATTCTGCTCAAATTAAGCGGAGAAGCTCTGGCTGGCCCAGAAAACTTTGGAATAGATCCCCTTACTATTACTGAAATCTGCAAGGAAATAGCAGAAGTAGCTAAAACTGGCGTAGAAATAGCCCTGGTAATAGGCGGAGGTAATATTTTTAGGGGAGTTTCTGCCTCTTCTAAAGGTATGGACAGGGCGTCTGCCGATTATATGGGCATGCTAGCCACAGTCATGAATGCCCTGGCAGTACAAGATGCCCTGGAAAAACAGGGGGTACAGACCCGAGTTATGACCGCCATTACCATGCGAGAAGTGGCCGAGCCCTATATTCGACGCAGGGCAATTCGCCACCTGGAAAAAGGTAGAATAGTTATCTGTGCGGCTGGAACAGGCAACCCTTACTTTACCACAGATACTGCTGCGGCCCTAAGGGCTATGGAGCTTAAAGCTGAAGCTATTTTAAAAGCTACCAAGGTAGATGGGGTATATGACAAAGACCCTGTGCAATACCCTGATGCTACAAAATTCTCCTCTTTAAGCTATATAGAGGTCTTACAACGCAGATTAAAAGTAATGGATTCCACAGCCATTTCCATGTGCATGGACAACAATTTGCCCATTGTGGTTTTTAATTTATTTGAAAAGGGCAACATTTTTAAAGTTTGTTCAGGAGAGATAGTAGGCACTATTGTGCAAGGAGGTTAAAAATGGAAAAGGTGTTTAAAGACGGCAAAGCAAAAATGCAAAAGGCTATCAAGGCCTTGGAACAAGAACTAGCCAAATTAAGAACAGGTAGAGCTTCCACCGGATTAGTAGAAGACCTGAAGGTAGATTATTATGGTACGCCCACTCCTTTAAATCAACTGGCCTCTATCTCCATTCCAGACAGCCGAACCATTGCCATTCAACCCTGGGATAGAAGTGCTTTTTCTGAGATAGAAAAAACTATTTTAAAATCTGATTTGGGTCTTACTCCTGTAAATGACGGCAAGATTATTCGCATCAATCTACCTCCCCTTACTGAAGAAAGGCGTAAGGACCTGGTTAAATTAGCCAAAAAATACGGAGAAGAAAGCAAAATTGCTATTCGTAATATCAGACGTGAGCTTAATGAGACTCTCAAAAAAATGAAAAATAATAAAGAAATTACAGAAGACGATCTGCACAAGGGGCAAGAAGAAGTTCAAAAGCTCACCGATCAGTATATAGAAAAAATAGATAAAATAGTTTCTGCCAAAGAAACTGAAATTATGGAGATTTAAATACTAGCCAATATGCCATCCCTGAAGATTCCCACTCACCTGGCCATTATCATGGATGGTAATGGCAGGTGGGCTCAAAAAAAAGGCCTAAGTAGAACAGAAGGACATAAAGAGGGGGTAAAAAGGGTTAGAGAAATTATCTCTTCTACCTGTAAAAGGGGCATTCCTTATCTAACTCTCTATACCTTTTCCAAAGAGAACTGGAAAAGGCCCAAAAAAGAAGTCAAAACTCTTTTTACTCTTCTTACTGAACACTTACAAAAAGAAGAACCATCCTTACTAGAACAGGGAATACGGCTCAATGTGCTGGGAGAAATAGAGGGGCTTCCTCTGGTTACCAGAACTATAATTAAAAAAGTGATGAAAGCTACCCGCAATTGTCAAAAAATGATCCTCAACCTGGCGCTCAATTATTCAGGTAGGGATGAAATCATTCAGGCTGTAAAAAAAATCCTGGCCCAAAATATCTCTCCTGAAGAACTGACTCCTGAACTATTTTCTACCTATCTCTACACTCAGGGACAGCCTGATCCTGACCTCATTATTAGAACCAGTGGAGAAAAACGCCTTTCCAACTTTCTAATTTTTCAAAGTGCCTATGCTGAATTTTACTTTACTCCTGTACTCTGGCCAGATTTTGATACTGCAGAGTTGGACAAGGCTTTAGCTGACTTTAGCCAAAGAAAAAGGCGTTTTGGAGGACTTAATTCGTGCTAGCTTCTCATAAACAGCGTATCTTAACCGCTCTAGTTATCTTGCCCTTTTTGGCTCTGGTTTTATGGCAAAAGGGTATTTTTATCTCCTTAAGCATTTTACTGGTTTCTTTTTTGGCTCTCAATGAATTTTACTCTTTTTTCTGGCCTGGGAAAAAAAACTTTTCTTTAAGAATAACAGGAAATATCCTGGGCGCAGCCCTGATTTTAACCCCACTTTCTGTACTGGGAAATAATTTTGCCCTTCTTACTCTTTTATGTTTCTGGCTTTTGGCCCTTATTTTCCTCTTTGATTTTGGCTTTAAAGAAAGTTTGCAATTTCAAGACATAGCCTTAGTTTTCCTCTCTCTAATCTACATCCCTTTGGCTTTAAAACTTTTTGAAAACTTTTCCCGAACCGAAATACTCCTGGTACTTTTCTCTGCCTTTGCTTCTGACACAGGGGCCTATTATGCTGGTTTACTCTGGGGAAAAAAGAAAATCTGGCCCAAAGTAAGCCCTAAAAAAACCTGGATAGGAAGTATGGGCGGGCTAATATCCTGTATTTTGGTAAACCTCAGCTTTGGCCTTTTCCTGGAAAAACAAAACTTACCCTTTTATCTAGCTCTTGGTATTGCCCTAAACCTGGCTGCTCAATTGGGAGACTTTTTTGAATCCGCCCTTAAAAGAAAGTTAAACATAAAGGATTCTGGGACCTTACTGCCTGGACATGGAGGCATTCTGGACCGTATAGATTCACTTCTTTTTATCTTGCCCCTTTACTATCTTTTTAAGTATCTTAAACCATTTTTGGGTTAAAAAAAATGGAATATATCTCTTCCCTAGCCTTAAAAAATCCTGATTTTCCACGAAAACTGGTCATCCTGGGCTCCACTGGCTCCATTGGCCAAAGCACCCTTAAGGTGATTGCCAAGCATCAGGAAAAATTTTCTCTCCTGGCCCTGGCTGGAGCAAGAAATATTGAGCTTTTACTGGAACAGGCCCTTTGTTATCGCCCTAAATATCTGGGAGTACTGACTAAAGAGCTAGCTCAAAAGCTAAAAAAACTACTACCCAGTGATTATCATCCCCAAATCCTCTGGGGAGAGCAGGGTTATTTAGATCTGGCCCAATTAGAAGAAGCTGATTTTGTGCTTTCTGCTCTAGTGGGTGCAGCAGGTCTGGGGCCAACCTTAAAGGCTGTGGAAAAGGGAAAATCTGTCCTTATTGCCAATAAAGAATCTCTGGTCTTGGCAGGAGAACTTATTAGAAAACTGGCTAAAAAACAAAAAAGCGTAATCCTGCCCCTAGACTCAGAACATAACGCTATTTTTCAAGCAACCCAACCCCACTTTGAACAGGTCAAAAAAATTATTCTCACTGCTTCTGGAGGACCTTTCTGGAATTCCAGGTTAGATTTTAAACAAATTACTCCTAAACATGCCCTCAAGCATCCCAACTGGTCCATGGGAGCAAAAATTTCCATAGACTCAGCTACCTTAATGAATAAAGGCTTAGAGGTTATCGAAGCCCATCACCTTTTTGGCTTGGAGTTATCTTCCATTGAAGTGGTCATTCATCCTCAAAGTCTCATTCACTCCTTAGTACTTTTTCAAGATGGCTCCCACCTGGCCCAACTGGGATTTCCTGACATGCAAATTCCCATTTCTTATGCTCTGGGCTATCCAAGGCGTCTGGAACTAACAGAGCAATGCAATCTGGATCTTACAAAATTTTCTCCCCTTACCTTTTACCCACCTGACTTAGAAAAATTTCCCTGCTTAAGATTAGCCCAGGAAGCCCTGCAAGCCGGTCAAAGCCACTGTGTGGTCTTGAATGCAGCCAATGAAATAGCTGTAGAACTTTTCCTAAAAGAAAAGATAAACTTTCAACACATTCCTCTTTTAATCGAAGAACTCTTGGCAAAACATCAATCTATGCCTATATCTTCTTTTGAAACCATCCTGAACCTGGATCAAGAAACCAGAATAAAAACTCTGGAAAGGGCAAAGGAACTAAAATGTTAAATAGCACACTGGCAGTAATTTTAGTCCTGGGACTGCTTATTTTTTTCCATGAGCTGGGACATTTTTTAATAGCTAGGCTCTTTAAAATAGGCGTAAGTATCTTTTCCCTTGGTTTTGGTCCTAAACTCTTAAGTTTTCAAAAGGGAAAAACCCAGTACAGGCTCTCAGCCATTCCTCTGGGCGGATATGTAAAACTGGTAGGAGAAAGTAAGGACCAGGCCATAGAGCCTCCTTTTGCTGCAGAGGAAAGTTTTGCCCTCCGACCTGCCTATCAAAAAATGCTGGTAGTTGTTGCTGGCCCACTTTTTAATCTCCTTCTGGCCTGGTTTATTTTCTGGGGTTTGTTTTTTGCTCAAGGAAAGGTCTACTTACTTCCCCAAATAGGCGAAGTGGTTCCCAATACTCCAGCTCAAGCAGCCGGCCTGCAAGCAGGAGACCTTATTTTAGAGGTAAATGGTCAAAAAATAGAGACCTGGAGCGAGTTGGTAGAAGCAGTGCAGGAAAGTGATACTGCTCAACTCACCTTAAAAGTTCAAAGAAACCAACAAATTCTAACCCTGCAGGCTAAAACCAAAGCCAAAACCCTAAAAAATATCTTTGGTGAAACCGTTGTTAAACCACAACTGGGCATTATTGCTGCTGATAACTTTTTTACGCAAAAACTATCCTTTTTTGCAGCAGCCCAGGAAGGACTCGTGCATACGGGAAGAATTATCAAACTAACCTGGTTGGGCATTGTAAAATTAATAGAGCGCATCTTACCTTTAGAAACCATAGGCGGTCCTCTGACCATTGCCAAATTGGTAAGTGATCAGGCGAAGCAGGGATGGGTAAATTTGCTCAATTTAACTGCCCTGCTTAGTATCAACCTGGGGCTCTTAAATCTTTTGCCCATACCCATTCTGGATGGAGGACACATCCTTTTTTACTCGCTAGAAATGATTATGCGCAGACCCTTAAGTGAGCGGATTCAACAAATAAGTCTCAAAATAGGGTTGGCCCTTTTACTCTTACTCATGGGAATAGCTATTTACAATGACCTCATGCGCATCTTCAAATAAGGTACTTATTTTAAACGGAGTAGAAGACTATCTTCAGATAATCCTGGGGGCAGGAGAAGAGGTGCTCTGGCACTGGCAGATAAAGCCAGTAAAGGGAAGTATGCCTGTACTTGCTCCTCACCTGGACTATCTCCTCAAAACCTTCCACCTTTCCTTATCTGACCTAAAGGCCATCTATGTTTTTACTGGTCCAGGTTCTTTTACTGGCCTAAGGCTTGTCTTTGCCCATGCCTATGGGCTTGCTCTAGCTGGCAATGTGCCCTTGCTAGGACTAAACTATTTTTTAAGTCTGGCTAGAAGCGTTCCTTTAAAACAAGTAAAGTGGGTTATCACTCACTCCAGACACCAAGAAGTTTATGCCCAACCCTTTGATAGCAATAATAATCCCCTTCTTGAACCTTCCACCTATACTCTGGAAGAGTTGAAGAATGCCCTCAAAAACTACCCTCAAGCCTTGCTTCTGGGTAGTGGTGTACGCAGAAATCCAGAAATAGCCACCTGGAAGGTACAAATCTTACCCCCTCAATATGACCTTCCCTGTGCTCAGGAAGTAGTAAAGTTAACTCAAGAACAAGATACCAGCCCTTTTAAAAAATTCCCCTTACCTCTTTACCTGCGCAAGTCCAATGCAGAAGAAAACTTAAACTCCATAGCGCAAAAACGGGGAATAGATTTTGAAGAAGCAAAAAAAATACTTGGCAAACCCTTAAAAGTTAGTCTAGACTAAACACATGTCTAAAAAACTAACTCCCAGTTTAGAAGATTATCTGGAGACCATTTTTCATCTGGAAAGCGCCAACCAACAGGCCAAAGCCAAAGATATTGCCAGTAGTTTAGGAGTAAAACGGGCTTCTGTAACCGGAGCCTTAAAAATTCTAGCTGAAAAAGGTCTTATCAATTACCAGCCTTACAGCAAAATCACCTTAACCCCAGAAGGCTTTAGACAGGCCAGCCGCATTGTCCATAGACACAAGGTAATTGCTGATTTTCTGGAAAACTTTCTGGGTCTGGATAAGGAAAAGGCTGAAGAAAATGCCTGTCGCCTGGAACACCACATAGACGACCTTACCTTAGAAAAGCTCATCCACTTTATAGAATTTATCCAGAACTGTCCTCGCACAGGTGAAACCTGGCTCAAAGCCCTAAAAAAACACTGCTCCAAGGTAGGAAATTGTCCTGCCTGTACTCCCTGTGTGGAAAAGGCCCTGGAGCAACTGCAAAAAAAATAGGTCTATTTTCTTTTTTAACTAAAGTTTTCTTCCTCCCGGTCGATAAGATAGACAAAGAAAAAGGGCAGGGAAGCCCAAAAAACTTCAAGGAGGAAGACTATGTCTTTGGTCGTTAATCACAACTTAATGGCAATGAATGCTGCCAGAAACCTCTCTACTGCTTACGGTAAGTTAGGGGTTTCTACCAGAAGGCTTTCTTCTGGTCTTAGGGTAGGTACAGCTGCGGATGACGCTGCTGGGCTGGCGATTCGTGAGCTTATGCG
>LGER01000002.1 GCA_001507915.1 Desulfonauticus sp. 38_4375 | reverse complement strand
CCTGCTTAACGCTTTTCAACTACTCAATACCTCCCGCCACCATAGATTAACCAAATTAAATAATATCAATTACTTTTGCTTTTCAAGCACCTCTAAAAAGCGTATTTACTTATAACCATATAAATATATTAACTAAATCTGGAAATTCCTTACTTTACAAAAGTCAATCTCTTAATTACTTGAACACCTTATGTTCAATGTTTTTATATCACAGAATAACAAACAATATATTCTCAATAAAATATCACCTGATTTATTTAAAAAATTTCAAAATTTGGGGCTGGTTCTTTCCATTTTTCCTCCTCCCTACTGTCAATAACTCTTTTAGCACAGGCAGGACACAGACGTACAATCATTAAATCATCCTCTTCATTAAGTATTTCAGATAGTTGCCAGCGCAATTTTTCCAGCTGGGTTTTATTCATTCGCACCCGAAAAATAGAATATTGTAAATGTTCACCAAATCCTTTGAGAATTTTAAAAACCTTTGCCCATCGTTTCTGATCCCTAATATCATAACAAACCAGATGCCAATGCTTATCTGTACTCACTTTTTATCTCCATTTAACTTTTCTGTTGTAAGGTTTAAAATAAAACAAAATCTTCTGTGTTAACGCACTCGTAAACGGGCAAATAAACCTGCTTGACCAGTCCACTCCTTTTCCAACAGCCTTACTTCAAGCTCTATTGTGCGGGAGTAACTTAAAGAATACTTTAAAACTGGATGCTTCCATTTTTCCCTTTTGCGATTTTCATACAAAGAAATAACCTTTCTCCGACCTTCTTTGTTTAACCAGACCTGCTTACTTGTAATTTCAAAATCCTCTTTACGCCACTGCTTGCGGTTGACAGAAGCTACAAGTGGCATGTCCCATAAGATTACTCTAAATAATTCCATTAAATCCAGAGCCAAAGGATAGGCAGAAGAACGTGGAGTATGAAAAAATCCAAAACAGGGATCAAGCCCTACAGCCTGAATAGCAGCTACACAATCTTTATAAAGCAAGGCATAACCAAAAGACAGCAGGGCATTAAAAGGATCTTTAGGCGGACGTCGATTACGGCCAGCAAAATATAAAAAATCTTCTTCTTTCAAATTTAATATACAGGACAGGGCATTGAAATATTCTTTCCCCGCCCTGCCCTCATGCCCACGCATCTCTTTAATTAACCTGTCATATTGAATAAGGTCTACATTATTAATTTTACTTAAGGATTCTTCTATTTTAGCCAGGGATTTTATTTCATAGCGAATTCTATTTATATTTGCCTGCAATTCTTCCTGGCCTTGTGTTTCATTTGAACGCTTTGACCTTGTTGCTCGGAGGATATATTTTAACTGATTTTCTACTTTGGCCCTGCAAAGTCTAGATACAAGCAAAATTTTAAAAAATGGATCGCGAAATGCTTCATATTGTCGATGACGGCGTTGCACATATCCAGCACCTTTTTGCAACGCCCCTACATAATGACCTCCATAAGAAAGCCAATGTACACCTATATCATTTGCAGCGCAAAAATGAATGGCTTGAGTGGATATTTGAATATTGCCGTGTAAAACAAAAGAAGCAACGTTTGACCCTGGAATAGATTTCTTATTTCCATCAGGTAAACTAATTATAAACTGATATCCATCCTTATGAATCGTAGTTCCCTGTTCAAGGAGATGAACCACTCTTTTTTCATCCTCAGCAGGAAATAAACGCAATGGCTTTTCTTTTTCTTCTGCTGCAAAACGCTCTTCCTCTGGCAAACATACTGGCGCAAGGGAACAGGTGCGACAGAGCTTTTCAGACACATTAACAGGAGGTCTTTGAACTGATGAACGTAGTTCCCTGGCTCTTTTTACTGCTTTTAAAACTTCTTCTTTTGCCTTAGCCAGATCAAAAGGAATAATAATAGTTTTGTTATCTGCGTGATAACGAATACGCAACTCTTTTACCGGACGATTAAAGTGTTCAGAAACAAGAAGGCCATAAGCAATTGCCTGGATGTGATCACTGGGCCAGGCTTGATTGCCTTTGTTTGAATGACCTTTCTTATGCTCATAAATGATAAGTTCCCCGGCATCTGTGCGTACATAGTCAACTTTGCCACGAATACCTAACTCCTGACTGGCAAGCTCTAACGTATATTTTTTACATCCTTTCTCTAATTCTTCATGCAGTCTGCGACCAGCATAGACATTGGCATTTGCAACTCTTATTTCTTCCACTTCTTCCAGATAAAAGAGCCGCTCACAATAGGTCAGAGCATGTAAAGCCATCACTCGAATGAGCGGCTCATCTGTTGTTTTTTCTGCCAGAAAGTAAGATTGGAAAACGCTTTTGTCTTCTATGGTGCTGGACATAACAATTTACTTTAATATTTGACTGTTACCCATGCCTTTGGTGGTATGTCTTTTACTGGCCTTTTTGTTGGCACAAACAGAGCTGATCTGGTTTTACTCATTTCAGACCGATCAATGGTGATAGTTAGTCTATCAATCTGTTCATTATACTCAACTTCATCATCTTCCTTTAAAGGAATGTACCAGTGAGCAGGTTTTGGTTCAGTGATTATTTCCAGCTTGTCTATTAAAAAGTTATTGTCTCCTAAAAAAGGCAGGCCATACTTTCTTTCTGTTTTTCCTGCTAGCCCTTTTCTTACTTTTTCCTCCAACTCATCATTACCTTTTAAAGCTATAAAAGCCTTAATACCTGACAAAAAAGCACGCCTGGCAGGAAAAATATTGTATTTACTCCCCTTAGCCATATCTTTTCGCTCTTTACCGCTACTACCTACAGGATAATTATGAATTTGTTGATATAAACTATGGATTCCGGGAAATTCCAGAGCTGCCAGAGCAAGAGAACATTCAGGCAATCCAGAATCAATTTTCGTCATTACAGATTTGCCATCATCGTAACGCATTTCAATACCAGCTATATTTAAGAGTAATCCATAAGCAGCAGAGGGAGTGATAAATCTGGCAGTTGGCCTAAAACTTCCAGCAGTAAAAGTGCGAAATGTGGCAAAGGGAGCCTGTAAATATAAGATAAGCATGTCTATTCTCCTGCTGCGAACATCTTTTCCGCAACAATATCAATCAACCTTTGAGGATTTCTTTCAAGGGTGGCTCCTTTTTCTTTGAGCTGATTTACTTGTGTCTCATCCATATCTTTGACAATTTTGCCCCCAATATAAAATTCAGAACCAGGATAATCATCATGTAAAATTCCATCTATGACCTCTGGGAAAAGATGTTTATCATCTTTAATCTTAAAGCCATAAGTGGAATAACCAGCTACAAGCAACTTGGTTAAGCGAATAACTATACTGGCAGGCGCCATTTCAAAATAACTACGGGCATGATTGCCAGCAACACCATTTAATTGGCCAATGGCCTTAAGCAAGGTTTTTGTCCAATCTATTTTCTGTTTACACTCATTTAAATTGAGGGCAAAAGGATATTGAAAAGGAGTATAGGTTACTTCCCGATGAAGAAGCTGAGAATTCTCTGCATTTTTACAGGACTTTATTTCTTTTGGAGTTACATCCTGGGGAGACTGGGTAAAAATAGAATCATAACGATATGGCTCTAAAGCTACAGCCAGATTCATCCGTAAAAGAGAATCTCTTTTAAAAGTAAATTTTTCTGGATCACGCCCTCTTTCTTCTAATTCTTTTAAAATTTTTTTCCTATCATTGCTTCCAGCAGCAATAAGCCAGCCCATAAAAAAATCATCTGCAAATCTGTCTGGATCAGGATAATCCTGAAATTTCACTGCCAGTTGTTCTTCATCGTTTAATCTCTCTCGATTACAGGGAAGCCCAAGCTCTCTTAAAGTGTCTCTTAAAGCGTTTCTCATAGCTTCTGGAGAAATAACAGGATATTCAAACCTGCCCAGGGTTATTTTTTGAAGTACGCTTCTATTTTCAGCAGACTCGCCCCGATAGTTTGCACTTGGGGCAGCATAGGTTAATACTGTTCCAAAAATGTTCATTTATTCGTCCTCCTTGTGTTGAATATTTTTAGCCAGATAAGATGCAGCAGAAATTGCCAGCAGGGATAAGGATTTGACCTTTTCCCACCCGCCCTGCACCAGGGCCTCAGAAAGGAGAAGGTATTCTTCTTGAGGCAAAAATTGAGGTACAGAACAAATAGTGCCAGTAAAATATTCCACAAAATCCTCTTCCTTTCGCCCCCGCATAGCCAAAAAAGCATCCATACTTACCTTTTCAATGGCTTCCCTGTATTCTTTATTTTCAAAAGGATAAATGGCCTGGCCTTTTTCATCAGTTATAGTGGATAATCCAGATTTGTTTAATGCCTTAAGCAAAATATAATGCTTGACCATCTTATAAATAATTTTTGCCAGAAACATTTCTTTACTTTCTTCATTCACCTCTTTGACCTCCTTTATTGTTAAAGATTCTATTATTTGTTCAAACATTTTTTTACAATCATGGCCAAAAAATTTAAAAGCTGTTCGTTCTGGAGTTTTTCCAGTTTTCCAGATAAATATTTCAGCAGGAAATATATTGATATATTTTTCGCTCCCTGAATACCACGGGTTTTGGGTAAGAATATTTTGTAAATAAAACCTTTTAAAAATAGGATTCATATTTGCCTGTCGCATGCGTTCATATTTTTCAAAAATTCTTCTCTCAGGAATTATTTTTGATGCTTCCAGCATACGCACATTGTTGCCCTGCTTCTGCACATGATAAACTTCCAGGCCAGAAATAGAGTCAAAGAACCCACCCATTTTACGACTTTTATTAACCACAAGAAAATGCAAGTATTCTAAGGCTCCTTCTTCAAAAAGATTAACCTTTCCTGAGGCTGGTGTATAACTTTCTCCTTCAACTGGTAAATTGGAGAGCATCTCAATTACATCTTCTTTAAAAGCACAATTATTAGCAGGTTCAGGAATGACTATAGCATAAGCAGGAGTTTTCCACTTAATCTCTGTTTTTCTTTCCTGGTTTCTTTTGATTTCCACAAATCGCACTTCAAAAACAAGGCTGACAATATACCAGAAGTGAAGCAAAAAATTTTCCTGGGGAAGTCCCTTAAAGGGCACCAGCTCTGCATTCTTATCCTGTGCGCCAATAAATACAGAGCCAGCAAAACTTTCCTCTTTCTGTTTTTTGGCCTTTATGGCTTTGTTTAAAGAGTCCCAAACCTTTGAAGCTTCAGAAGAAGGTTTTCCTTCTGCCCTTTCTTCATAAACTCCATGAGTTTTTGGCTGGGCCCGCAAGACATTCCAGAGCAAATTCAGCATCATACAAATCATCAAACAACACCTGTATACTCTCTTTAGTAAAAGAAATAACCACCCGCGATGGAGTCATTTCTTCCACTTCTGGTAAGGGAGATACATTTCTCCTTTTCAGAGATTCAATCAGTACCAGCAATCCTGCCAGGCCTGCCTTATGCTGGGCAGTGGGCAAATCAAATAAATTATAGCTTAAAGTAATTTTATCTTGTTTCTTCATATAATCATCTCCCAGGGTGTTTTTGCTAAACCAAATTGTTCACAATAGTAATCTGAAGAAACTATTAAAGGGAATCTACCTATTTTAGAAACTTGCCTTACAGGCACTTTTCTGGGTACAGGAACAATAAGACCATCAAAAGGTTCTTTTTTATTTTTCAAATCAAAAAACCTTTCAATATCACTATCCAGTATGGCCTGGACACATTGGTTGTTATAATCTGCAATGTCTCGTGTTAAAGCCCAGGGGCCATTCCCAAAAAAAGCATTGTATTTTTCTATTTCTATCATATTGGCAGTCAGATCTTCCAGCAGGCCTTCTAATTCAAGTTGACTTAGTTTTTTCTGATTTATTTTATATACAAATTTTTCTACTCCTTGCAGTTCACCGTCTTTATAAGGTGTATTATCTTCTGGAAAATATAAATAAACCTCACCACACTCATATTTTAAATGTCGATTACATCTTCCCATTCTCTGGATGAGGCTGGTAATAGGTGCGGTTTCAGTAATTAAAACATGGGCATCTAGATCAAGACTCATTTCACACACCTGCGTGGTTATAGCCAGCACTGGTTTATCCTTTTTAAAATTTTCAATTACTTTTTGGTGAATTTTAAGTCTGTCTTCCAGTTTAAAGCGGCTATGATAACACAAGACATCTTTATAACTATTTAGTTCTTGAGCCAATTGCTGGCAGCGATCTACAGTATTGACCACCCAGAGCACTTTTTTGCCCTGTTCCAGAGCATCCAAGGCTATATCTTTTGCTTTTTCTGTATCTTCAATGAGGTTTGCCTGATAACGGGGGATCTTTATCTTTTGGTATAGGTCCTTCAACTTTTCAGGATCATCAGGAAAAATTTTAAGGCCACACTCCTCTAATTTCTCTTGTCTAAATGGTGTTAGGGTGGCACTCATGCACAATACTGGTAGATCAAATTCCTCTAAAAATTTTTTTAAAGCTGAAAACAAAGCACTATCCAGGCTGTGAACTTCATCTATAACCACTATACTATCTACCAACAAAGGCAAAAGGCATACAGAACGATATGAATATTGCATCACTCCTAAAAATTGATGAATGGTTGCACTAAAAATACGCCTCTGCCAGTAAGCAAGGGCAAATAATCTATCTTCTACTTCAAAATCAACGTGAGAACGTTCATCAAAATCCTCAAACATGTTTTGCAGGTCAAAAGGAGCAGAAGAGTGAAGCAGAATTCCTTCAGGCGCCCAGGACACATAGTCTCTAAAACCCTCACTGGCTGTTGCTCTGGTGGGGTACAAAAACATCACTCTGGCAGTGGGTTTCTTCCTTAACTGCGCCCTTATCCATCTCCACGCAGCCAGAGTCTTACCACTGCCACAGGCTGAAACAAGAACTGCCCTTTGTGGCAATTTATCAGCAAGAAGCTGAAAGTCTTGCCATTGAAATGGCTTTTTACTATTTGCTTCTATCTCTTTTTTTCTTGGAGTTATTATTTTTGCAGTGATGGTTTGGTCTGTAAGCAATTCATCCTCATCAAAGGCCATTTTCAACCAGGAGAACAAATCTTTATTTTCCCTGCTAAGTCCAGATCCAGCACTGTCAGCCACAATCAAAGCTGTTTTTACAGCTAATAAAATTTTTTGAAATATTTTATTATTTTTACATCTGCGATTTATCCCATTAAAAATTTTTTCTAACTGTTCTTTATACTCATATTCCGTATTATCTAAATCACAAATTTCAGGCAATGACAGGCTGACTATACAAGGAAAATTTATATATTTACATAAAGAATTTATAATTTCTAAAATTTGTTTAATATAGATACGAAAGACTATAAATCTCTGCCCTTTTTGTCCATTGAGTAAATTTTTGTTACCTGGCTCCAGCTTTAAATGATGGCAGGCTACAGCACTAATTATAAGGTCAAAATCCGCATCTGTTATGTTTTCAATCCAGCCCTTTATTTTCGGACATAATAAAAACATTGCACTTAATTGTTCATGGCGTATTTTCTGTTCACCTTGTCTGCGAATCATTTTTTGAAATCCGCTATTTGCTTTGCCAAGATCATGTAAAATACATGCTATTAAAGTATTTACAAAAAAAACAGGATAATCTTTTATATTAAGACGGAAAAACTTTAACCACCTCTTTGCCAGCCTGGTAGGAGCACTGGCAGTTCCAAAAAGGTTTATAAAAACATCCACCACTGCCTTTGTATGTCCTAAAAGTGTGGCCTGTTCAGGTGGATTGTCAGGATCAGGGCAGGCTTTAGCCAGCATATATTTAAATTCCATCCTTTGGCCTCCAGGGTTCAAAAAAACCACATCCCATTTTACGTCTTCCTCCAAGCCCGTGTTCCTGCAAGACAATGGACTCTTCAGCAGTTAATTCGGAAACAAGCAAAGAATATCCCACCACCTGTTTCCCATGTACCTTAAAAGTACGTCTTTTACCCAAGGTAAATTTTCCTTTTATCTTAAGCTGGTGCAATTGCCTGGTGATTTCCTGCTTAAATCGTTCCTCATTATGGCCATTTTTTGTTGTCACCAGATGGGCATAAAGCACCGTTGCAGGGATGAGATGGTGAGTCGTAGGAACACCAACAATTACTTTATGTCCTGAAATATCCAGATTTTTTCCTGACAATGATAAATATTCTGGGATAAGTAACCCTGGCATTCTGAATATTAATTCCGCTACAGGTTTAATGGAAAGAAGACCATTGCCCACATATCGACCTCTAATAAGCCTTAAGCCAACACGTGATTCTGAATGAAAATGAGGCAAGATTTTACTTATACTACTAAATAAAGCAAAACCATGATCAACTGGCAAGGTGTCTCCTTTCACTTTGTAACAAAGATTAATTATGTGTTCTTGATTCATTCTTCATCTCCCTATTTTTTGATGCCTCTGCAAAAACATACAGCAACAAAATTTTGGCTAGATATACCCTTATAAAAATTAATGTTTATATATCTTCTCTACTCAAAGCCTGCTAAGATAGAAAAAAACTCTATATATTTAATAAAATACAGTTAGTTTAATATATAAACAAAATAAATGTCAATAAACTTTAAAATTAAAACAAATACCAGTAGTGGCAATTTCTTCAGGCACTTTTTCTTTTGCTTGTTCTTCTAAAATCATATCCAGAAGACCTGAGTTTGTTGCCTGGAACACAAATCGCTTAAATCCTGGGATAAAAATTTCAAATTGCATAACACGCCTCCTAGATTTTTACCTTCTTATCTTCCTGATTTTTTTGACGCGTAAGCCTTGAGTACTATTATTCTATTTCTTGACGCTGATAAATTTTCCCTGCTATCTAACACTTAGCCCTTATCATATAATGATTACCCTCTGTTTTTTGGGAAAAATAAAAAAAATAAGAAGAAATTGTAGGTAAAGTCCAATGAGTAAACTGGAAAGGATTTATTATTTTCACAAGCAGATAAAAGCGGGGCTTTTTCCAAATGCTACAGACCTGGCAGCTAAGTTTGAAGTCTCAAAAATTACTGCCCGCCGGGACATTGAATATTTGCGCGATAGACTACTCGCTCCTTTAGATTTCAATCGTAATCAAAATGGTTATTTTTATAAAGAAGAGTTTTCTTTGCCCTTTGAAAATAGCCCTCAGATTATTTTTTTCCTGGCTATGGTACATAGGCTTGCAGAAGAATCAGGACTATCAGGTCTAAAAGAAATTGAAATCTTAAAACAAGAACTGGCAAAACTCTTATCTACTGATTATAAGAAGATTCTTGATTGCCTCTGGTGTGAAAGAATAGAAGTACAAAATGTAGAGCCGGAAATTCTGAAAACCATTATTGAGGCTTTTCACCTCCAGCGACAGTTACAAATTGATTACAACAAGCCAGACGGACAATCATCTACCCGCACTATTGATCCTATACGCCTTATTAATTATCAAAGCAGCTGGTATATACTTGCTTACTGCCATTTAAGGCAAGAACTCCGCACATTCCTTGTAGCGCGTATTCAAAAAGCAAAGTTGCTGGGCAGTAGAAGCAAATCAGCAAAAGAACTGGGCGTTGATCCTGAAAAAATTCTAGATTCACCTTTTGGAATTTTTAAGGGAGAACAGATCGCACAGGTGAAAATTTTGTTTAAAGGCAAGGCAGCAAATATAATCAAAAAACAAAAATGGCATAGAGATCAAATTCTTGAAACAACTGAAAATGGCGTAATTTTAACTCTTCCTGTTGCTGATTTTACAGAGATAAAAATGAAGGTTCTACAATTTGGGGCAAATGCCAAAGTTCTTGAACCAGTTTCATTAAAACAAGACCTGGCAGAGGAGATCGCAAAAATGTATGAGGAAAATAAAAGATAAAATTTTATTTACCCACTATATCAGGAAAAATTCCACCTGATACTGCTAGCTATCCATAAGGTAGTTATCCAATTTTTACTAAGGAAACTCTAAATTCTAGAGTCTATTTGCTTGAAAAATAAATACCCCAATAAAAAAAGTAAACCAACCCAAAGAACAGCTGGCCTTTGGCTCTTAAAGATATAAGAAACCAGCCCAAATCCTAAGGGGCCTAAAATGGCAGAAGATTTACCCACCAAACCATAAAAACCAAAATAACTTCCCTCCTGCCCTGAGGGAATGAGAGCACTAAAAAAAGCCCTTGAGCCTGCCTGGATACTTCCTAAACCCAGACCAGCCAAAGTAGCCACAACCCAAAAAAGTGTTTTGGCATAAGTAAAAAAAGTAAGTAAGGAAATACAAAACCAAAATAAAATCAAAAAACTTATTATTTTTTTTAAATTAAACTTATCAAAGGGTTTGGCCAAAATAAAACAGCCTAATAAAGAAGTAAATTGCACCAGCAAATAAAGATATACCAGTTCTTTAAAATTAAATCCTAAGGTCTTATAGGCAAAAAGACTGGAAAAAATAATAACTGTATTTACTCCATCTAAATAAAAAAAATAAGATAAAAAGAAAAATCTTAAATTTTTATTTTTAAAAACTTCTTTTAAGGTAAAAAAAGTCTTTTTATAGGCTTTTTTTAATAAATTAACCTCAAATTTACCCTTTATATCAGCTGGAAAAGAAAATAAAAGTGGTAAAGAAAATAATATCCAAAATAAACTTACTGTTAGCCAGATAAAAGAAAACTGTTTTTGGTTTAAAAAATATAAAGCTATAATTAAACTGAAAATAGAACCAAGATATCCCAGTCCAAAACCCCAGGCAGATACTCTTCCCCAATAAGAAACTGGAATTACTTCTGGTAAATAGGCATTATAGATGACCAGACTGGTTTCCAGAGAAAAATTAGCCAAAACTACTAACCAAAAGCCCAAATAAATATCCAGAGGCTTTAGAAAAGCAAAACCACTTACACTCAAACTGCCCAGGAAAACAAGTGCAAAAATAGTTTTCTTTTTATATCCAGTTATATCCCTACTACTTCCCAAAAAAGGAGACATCAGGGCAGCCAAAAACATACTAAGGGAAATAGCCCTTCCCCAGAGCAAATCTCCCAAACTCTTTTCTCCCACAATATAGGTAGAATAGTAAACAGGAAAAATAACTGCCCCAATAACTGCAGAATAGCTGGAATTGGCAAAATCAAAAAGAGCCCAGCTCCAGATTAATTTCCTGGTATTAGAATTTAACAAGGATATTTTACTTACTCTCTTTATTTGGTGTTTGTTCACTTTGAGCTTTCAGGCGTTTTTCTATTAGAAATTTAGGCGGCATTAAAACTTGAATGGGTTGTTTTACACCATAGGTCTTGTCTAAAAAACGAATCTTTTCAGCAATACTTTTACTAACCTCATGGCCTTTTTTTAGTAAGACCATGCCATTTAAACTATACACATCTTCCATTACTACCATATAAGGTATAATTTCATCTACTTTCACTTTTTTAAGCCTGTATTCATCATCTACACTCAATACTTCTAAAAAGGCCTTAAATACTTTCGGGTCATATCTTTCTTTATGTTCTAAAATCTTTTTTAAAGCATTTATTTTATTCTTTTCTCTTAAAAAGTGTAAATCAAAGTCTAAAGCAAAGCGTAAAATTCTAGCACCCAAGGGAATTTGGTTGCCTTTTACTGAATCTATAGGAAAGCCACTTCCATCATAGTTTTTTTGTTGATAGGCAATAATATTGGCTATTTCTTCCATCTTGGGAATTTTGCGCAAAAGGTCAGAAGCAATAAAAGGATGTTGCATATAAAGTTGATATTCCTCTCCTTCCAATCTTTCGCCAGTTTTGACCTTTTGAATTACTTCTGGAGGCAAAATAAGGCAGCCAAGCTGAGAAAGTAAAGCTGCTGTTTCATACTTCCAGATATCCATTTCTCCCAGAATAATAGCAGTATCCCGCACATACCTTTTAATCCTTAAAGCCCTGCCCAGGGCTTCTTCATTGGTGATACTTAATATTTCTACTAAAACATCAATAGTACTTTTTAAGGTTTTTTCCAATAATTCTTTCTCACCTTGTTGCAGTAAATAATATTGTAAAGCATCGAGTAAGGATTTTTCCAGGTCTTTAGGTTGTACAGGCTTAACCAAAAAACGAAACACTTCTCCACTATTTATAGCTGAAATTGCGTCCTGAAGGTCTCCATGCCCAGTTAGCATTATCCTTACGGTTTGAGGAAAAAGTGTTTTTACCCTAGATAAAAATTCCAGACCATCCATCTGAGGCATTTTTAAATCTGAAACTACTACGGCAAAAGGACCTTTTTCATTGAGCATTTTTAGGCCTTGCATTCCACTGGCAGCAGTTTCTACTAAAAATTTTTTTCTTAAGGTTCTTCTAAATCCATCTAATATTTTTACATCATCATCAACAAAAAGAATCTTTTCCATAATGTCTCCCTTATAAATTTTCCAATAAGTTCTGGCTATCCATAAATTCAGCCAAATGGATTAAAAATACTTCTTGTATCTTATCTAAAGCCTGTAAAGGTTTATGATGATAAAAAACCATGGTCACTATGTCTTCAGAAATACCCCAAAGATTTAAAAGATAAGCTCCAATTTCTGCATGAGTAAGGTTAAAAACTTTTTTTCAGCCTGCTCCAGTTCCTGTCCTTCTGCTATTAGCCTGGCTACTTCCTGATATTGCGAAGGAAAGTTTTGAGCCAAAATCACAATACCACAATCATGTATCAAACCAGCTAAAAAAAGCTCATCTCCCCTTTCTGGTTCCAGGCCTTCCTTTATCCCCAGTTTTTTTAAAGTCTGGGCAATCTTTAGGGAATGACCACTTAAGTATTCTAAAGAAAAGTTGGGAAGAGTGATTTTATTGCCTTCTTCTAAAACACTTATCCCCAGCACCAGGGATTTAATGGTATTTATGCCCAGAAAAACAATAGCTTCTTCTATCCTGGTAATTTTTCTGGCCAGGCTAAAAAAGGCAGAGTTTACCAGTTGTAAGATTTTAGTAGTAAGTCCCATATCCTGAATAATTATTTCAGCTAGTTCTTGCGGAGAAACATTTTTTTTAGCCAGAGCCTGGTTTAACTGTTGATAAATTTTGGGCAAAGTGGGTAAAGTGGTTATTTTCCCCAGGAGTTGTAAAATTCTTTTATCTTCAAAGAGATTTCTTAAACTAAGGCCTCTTTGAATAACCTCTTTTAACTTTTTTGCCTCTACTGGCTTACTTAAAAATTGATGGGCTATCCCTAAGGTTTGCAACAATAAATCTGTTTCCAAATATCCAGAAAGAACTATGCGTAAGACCTGGGGCTGATATTTATAAGCTGCCTTTAATAACTCCAAACCATCAGCTAGGTCAGGTTTTACTTCTGTAACCACCACCTCAAAGTTGTCCTTTGTGAGCAAAGTTAAAGCCCTGGAAAAATCAGATTCAAAGACCAGGATAAATTCCTTGCGCAAAGGAAAAAGTGTGCGTTTAAGACCTTCTAAAACCCTTTTCTCTTCGTCCACAAAAAGAATTTTTTTACTCATTTTCTCCATCCACTGGCAATTCAATAATAAAAGTAGTCCCTTTTCCTACCTCGCTTTCTACAGCAATAAACCCCTTATGTTTGTTCACAATTATGGAATGGGCCAGGCTAAGCCCCTGGCCTGTACCCTTTCCCACGGCTTTAGTGGTAAAAAAGGGTTCAAAAATCTTTTCCCTTAACTCTTCTGGAATGCCTGTTCCTGTATCCTCAATGTATATTTTCACTTTATTGCCAAAGGACCTGGTAGTAATAATGATTTTACCTTTTTCACCCTTTTTACCTTTTTCTCCTATTTTTTCCTTTATAGCATCAGCTGCATTTACAATCATATTTAGTAGAACCTGATTAATTTCAGAAGGATAACACTTTACTAAAGGTAAATTGGGATCCAGATTTAACTCCAGGTCAGCAACATATTTCCAGCTATTTCTGGTAACCACTTTAGCGTTTTCAATGGCCTTGTTTAAATCAGTATAAACCTTTTCTCTGGTTCCAGGATGAGCAAACTGTTTCATGGACTGCACAATCTCTGTTATTCTTTTTATACCATCCAGGGCCTGCTCTATAGCCAAAGGAAATTCTTGCAAATAAAATTCCACATCTTCTTCTTCAATTTTAGAAAGCAGGGCTTTTAATTTTAGATTAGGTATTGTTTTTAGAGTGGATATAATTTCTGAATATAGAGATTTAAGCTGTGGAAAATTTTCCTGTAAAAAATAAAGATTATCACTTACATATTGAGCCGGAGTATTTATTTCATGCGCTATTCCTGTAGCCAACTGCCCTATAGCTTCTAGTTTTTGGGCCTGGGCCAATTGACCCTGCATAATTTTAAATTCAGTAATATCCTGGGCAATAATTAAAAGCATTTCTTCTTCTGTTGCTTCACTTGTCCGCAAATCTATCATTCTAACATCCAAAAACCCCACTCTTCCATCAGAACGCTTATATCTGAGCTCCTTTTGCTCTACTCCTAAACTTATCTTTAAATCTAAAATTTCTTTAAATTCTATCTTGTGTTTGATTTCTTCAAGCTTTTTGTTCAGGACATCTGCTTTTCTAAGACCCAGAAAAATTTCAGCCATAGGATTCCATTCTACAATTTTATCTTCTAAATCAATGGCAATTAAAATAAAAGGTAAACTATCAAACAAAGTTTGTATTTTTTTATTTGTTTGAACCAGTTTATCTTCTATTAACTTTAAATCAGTTATATCTGTTATTGATTCTAAGACATATTTTTTATTTTCTATTTTAATAACATTTACTTTTTTATATAAATAAATATCTTTACCTTCTTTATTTTTAGTTACCAGATTGTAATTCAATTCTTTAGTATTTCCAGAAGGACAGAGGGAATAATCTCCTGCGCAAAGATATTGAAAACATTCTTTACCAACTATTTGCTCTTTGGATAAAGATAAAATTTCTTCCAATTCTGGATTTATCTCTATAATTTTTCTACTTTCAAAATCAACAATAGCCAGTCCAGTTTGAATATTACTTAGAATTGCTCTATACCATTCTTCCTGGGATTTTAACTTCTGGTTAAAGCGATAAATCAGGCTATTGTTTTGAAAAATGATTAATTTATATTCTTCAGATATAGGTACGACAGTTATTTTAAATATCTTATCTGGATAATTATTAAACACCAATTCATTTAAAAATATCTTATTGCTAATTTTACTTTTTAAAATAGCTTCCAGCTCTTTGCTCTTTAACAAAGAAAATAAGTTTTTGCCTAAAATATCTTCTTTTTTAAATCCAAAAAAAGACCTAAATTTACTATTTCCTCTTTTAATATTAAAATTGTTATCTACAATAATTAATCCATCATTGATATTTTTAAATATAACTTTTAATTCTTGTAATGTATTTTCAAGCTTACTTTTCTCTTCTTTTTCCTGGGCATAAAGTTTAGCCAGGTCTTTAGCATATTTATCCAGCAATTGCTGTTCTAAAATTTTATCAGTAGAAGACATTTTATTCTCCAGCTAATTCATTTAAAAAATCTTCCATGGTTTGAATAAGGCTTAAGGGACTAAAGGGTTTGGGTAAATAAGCATCAGCTCCTACCTTATAACACTTTTCTTTTTCTTGCTCTGGAATAGCTCCACTTAAAATAAGAATTTTGCTTTTTGAAGCTTTACTTTTGATTTCTTTAACCACCTCTAACCCTGAGACAGAATCTGCCAGATTCACATCCACAATCAAAACCTCTGGCTTTTCTCTGGTATATATTTCCAGAGCTTCCTTTCCCTTATCTGTTTCCAAAAAGATAAAGTTATTAAAGGATAAGGTTTCTTTAATCAAATTGCGTATGTGCTCATCATCTTCCACTAAAAGTATTTTAACGATTTACTTCCCCCCTAAGAGTAACAATATATTTTTTTCCAGTTCTTCTAACTTAATGGGTTTTTGTAAAAATAAAGCCTGTAGTTCTTTGGCTTCTTGTTCATCCAGTAAATCAGTATAATCAGTAAGAAAAATAATGGGTAATTGAGGCTTTATCCCTCTAAACTTTAGAGCCAGTTCCTTACCGTTTATCTCTGGCATGCTTAAATCTAAAATAGCCAGATCTATCTGATCATAATTTTTTTCAAAAAAATCAAGAGCTTCCCTGGGATATTGAAATGGATTAACAGTTAAGCCCAGTTCTTGCAGAGAATAAGTGGTTACTTCCAAAACCTCTTTAATATCATCTACCAGCAAAACATTTAATCCTGGCAATTCCTTGGGAAGTTTTTTAAAAGAAGTCTGCTCCTCTGTTTTAATCCCAGTGCCAACTTCTTCAAAAACAGGTAGATAAATTTTAAAAATAGCTCCTCCTTCTTTTTTGTTATTGGCCCAGAAATATCCTCCAATACCTTTCACAATACTGGCTACAATGGCCAAGCCCATGCCTGTTCCCTGTTTTTTGGTAGTAAAAAAAGGCTCAAAAATATGAGGAAGGTATTCTGAAGGTATGCCTGGCCCATTATCTTCCACTACCAAACAGACATAATTTCCAGAAGGCAGATAAAAATCTTCTTCTCTAAGGCCCTGTTCTGCTTTTACATCCACAAGAGAAACTTCTATAATACCTCCTGTTTTTTGAAGGGCCTGATAGGCGTTGGTAACCAGGTTTAACAAAATTTGCTGCAGTTCTGTAGGATTGGTACGCACCAGAGCCTGGCTACTTATACTTTCCCTTAAGTCTATAATGGAAGGAAGAGTATCACGCAGTAATTTCAACTGTTCTTTTATTACCGGACTTACTTCTAAAGGATATCTATCTTCACCCATTTTTTGACGACTAAAGGTAAGAAGTTGTTGAATTAACTTTTTGCTTCTATCTCCTGTGGTTAAAATATTTTCCAGGTATTTTTTTACCCTACTACTATCCTGAAGATGCTTTAACCCCAGTTCAGCAAATCCCAAAATAATAGTTAAAATATTGTTAAAATCATGAGCTATGCCACCCGCAAGTAGTCCCAAAGATTCCATCTTTTGAGCCTGCCCCAACATATTTTGCAAAGCCTTAAATTCAGAAATATCCCTAATCAAAATAAGCAGGTATTCACTTCCTTCCCAAAATACTTTTTTTACAGATAAAAGGCCAGTAAATACTCTACCTTTGTAGCTTCGCATAAGCATTTCATAATTGTTTATTTCCTGATCTTGATTTATTTTTTCCAGAATAAAGTCTCTATCTCTAAAATCATAAAACACTTTTCTATCTATTCTTTGATTTAAAACTTCTAAATATCCAACTTCAAACAATTCAAGACATCTTTTATTTAAATCCACTACAGTTCTCTTTTCTCTATCCAGAATAACTACAGCTTCGTTTAATTGATTTAATACTTCCTTACGAAAGGAAACATCCTGAACAAAAGCCATTACAGACTTTAACTTTCCCTGTTCTCTTTCTGCTGAAATAGTTAGGTTTACTTCTACTTTTTGATTATTTTTGGTCCTAAAAATCAAAGAATACAGGTTCAAATAATCCCTACTTTCCAAAAGTGGATAAACTTTATCCCCAAACTCTAAAAACTCTTCTTCTGAAAAATAAAGTATCCTGGAAGACTTACCTTCCAGTTCTTCTTTTTTATATCCCAACAACTTGCAAAAATAATCATTTACAAAGCCAATACTTCTTTCAGGCAATTCTACATAAATTACTCCTAAAGGCATTTGAGAAAAGAGTTTTTGAATGTAAATCTCCTGCTTTTTAATTTTAGCATGTAAATTTTCTTCCTTATTTTTAAAATAATAATTTATAACAACTAAAGTAAGTATTTGTATAAAGTTTAAATATAAACTTATTTTCAACTGACTTATCTCTCTATCTACTCCAAGAAGTAAAACTCCTTGATAATTGTCTTCTATTTTTAAAGGAAAAATATATATTTTTTTAATTTCTACATTTAATATATCTTTTAAAAAGTCTATTTCAGGAATTAAATTTGTAAGAGTAAATTCAAGAAAATTATTGTCTTGAAAATATTTTTCTATAGGACATCCATTTTTTTCCAATTTTTCCTTGTTTTCCTTAAACCACAAACCAAGTTTGTGTTCTGTTTCCTTATCCGAACACACATAAAAAAAAGATTTTTCTGCAACTAATATTAGAGATACAAGTTTGTATTCTGGCCTTTTCCCTATTTCCTGGCACAACTTCGCACAGGCTTTATCCAGACTATTTTCCTGAAAAATAATTTTATGGGCTTTAAGAAAAAAAGTTAGATTTTCGTTTAATTCCTTAAAATCAACAATCTGCATTTAAACTGCTCCTCAATTTCAAAGTTTTCGCACTATTCTGGCCGTTTTTTGGGAAAAAAGTCAAGGATTTTGCTTTATTTTAAGAAGGTTAGAAGGAAAAACTTGCTTTTTGTTTTTACTTTCGTTTACTTAAAGGTAAAACTTTTTAAAATTTTAGTTTTTTAGAATCCAAAGAATTAATCTGGCCGATAACAGAAAAAAAACAGCCACTGACGAAAAAACTTTTAATAAGACTAAAAAAAACTTTTAAAGGAGGCTTTTATGTATGTTGGCTTAAAAATGATTACCCAATTTCCCACCCTTTCTCCTCAGGATTTAGTGGTTGATGCAGACAAGATTATGGAAGAAAATAAACTGTGGATGCTTTTAATTACTGATGAGAAAGGAAAACTTCTGGGATATTTGCGCAAGGAAGATGTGCGTCAGGCCCTTCCTTCTCTAGCTACTTCTTTGAGTAAACATGAAATTAACTACATTCTGGCCAAATTAACTGTAGAAAAGCTGATTCGCAAAGACATTGTAAGTGTACACCCTTCTACAGAAATAGAAGTTGCAGCTCAAATAATGTACGAAAAGGACTTACCAGGATTGGCAGTGGTTAATAGAAAAAATAAACTCATAGGTTATATAAATAGGTCAGTTATGCTAGAAGTGTTAGTAGAAGAAATGGGACTTAGACAGGGAGGAGCCAGAATTACTTTTGAAGTAGAAGATAGGACTGGAGTAATTGCTGAAGTTTCCTCTTTTATTGCAGAGCTTGGCTTTAGTATAATATCTACAGGTACTTTTTTCCATCAAAATAAAAGAATTGTTGTCTTAAGAGTACAAACAGATGACCCAACTCCAATAGTTAAAGAGCTTATTAACCGTAACTACACCATTATAGGACCAGAGGATTTTGCAGATCAATGGGAAAATTAATCTTAGAAGTAGATAAGGTTACTCTTACTTTTAAAGGTATTGCCGCCTTAGTTAGTGTCAGTTTTAACATTCCTGCTGGAAAAATAGTCTCTCTCATTGGCCCCAATGGAGCAGGCAAAACCAGTATGCTTAATTGTATCAGTGGTAGGTACACACCTGATCGGGGAAGTATTCGTTTCCTGGGAGAAAACATTTTGCACTTGCCTCCCTACAAACGAGCCAGGCTGGGTATTGCCAGGACCTTTCAAAACATTGCCCTTTTTAAGGGCTTAAGCGTACTGGATAATCTCATGGTGGGACGACACAGCCATCTCCAGTATGGCTTGTTTTCCTCTTTTTTCTATTTTGGCAAGACCAAAAGAGAAGAAGAAACACATCGCTTGCGCGTGGAAGAAATTATAGATTTTCTCAATCTCTCTCCTTACCGACACAAAATTGTAGGCTCTCTTCCCTATGGCGTGCAAAAGCGAGTGGAATTGGGAAGGGCTTTGGCCCTGGAACCTAAACTATTACTTTTAGATGAACCCATGGCCGGGATGAACCTGGAAGAGACCGAAGACATGGCCAGATATATCCTGGACATCAATGAAGACTGGAAAACAAGTATTTTGTTGGTAGAGCACGACATGGGAGTGGTAATGGATATTTCTGATGAAGTTGTGGTTCTGGACTTTGGGCAGGTATTAGCCACTGGCACGCCTGAAGAAATTCAAAAAAATCCCCAAGTTATTGCTGCTTACCTGGGACAAGAAGATAGTTTATTTTTAGGACGCTAAGTTATGGAAAAGAAAAAACCTTACGCCACCACTCTACCTCATTTGCTCTGGCAAAATAAGGAAAAATGGCCTAAAAAAACAGCCCTGCGGGAAAAATATCTGGGCATCTGGCAAAAGTTTTCCTGGCTAGACTTTTACGAACACACTGCAGCTTTTGCTGGAGGATTAAAAAAAACTGGGCCTGGGCCGAAAAGATATCCTCATTTTAATCGGAGATAACAGGCCAGAATGGCTCTTTGCAGAGCTGGCAATCCAGGCTTTAGGGGGAATTGCTTTAGGTCTTTACCAAGATGCTCCAGCTTCAGAAATAGATTATGTATTTGAACTTACAGAAGCCAAAATAGTTGTGGCTGAAGACCAGGAACAGGTGGATAAAATACTCACCCTAAGAGAAAAGCTTCCCCACCTCAAGTACATCGTCTATCACGACCCCAAAGGTCTCAGTAATTATCGAGTCCCAGGGCTTATGGATTTCAGGGATGTGGAAAAACTGGGCAAAGAGGAAAAGCAGAATTTTCCTCATTGGCTAAAGTCTTTAAACCCTGAAGATACCTGTCTTATTGCTACTACTTCGGGTACCACAGGCAAACCCAAGCTGGCCATGCTTTCGCACCAAAATCTTCTGTCCATGGCCTGGAACCTGGGGTTGGTAGACCCCAAGTATCCCAGTGATGAATTTGTCTCTTTTTTGCCTCTGGCCTGGATGGGTGAACAGATGATGTCTGTGGCCTCTGCCCTTTTATTTGGTTTTTGCGTTAATTTTCCAGAAGAGCCAGATACAGTGCAGGAAAACATTCGGGAAATAGGACCTCATTTAATCTTTTCTCCTCCTAGAGTATGGGAAAATCTGGCAGCCAGAGTCCAGGTCAAGATTATGGAAACCACTCCTGTTAAAAGGTTTCTCTACAACCTTTTTTATCCCCTGGGCTTAAAATATGCGAATAAGGTCTTAAACCAGGAAAAGGTTTCCTGGTGGATTAAATTTCAATACTTTTTAGCCAATGTATTTTTATTTCGAGCTGTAAGAGATAGGTTGGGCTTTTCCAGAATTCGCTCTGCCTCTACTGGAGGAGCTGCCCTAGGACCTGATACTTTTCGTTTTTTTCATGCCCTGGGAGTAAATTTAAAACAAATTTACGGCCAGACTGAAATAGCTGGCATTTCCTGTATTCACCGAGATGGGGAAATAGACTTTGATACCGTGGGCAAACCTATTCCAGAAACTGAAATAAAAATCTCAGAACAAGGAGAAATTCTATCCAAAAGCCCTGCGGTTTTTCAGGGCTACTTTAAAAATCCCCAGGCTACAGAAGAAACCATTGTCCAGGGCTGGCTTAAGTCTGGAGATGCAGGTTATTTTAAAGAGAATGGACAGTTGGTTGTAATTGACCGTTTAAAAGATGTTATGCACTTAAAAGATGGTACCAAGTTTTCTCCTCAATTTCTGGAAAACAAACTCAAATTTTCTCCTTATATCAAAGAGGCAATGGTAGTGGGAGAAAACAGAGATTATATTGTAGCTATTGTCTGTATAGACCAGGATATTGTGGGTAGATGGGCAGAACAAAACCTGCTTACCTATACCACCTATCAAGACCTGGCCAGTAAAGAAGAAGTATATGCCCTTATTCAACAAGAAATAAAAGATATAAATACAACTTTGCCTGAAAAAAACAAAATAAAATATTTTGCTATTTTGTTTAAGGAACTGGATGCAGATGATGGAGAGCTTACCCGTACCAGAAAAATACGCCGTAAATTTGTACAGGAAAGGTATCAAGATTTAATAGAAGCCATGTATGCAGAAGAAAAGGAAGTAAACTTAAAAACAGAAATCATTTATCAAGATGGGCGTAAAAAAATACTAACTGGAAAAATAAAAATTCAAGGGACCAATTAACATGGAATACTATCTTCAACTGATTATAAACGGCTTGGTAGTGGGAAGTATTTATTCCCTGGTGGCTTTGGGCTTTGTAATTATTTACAAGGCCACCAAGGTGGTCAACTTTGCTCAGGGCGAGTTAGTTATGGTAGGGGCCTATGTCTGCTTTGCCCTTACAGTTCAGGCAGGTCTACCCTTTTTAGCCTCCTTTGTCCTGACCCTGCTCTTTTCCCTTATCCTAGGGCTAAGCATTGAGCGTTTGATTCTAAGGCCACTTATTGGCGAACCCATAATTAGTGTAATTATGGTTACCATTGGGCTTTCCTCTGTTTTAAAGGCCCTGGTACAGCTTATCTGGGGCACTCAAATAAAAGTCTATCCTCAGGTTTTACCCCATGAACCCATTTTTCTCTTAGGGCTTCCCATTTCCCCTGTGTACATAGCAGCTTTTATTTTAGCTGTAATTTTGTTTACCATCTTTTCCCTCTTCTTTAAATACTCTTCCATAGGGATTGCCATGCGAGCCACTGCTTTTGACCAGCAGGCAGCCCAGTCCATGGGTATTGGCATCAAAAACATCTTTGCCCTTTCCTGGTGTATTGCCTGTGTGGTTTCCTCTATTGGAGGAGTAATTTTGGGCAATATTAATGGCATAAATTCTCAATTGGGAGCCATGGGGTTAAAGGTATTTCCAGCAGTTATCTTGGGGGGATTAGACAGTTTATTGGGCGCAGCCCTGGGCGGCCTTATCATTGGAGTGCTGGAAAACTTATGTGATGGACTGGCTAAGGAACTTTTCAATCTAGGGGGCTTTAAGGAAGTAGCTGCCTTTATCATTTTGGTATTTATTTTAATGCTTAAACCCTATGGCCTTTTTGGCAGTCACGAGGTGGAAAGGATATGAAGGCAGATAAGTGCGGTCTTTTTTTTGAAAGCTATGGCCAGGAAAATCAAATTTTTCCCAGTCCTGTTCAGAAAACCTGTTTAGGAGCATTTTTACTTTTTCTTTTAATTGTTCCTTTTATTTTAGATAGTTACTACTTATCACTCTTTAACCTCATCTTTATTGCTGTAATTGGAGCAGTATCTCTCAATCTCATTACTGGCATCTGTGGCCAAATCTCTTTAGGCCATGGCGCCTTTATGGGAGTTGGGGCCTATGCCACAGGTTATTTTATGAATCTGGGAATTAACTTCTTTGAGGCTTTATTGCTGGGAGGCCTGGTAGCTTCTTTAGTAGGTATTGTTTTTGGCCTGCCTTCTTTGCGTTTAAAAGGCATTTATCTGGCCATTGCCACTTTGGCTGCCCAGCTGATTTTAGAATATGTATTTTTGCACTGGGACAGCGTAACTGGTGGCTCCAATGGCCTGGCTTTAGATGCTCCAGCTATCTTTAACTTTTACTTTGATAATGATTTAAAAATGTTTTATTTACTTTTCTTTTTTGCCCTTATTTCCACTTTGGCCATAAGTAATCTAATGCGCAGTAAATATGGACGGGCCTTTGTGTCCATAAGAGATTTTTACTTATCTGCAGAAGTAATTGGTATAAATCTATTTCAATACAAACTTTACGCCTTTGGAATAAGTTCTTTTTTTGCAGGTATTGCTGGAGGGCTTGCTGCTGTTTATGCCATGTACATTACTCCAGAACAATTTGGCATTCACCTTTCCATTTCCTACCTGGCAATGATTATAATTGGCGGTATGGGTAAAATAATTGGCAGTGTATTTGGTGCAGTATTTATCACTCTACTGCCTGAATTTCTTTCTATAGTTTCTCAACATTTAAGTGCTTTTTTCCCGGATATAAGCACCTATCTCCTGGGTCTAAAAGAAGGAATTTTTGGTTTAATCTTAATCTTATTTCTTATTTTTGAGCCAGAAGGACTGGCTCACCGCTGGCATTTAATTAAGGCTTATTTTAAATTATATCCCTTTGCTCATTAAAAAGGGATAACTTATTTAAGGGGAGGGTTTTATGCGTAAGATTTGGTTGAGTTTTTTAATGGTTTTACTCTTTGTCTCTTTGGCTACAGCCAAGGAGATAAAAATTGGAGTGCTTTCTGACTTAAGTGGTCCTACCTCAGCAGTAGGCAGACCTTATGCAAAAGGAATTTTGGACTGTGTGAAGTATTTAAACTCTCAAGGGGGCATAGCTGGATACAAGATCAAAGCCATTCAAGTAGATTATGCCTACAACGCCCAGCAAGCCATTAGTGCTTATAAGCGTTTTGTAAACAAAGAAAAGATTGTAGCCCTTCAGGGCTGGGGAACTCAAGATACAGAGGCTTTAACTCGTTTTGTAGCTAAAGACAAAATACCTACCTTTTCTGCTTCTTATTCTGCCCATTTAACAGATCCCAAAAAAGCACCTTATAACTTCTTTATTGCAGCTGATTATTCTACTCAAATTCGAGCAGCCTTAAAGTTCTTCAAAGAAAACTGGAAAGAACCTAGAGCGCCTAGACTGGCCTTTATTTATCCAGATCACCCCTATGGTCTTGCCCCCATTCCTGCTGCTAAAGAATACGCCCAGGAAATAGGTTATGAAATCGTGGGAGAAGAAAATGTAAGTCTTAAGGCCATTGATGCAACTACCCAATTACTTAGTTTAAAAAAGAAAAATCCAGATTATGTCTGGATAGGGGGCACTACTCCTTCTACAGCTGTTATTTTAAAGGACGCTAAAAAATTAAACTTTTCTCCTGTATTCTTTGTAAACATCTGGGGTTCTGATGAAAACATCCTGAAGTTAGCTCCTGGAGCCTGTGAAGGAATTTATTCTTTACAAGCTGCAGCCATTTATGGACAACAGGTGCCAGGGATGAAAATTATTGAATCCCTTACCCAGGGCCAGGTCCAAATGACTCACTATATCAGAGGCTTTGCTTCCATGCTGGTAATGGCCAAGGGAATTGAACTGGCTGCTCAAAAGGGTCAAATAAGTGGTCCTGCTATTAAACAAGCTTTAGAGACTTTACGCAATTATGACCCCTTGGGACTTACTCCACCTATAAGTTATTTTCCTGATGACCATCGCCCCAACATGTCTGTATTTATTTATCAGATAAAAAATGGTAAGTTTAATTTTGTAAAACAAGTTGATCTGGAAAGAAAAAAAGAATGGCTGGGTAAATAGTTTATGGCTTATATCCTTGAATTAGCAAATGTAGAAGTAGTCTATGACAAGATAATTTTGGTGTTAAAGGGACTGTCTTTAAAAGTCAGGGAGGGCCAAATTACAGCCCTCCTTGGCGCCAATGGAGCAGGAAAATCCACCACTCTCAAGGCTATTTCTGGCTTGCTTTTAAGTGAAAATGGTGAGGTCACAGAAGGAAAGATTCTTTATCAAAACACCCCCATTCACAATGAACCTCCGGAAAAAATAGTACGCAAGGGCATTTTTCAGGTAATGGAAGGTAGAAGGGTATTTGAAGAATTGAGTGTGGAAGAAAACCTAAGGTGCGGAGCTTATACCAACCCCAAAAAATTCAAAGAAAACCTGGAAAAGGTCTATCATTATTTCCCCCGCTTAAAAGAAAGAAGAAAGCAATGGGCAGGATACCTTTCTGGGGGAGAACAACAAATGCTAGCCATTGGCAGGGCCCTTATGGCTGAGCCCAAACTTTTGCTTTTAGATGAGCCCTCTTTAGGGCTTGCTCCTCTTTTAGTAGAAGAAATTTTTAATATTATCACCCAAATCAATAGGGAAGAAAAGGCCTCTGTACTTTTAGTAGAGCAAAACGCCAGAGCTGCTCTAACTATTTCATCCTTTGGTTATATTCTGGAAAATGGACGCATTGTAATGGAAGGAGAAGCCCAAGAACTTTTAAATAATCCTGATGTACAGGAATTTTATCTGGGCATGGGACATGCAGGAGAAAAGAAAAGTTATAGAGAAGTAAAGCACTATCGCCGAAGAAAACGCTGGCTGTAAAGGAGTTTTTATGCCAGATGTATACAATCCCTGGGAAATTTTACCAAGAGAAGAATTAAGAAAAAAAAAGTTTCAAAAATTACTTAAAACAGTAAGACTAGCCTTTGAAAAGGTTAAAGAATTTCAAAATAGAGTAAATAAACTGGAAATTTCCACAGAAAAAGACTTTGAACAAATTCCCATTTTACCCAAAAAAAAGCTCATATCCTTACAGGAAAATAATTTTCAGGACTTATTAGCAGTTTCTATCCAAGATTTAGCCCATATTTACAGTTCTCCAGGCCCCCTATTTGACCCTGAAGGAAGGGAGAAGGATTATTGGGGCTGGACAGAGGCTTTTTATGCCATGGGTTTTAGGCCTGGAGATATAGTACAAAACACCTTTAGTTACCACCTGACTCCAGCAGGCTTGATGATGGAAGAGCCTTTAAGGACTTTGGGCTGCGCCATTATTCCAGCAGGACCAGGAAACACAGATCTTCAAATAGAACTGATGACCAAATTAAAGGCTACAGGCTTTGTGGGCATGGCCTCTTACTTAAAAACCATTGGAGAAAGGGCTCAGGCCAAAGGACTGGATCTGCATAAGGATTTTCACTTACGGGTAGCCTTTAGTGCAGCTGAAATTTTGACTCCCTCTTTACGCCAGACAGTGGAAAAAAGTTTTAACCTTACCCTAAGGCAAGGTTATGGCACAGCTGATGTAGGTTGTATTGCTTATGAGTGTGAATGTGGTCAGGGCATGCACCTTTCCACCAGGTGCTGGGTAGAAATCTGCGATCCCCAAAGCGGTGAAGTCCTCCCTCCTGGTATGATAGGAGAAGTGGTGGTCACGCCCTTTTCTTCAACCTATCCCTTGATTCGCTTAGGCACTGGAGATCTGGCCATTTTAGATGACAGTTATTGTGCCTGTGGCCGCACCAGTCCCAGGATAAAGGCCATTGTGGGCAGAGTGGATAACACAGTAAAAGTAAAGGGACAGTTTGTTTATGAACATCAGGTGCAAGAGGTTATAAGTAATTTTCCAGAGATAAAAAACTGGCAATTGGTCATAGAAAATCCCCAGGGTAAAGAAAAACTTACTCTGTATATTCAAGGACAAACCAATACAAAGGCCTTATTTTCCCAATTAAAAGAAAAGATAAAACTTTCTGTTTTTATTGAGGAATGCCCCGTGATTGAAGATAGTAAAAAAATCCTAGATAAGAGAATATGGGAAAAGTAAATTATATCCTGCAAACCAATCTTCAACATTGTTATAATCAAAAAGGAGAAATAATAGATTGCCAAAACACAGGACAGGATGCTGAATTTAAAATTGGATTAAGCCTGGAAAATAGATTTGCAAGTTATAAAGAAGAAGGAGTACTGGACAAGTTAACCAATTTAATATTTCCTCGAAAATTTAATTTTTTTGATTTTCCACAAACCTGGGCAGAAGCCTTCTCTTTAATCAATCAGTTAAATAAAGAAAATTTTTTAGGTAAAAATAACTGGCGCTTACCCAACCGTAGAGAGCTAAGAAGTATTTTTTCTCCAGGCCATAAAAAGCCTGCTTTACCCTCTCCTCATCCTTTTAAAAACACTACCTTAGGCTGGTACTGGACTTCCACAACTGTAGCCAGTGATAACAATTATGCCTGGGCTATTCACTTAGAAGGGAGTAGAATGTTTTACGGAAGAAAGGATCAATACTATCTAGTTTGTCCTGTAGCTGGAGAAAGCAAAAACATTTTATCTACAGGTCAAAAAAAGAGTTTTATTGATTTTGACGATGGATTTTATAAATTTGGGAAAAGTATGGATAAACGTTTTAAGAAAGTAGAAGATGGAATATTGGACACAAACACCAACTTGATTTGGTTAGAAAAGGGTTATCTAGAAGAAAATCTAAGCTGGGAAGAAGCTTTTACTTGTTTAAAAGAGTTTAACTCTGCCTCTAAATATACCTGGAGAATTCCCAACATTAATGAACTGGAAAGCTTGGTCAATTGTGCTTACATGTATCCAGCCCTGGAAAAGGAGCAGGGATTTAAGGACTTGAAAAATCTTTATTTATCTTCTACCACCAGCTACTTTGAACCCACCTATGCCTTTGTGCTTTACTTAGACAAGGGAGCTGTGGGAGTGGGGAGAAAAGAACAGCCCCTTTATTCTTTATTGCCAGTAAGAACTTATGTACAAAACCCGATTTAAAGTAAAAATCTTTGAAGTAGATAAAAATAAAAAACTTTCTTTGTTATCTTTGCTTAACTCTATCCAGCAAGCTGCCTATGAAGATAGCAGTCAAAAATTTTTTTCCAGTCATCTATTATGGGAAAAAGGACTTTCCTGGGTACTTACCAGGCTTTATCTGGAAATATATAATCTTCCCTCTTTAAATGAATTTTATAATATATCTACCTGTTCAGTAAATTTAAATAAATTTTTTGCTAAAAGAGATTTTTTAATAGAAAAGGAAAATAGTATTCTGGCCAAATGCACCACTTTGTGGTCTCTTTTAGATGTAAACAGGAGAAAAATTGCTTCTATACCCAAAGAATGGCTGGAAAAACACGAAAATAAAAAGGACATTCTTACCTTTCCCAAACCTAAACCTGAAAAGCAAAATAGTGGATATACCTGGAAAGAAGAATATATTTCCCGCAAATTGGATTTTGACTTAAATCAGCATGTAAACAATGCCATCCTTATCGCCCTTGCTCTAGAGAGTCTGCCCCAAGAGATGGAAGACTCTTACCTGCACTCCCTGGATGTACTCTTTTTTAAAGAAGTTGCTAAGCCTAAAGAAAAAATTATTTGCAAAGGGAAAAAAGAAAAGGGCTTAATTCAACTTAACTTAGAGGACCAAGCCTCTACCCCTCTTTTGGCTATTAATTTGAACTTAAAGTTCTAGCCTTGCCTGTAAAGGCAATAAAACACCATTAAAAACTTGACTTTTAACCCTAAGTGAGATAAAGTCCTTCTTCATGGATATTTATATTTTAACTCTCCTCTCTATTCCTTTACTGGCAGCCTTATTAGTATATATTGTTCCCTTTTCTAAAGCAAAATACATTCCTATTTTAGCGCTCATAACAACTTCAATTATCTCCATAAAGATATTTAATCTCAACAACTTTGATTCACAACTTAACTTAAAGTTTAATTACTCTCACCTAATTACTGTTCTTGATTTTATACTTTTACTTTTTTTTATAAAAAAAGGATGGGAAAATAAAGACAAACCAATACTATTTTTTAACATTTCATCATTACTACTCTTACTTTTTTTAGAATTAAAAATTGATAACAGTCCTAACTTTTTAATCAATATAGATAACATCTCTCAAATTATGCTTCTTTTTGTAAATATTATCTCTCTTTTTATCTTTATTCATGCCATTCCTTACATGCAAAAACATAGAGAACACTTTTCCTTAAAAACTACTTCCAATAATAACTTTTTTTGCATTTTGCTTCTTTTTGTAGCTGGCATGAATGGACTTATTATAACCAATCATTTACTTCACTTTTATTTCTTTTTTGAGATAACTACGCTTTGTTCTTATCTTCTTATTGGGCATGACAGGACTCAAGAAGCAGTGGCCAACTCCCTTTTGGCTTTGCGTTTAAATAGTTTGGGAGGGCTTTTTTTCCTAATAGGAAGTACAGGGTTATACTTTATTTTTCCCTCGGTAGATATCCTTAAAATTGTCCAAAAGGCGCCAGTAAACAGCTTGTTTTTACTCTTTTTGGCCTACATCTGCCTGGCCGGTATGGTCAAATCTGCCCAGCTTCCTTTTCAAAAGTGGCTTTTAGGTGCCATGGTAGCTCCTACTCCCACTTCTGCTCTTTTACACTCTTCTACTATGGTAAAAGCTGGTATTTATTTACTTTTAAGGTTTTCTCCCCTCTTTGCTAACACCTTTTTTTCTACCACCCTGGCACTTTGCGGGGGCTTTACTTTT
This sequence comes from Desulfonauticus sp. 38_4375, assembly GCA_001507915.1. Taxonomy (GTDB): domain Bacteria; phylum Desulfobacterota; class Desulfovibrionia; order Desulfovibrionales; family Desulfonatronovibrionaceae; genus Desulfonauticus. The sequence continues at coordinate 45,976 of LGER01000002.1, read as the reverse complement.
CTAGCCACTGCCCTTTTGGCCATTGGTCAGGATAATGCCAAAAAAGTGCTGGCTTATTCTACCATTAGTAATTTAGGTTTAATTATAGCCTGTATAGGTATCAACACTCCAGCCAGTATCACAGCTGCTTTAATTTTGACCTTTTTCCACGCCTTTAACAAGGCCCTGCTCTTCTTATGCATTGGCACCATTGAACAAAAAATTGCCAGTCGCAACTTAGAAGACATGCGCAATCTCTATACCCTTATGCCCTTAACTGCCATTATTACTGTATTTGGGGCAATTGCCATGATTTTACCACCCTTTGGTATGCTTTTAGGCAAGTGGATGGCTATAGAAAGCTCTGCTCAAAACATCCTGCTGGTACTTATGCTGGCCTTAGGCAGTGCTGTTACTGTGCTTTACTGGGCTAGATGGGCAGGTTTATTTATGGGCTATAAGTTAAGAGAAAAAATAAAGCTGGAATCCCAATCCCTGTTAACCAGAATCCCCCTTCTTATTCTTTTGCTAGCTGTTTTTTTACTTCCAGCTTATTCTCCCTGGTTATACCAGGAAAAAATTTATCCCTTTATCCTAACCTACTCTCATATATGGAAAAATAACCTTTATTTACTGCTGGGAGGAAGCTTCCAAAATAGTTTTGGTTCCTTTCCTCTTTTTCCCTTATTTTCCCTGGCTATTTTAGGATTTTTTATTGCTCATTATTTTCTCCTTAAGGCCAAAAGAAAACCTCTGGAAATTCCCTATTTTTCGGGATTAAGCATTGATAAGTCCTCTTTTGGTTATGTAAATCCTCTGGGACAAAGGGTAATCCCTAAAACCAGCAACTATTACTTATTGCAAGTTATAGAAAACAGTAAACTAGCTCTCTGGATAGATAGATTGTCCTTAATCTTTATTTTACTCTTTTTGGGTGGAGGGCTGCGTTAGTGCCAATGTTTCTTAAACTTTTTCTTTTTCTCTTAAGCCCCTTTGCTATTGGAGTTATTCTGGGGATAGATAGAAAACTGACAGCCTACTTACAATCCAGAATTGGACCGCCTATTTTCCAGCCCTTTTATGATTTATTTAAATTATTAGGCAAAGAAAGTAAAACTTCCGATTACTGGCTTTCCTTTTGTGCCTATGTATATTTATGTGGAGCAATAACCTGTGCCTTTTTATTCTTTTTACAAGCTGATTTACTTTTAATCTTTTTTGTTCAGGCTGTAGGCTCTATCTTTTTAGTTTTAGGGGCCTTTTCTGTATCTTCTCCCTTTAGTCAAATAGGAGGACAAAGAGAGCTTTTTCAAATCATAGCTTATGAACCTTTACTTATTGCAGTAATTGTAGGAATCTATTTAGTTACCGGAAGTTTTGAAATAAGCTCCATCTATAAACTAAATTATCCTCTTTTAGCCAAACTTCCCTTACTCTTTTTAATCCTTACCTTTGCCCTGACTATCAAGTTAAGAAAATCACCCTTTGACATTTCAGCCTCTCATCACGCCCATCAAGAAATTGTACGAGGTGTTTTTACAGAATATTCAGGTAGTTATCTGGCTATAGTAGAACTAGCTCACTGGTTTGAGCTGGTATTTATTTTAGGCCTTATATCTTTATTTTGGGCTAATAGTTTTTTTATGAGCACAATTTTGGTTTTCCTGACCTATTTTCTGGAAATTATTGTAGATAACATTACTAGCCGTTTAACCTGGCGTTTTATGCTAAAAAATGCCTGGTCTGTGGGAATTATTTTGGCTTTAATTAATCTAATCTGGTTATATAAAGGATAAAATGAAATTTATCAAAAGACTTCTCTTAACTGGAATAAAAAAATCACCCTGGTTGCTTCACTTTGACTGTGGTAGTTGCAATGGCTGTGATATAGAAACTCTGGCAGTCCTGACTCCTGTATATGATGCAGAACGCTTTGGCGTAATCAATGTGGGCAATCCCAAGCATGCTGATATCTTTTTAGTAACTGGAACTGTAAATAGAAAAAATCAAGAAATATTAAACAATTTATATTTACAAATACCAGAGCCTAAAGTTATTCTAGCAGTAGGCACCTGTGCCCTTAGTGGAGGAATATTTGCAGAAGCTCCCAATGTAATTGGTGGAGTGGATAAAATTATTCCTGTGGATATTTATATCCCGGGTTGTCCTCCTAAGCCAGAGGCGATTTTAGAAGGAGTCTTAAAAAGCGTAGAACTTTTAGAAGATAAGGTAAAAAATGGAAAAATTTAGTTATAAAATAATCAATTTACAGGACTTACTTACTCAGGTAAAAGAACTAAGAGAAAAAAAATACCGTCTGGTAAGTATAAGCTGCACCCAGGTAGAAGAAAAGTTTGAACTTCTGTACACCTTTGACCTAAATTTAAGCTTGAAACATCTTAAAATTATAGTTGCAAAGGACACTCCTATTCCCTCTCTTACTTGTATTTATGAGGGAGCTTTTTTACTGGAAAACGAAATTCAAGACCAGTTTGGATTAAGTTTTGCTAAATTAAATATAGATTACAAGGGACAGTTATTTTATCCAGAAAAAAATCCTCTTTTTTTAAAAAATAATAAATAGGAAAAATCATGCCCAAGACAATTATACCCTTTGGACCGCAACATCCTGTTTTGCCAGAGCCCTTACACTTTTCTCTAACTGTAGAAGATGAAATTGTTCAAGAAGCTATTCCTGGTTTTGGTTATGTACATCGAGGGTTAGAAAAGCTTTGCGAAATAAAAGACATTCACAAAATGATTCAAGTTGTAGAAAGGGTATGTGGGATTTGTTCTAAAATTCATGCCCTTTGTTATTGTGAAGGAATTGAACAAATGATGGGAGTGGAGGTACCTCCCAGGGCAAAATACTTACGCACCATCTGGTCTGAACTTCATCGCATGCATTCACATTTACTGTGGTTAGGATTATTTGCAGATAGTTTTGGCTTTGAAAGTCTTTTTTATCACTTCTGGCGTATTAGAGAAAAGATTCTGGATATAAATGAAAAAACTGCAGGAAACAGAATTATAGTTTCTGTCAATATTTTGGGTGGAGTTAAAAGAGATTTAAGTACAGAAGACCAAAAGTGGATTTTAGCTGAATTAAAAGAAATAGAAAATAAACTGGAAGAAGTAAAAGATACTCTCTTCAAAGATTACACTATATCCAAAAGAACCAAAGGAAAAGGAATATTATCTGCAGAAGAAGCTCTTTATCTGGGAGCAGTTGGACCGGTGTTAAGGGCCAGTGGCGTAGCGCAAGACTGTAGGCAACTCCAATATGCTGCCTTTTCAGAATTGGACTTTGAACCTGTAATCGCCCAGGAAGGAGATTCCTTTGCCAGAATGCAAGTTCGCTATTTTGAACTGTTTCAATCTATAGATTTAATAAGACAGGCCCTAAGCAAAATACCTGAAGGACCTATAAGTGTAAAAGTAAAAGGATATCCTGAAGGGGAAAATGTATTTAGAGTGGAACAGCCAAGAGGAGAAGTATTTTATTACTTTAAAGCAAATGGCAGTAAATTTTTAGATAGGCTTAGAATTAGAACTCCTACTTTTGCCAATGTACCTGCTCTAGCTAAAATGTTGACAGGTATAGAACTGGCAGATGTCCCTGTTGTAATTTTATCTATTGACCCCTGTATTAGTTGTACGGAGAGATAATAGATGGAGTATAAATTTCCTCCTTTTTTAACTACAGTTTTAACTAACTTGCTAAAAAGGAAAAGTACCAGGCCCTATCCCTATCAAAAAAGAGCTCCCTATCCTGAGGTTAGAGGGATTTTAAAAAATCAAGTAGAAAAGTGTATTTTTTGTGGTTCTTGTTCTTTAAAGTGCCCTGCCAATTGTATTGAAATAAATAAACAAGAAGGTACCTGGCAGTATAAACCTTATCTATGTATTTTATGTGGCAACTGCGAAGCAGCCTGCCCTGTAAAATGTCTTACTCATACAACAGACTTTCCCTTACCCTGTTTAGAAAAAAAAGAGATTCTCTTAAAAGGAACTCCTCCTAAAAGAAAACAAGACAAGAAATAATTTTTAAAAATTCCTTGTATCTAAAATTTTTTTTGCTTAAAAAAGAAGGAAATCAAGACTTGACTTTGTCTGGTTTTCTTGGTTTCCCTCGCCTGTCGGCTGTTTTTTTAATGTTTAACCTCTCAAACCTAAAAGAAAGATTAAAGAAAATGGAAAACTTAGATGTAAAAAGTGTTAATGTTATCAAAGGATTAATTATTGATGCCACACGCAAGGCCAACTCGGGCCATCCTGGTGGTGCCATGTCCTCTGCAGATTTTGCCTATGTGTTGTTTAAGGATTTTCTCCAATTTAATCCTGATGACTCCAAGTGGTTTAATCGAGACCGTTTTGTCCTTTCTGCAGGGCATGAATCCATGCTTCTTTATAGCTTACTTACTTTGTGCGGCTTTTTATCTATAGAAGATCTAAAAAACTTTCGCCAATGGGGAAGCAGAACCCCAGGCCATCCAGAACACGACCTCACTCCTGGAGTGGAAGCGACCACCGGCCCCTTAGGGCAAGGTTTTGCTATGGCTGGAGGAATGGCTGTAGCTGAAAGCTTTTTGCGGGCCAAGTTGGGGGAAGAGATTTGCAATCATTATACCTATGTCCTGGCTTCAGACGGTGATATGCAGGAGCCTGTGGTTTTAGGAAGTGCTTCTCTTTTTGGAAAGTGGAAACTGGGAAAACTTATTGTCTATTATGATAGCAATAAAATTCAACTGGCAGGGCCTACTGCCCGTTGTGATAGTACTGATTACAAGCAACTTTTTTCCAGTTTTGGCTGGCAGGTATTGGAAATAGACGGTCACAATCACCAAGAGATAAGAGAGGCTTTAACTCAAGCTAAAGCAGAAACAAGCAGGCCCACTTTAATTATTGGGCACACTACCATGGCCAAGGGATGTGCCACTTTGGAAGGCAGTGAAAAAACTCACGGCTCTCCTCTCTCTGTAGAAGAAATTAAGGCTACCAAAGAAAAATTAGGCCTTCTTTTAGAAGACTTTTACCTGCCTGAAGATGTGATTGAGCATTTTCAGGCTCGTTTTAGTACCTTACGAGAAGAGGCTAAAAAATGGCAAAGTCAGGTTGCCCGGCTTCAGGGAAGCAAAAAGGAATTTTTTGACTTTATTTTTAGCGCTCCAGAAAAAAGGGTTTTTAACTGGCCCAACTTTTCTCCAGAAACTCCCTTAGCTACCCGTAAGGCCTTTGGAGCTTGCCTGGAAAGTCTTATTGATACCCTGCCCAATTTAATGGGAGGCTCTGCTGACCTGGATCCTTCCAACCAGACAGTTAAATTTAGAGAAAGTGTAGGATTATTTGATAACCTGGAAAACCCCCAGGGACGTTATTTGGCCTTTGGAGTGCGAGAATTTCCCATGGGAGCCATTTTAAATGGCTTGACCCTACATGGCGGCCTGGTGGGTTTTGGAGCCACCTTTTTGGTCTTTTCTGATTATGAACGAAATGCCTTGAGAATGGCTGCTCTGCAAAAACTGCCTGTAGTACATATTTTTACCCATGATTCTTTTTATGTGGGAGAAGATGGACCTACCCATCAACCAGTAGAGCACGCCAGTTCCTTAAGGCTTATTCCCAATTCTCTGGTCTTTAGACCTGCTGATGCCAATGAAAGTAAGTATTGTTTAGAAATTGCCCTAAAACAAAAGGATAGACCAAGCTTTCTATTGTTTACCCGCCAAAGCTTGCCTGTTTTAGATGAAAATAATTATCCTCAGCTTCCAGAAGGAGTTTTCAGAGGTGGATATATCTTAAAAGAGGCTGAGACTGGAAAGCCAGAGGTAATTATCATAGCCACTGGTTCTGAAGTTCATCTGGCTCTGGCTGTGGCTAAATCCTTAGATGTTCCCACCAGAGTGGTAAGCATGCCTTGCGTAGAGCTCTTTAAAGAGCAACCTCTGGAATACCAACAACAGGTCCTGCCTTCAGCAGTGGAAAAGCGCTTTGCCTTTGAGGCAGGTAGTCCGGATATCTGGTATCAATTTGTAGGATTAAAGGGAAAAGTTTTAGGAATTGACCATTTTGGAGCTTCAGCTCCAGCTAAGGTTCTGGAAGAAAAATATGGTTTTACCTTAGAAAAGGCTTTGGCTTTTGTAAAAGAAAACCTTTAATTTGAAGGGGAGGTGGCTATGGAGCAGGCCAATCGCAATTTGGCTTTAGACCTGGTGCGAGTTACAGAAGCAGCAGCTATGGCTTCTGGTCGCTGGCTGGGTAAAGGACAAAGAAAGGCTGGGGACAAAGCTGCAGTGGATGCCATGCGCTTTTCCTTTAATAGCCTGGATATAGATGGAACCATTATCATTGGAGAGGGAGAAAAAGACAAAGCTCCCATGCTCTATAATGGCGAAAAGGTGGGCACAGGCAAAGGCCCCAAAGTGGATGTGGCCGTAGACCCGGTAGAAGGGACCAATCTTTTGGCCCTGGGCAGACCCAATGCCATTTCTGTGGTAGGTCTTGCCCCTCAGGGTAGCATGTATGATCCAGGCCCCAGCTATTATATGCAAAAATTAGTAGTGCCTGAAGAAGCCAAAGAAGTAATTGACCTGGATGCTCCTGTAGCTGACAATTTAAAAAAAATCGCCAGGGCTTTAGGCAAGGATGTAGACGATTTAGTGGTTTTTGTCTTGGACAAACCAAGACATGCGCAACTTATCGAAGAAATTAGAAAGGCAGGAGCCAGGATTCAACTCCATACGGATGGAGATGTGGCTGGCTCTCTTATGGCAGTAGACCCAACTTCTGAAGTGGATGTGATGATGGGTACAGGAGGAACTCCAGAAGGGGTTCTTTCTGCCTGTGCTATCAAGGCCCTGGGTGGAGAAATGCTTTGCCGTCTTGACCCTCAAAAAGAAGAAGAAAAAAAGGCCCTGGCTGAAGGTGGATATGATTTAAAACGCATCTTTACTGTTGATGACCTGATTAAAAGTGATGATGTCTTTTTTGCTGCCACAGGTATTTCTGGAGGGACCTTTTTAAGAGGAGTAAAATATACTGGCAAAGGAGCCATTACCCATTCCTTAGTTATTAGAGGAAAGACTGGCACCATAAGAAGGATAGAAGCTGAACACAATTGGGAAAAATTAATGAAAATAAGTCCCATTAAGTATGACTAGCAAACCTAAAAGGAGTCTTTAACATGAAAAAAACAAGCATTCTGGCTCTAAGCATTTTTCTGTTGGTCTTTTTAGTAAGCGCTCCTGCCTGGGCCCAAAAGAAAAAAGTAAAGGTAGCCTTTGCTTTGCTCTGGACCATTGACGATATGGGCTGGACCACTGCTGCCTACAATGGAATTAAATACCTGCAAGAAAAAATGGGAGATGAAGTAGAAGTCAGTTATACTGAAAAGGTGTTGGCTGCTGATGCAGAAAGGGTATTTCGCAACTATGCTCGCAAAGGTTATGATATTATCTTTGGTACCACTTTTGAACATATGGATCCCATGCTCATGGTGGCCCAAGACTTTCCTGACCAGGTTTTTGAACACTGTTCTGGCTATAAGACTGCAGCCAATATGGGCAACTATTTTGCCAGGATGTATCAGGCAGAATATCTAGCTGGCTATATGGCTGGACTTATGGGCTTTAAAAATGTGGGAACTGTGGCCACCAATCCTATTCCAGAGCCCATTCGGGGCATCAATGCCTTTACCTTAGGCTTGCTTAAAGGATTAAAGGAAGGCGGACACAAGTATAATCCAGAAAAGGTAAACACAGTAGTCTGGCTCAAAGCCTGGAGAGACCCTATCAATGAAACTACCCTGGCTGAAACCCTTATTTCTAGAGGCCATGATTTAATTAGACAGATGGCTGATACTCCTGATAGTAGCCTGGCTGCTTGTAAAAAGGGAGTTCCGGCCATTGGCTATGGAACAGATGCTGCTCAATATGGAGCAAAATGTGTTTTGCTTTCTACTATCTGGAACTGGGGGCCTTATTTCGTAAAAGTTGTAAAGGAAGTTCAGGCAGGTACCTGGAAACCAGAAGCTTACTGGGCTGGGTTTGAAGAAAATATGCTAACTTTAAGTCCTTTTCACCCTTCTGTACCTAAAGAAGTTCAAAACAAGGTTCTAGCCCTGCTGGAAAAATTCAAACAAGGACAAGATGAAGTCTTTGTAGGTCCTATTTATGATCAAAAAGGCAACTTAAAGGTAAAACCAGGAGAAAAACTTACTGATCACGACCTGTTAACCATGCGCTGGCTGGTTAAGGGCGTACAGGGCACCATTCCTGATTAGAGATAAAGGGGGAAATTTTCCCCCTTATTTAAGGGTCTAAAAGATGAGTTATTCTTTAAATAACTTTGAACTGGGAGAAAAATATTCCTTAACTATAAAAGGGTTAGATTATTCCCTAGAACTTCCCTGGGTAGTTTTAGAGGGGTCACCCAGGTTAAAAATTGTATCTTTAAATCTCCTGGGACAAACTAAGGTAAACCAGGACCTGGGAAGACTTCTGGCCCAGCAAATCAAAATAGACTTCCCTGATTTAAAAGACATTGCTCTACTTACTCCTGTGGAAAAATCTCTACAACTTGCTCAGGTAGTGGCCAATGAACTGGGCCTGGAAGTCATAGCCATTGCTTACAATCGTGTAAAACCACATATGGAACCAAAGACCAGGCCTGTTATTCAATTGGGCTCCAGCTCTATTACCAGTGGAGAAAAGTTTTTAGCCCTTTATGAAAGGGATTTAAATTTTTTAAAAAAACACAAGAAAGTTATCATCTTAGATGATGTGGTAAGTACTGGAAGTACCCTTTATGCCTTAAAAGACCTCATTGAAGAGGTAAATAATTTTTTTAAACTATCTCCTCCTCTATCCATAGTGGCTGGGTATTTTGTAGCCAAAGAAGGAGATACTAAATTTAATTTTGACTTTCCTGTCAATTACCTTGCTTCCTTACCTAACCCTCAAGTTTTATAAATATGCAAGAACCTATTTTGCGTTTGTCAAACATTGGTAAATCTTTTGGTGATTTTTGGGCAAATGAAAATATAAATCTGGATATTTTCCCAGGAGAAATCCATGCCCTTTTGGGAGAAAATGGAGCTGGAAAATCCACCCTTATGTCCATAATCTCTGGGAATTATTTACCAGACAAGGGAAAAATTTATCTAAAGGGTAAAGAAGTTTTTTTTAGAAACCCCAAAATTGCCCAGGATTATGGCATTGGCATGGTTCATCAAAAATTTATGCTCATTGACAACCTAAGCGTATGGGAAAATATTGCTTTAGGCACTATTTCTAAATTTACTATACCTAAAGAGGAAATCTTAAATAAAATCCAAAAAATAAGTAAAGAAAGTAAATTAGAGGTAGATTTACATAAAAAAGTAATAAATTTGAGTGAAGGAGAAAAACAAAAGGTTGAAATTTTAAAATTACTCTATAAACAGGCCAAAATATTAATATTTGATGAGCCAACTTCTATTTTAACTCCCCAAGAAATAGATTCCTTTTTTGAGATTCTTTTGTTTTTAAAAAAGAGAAAACATACCATTATTTTTATTACTCATAAATTAGAAGAAGTATTTAAACTTGCTGACAGAATAAGTATATTAAGAAAAGGTCGCCTTATAGCTACTTTTTTACCTCAGGAAATAAGAAGTAAAAAAGAGCTGGCCAGGCTTATGGTGGGAAGAGATATTGTATTTAAGGTTGATAAAGAAGAAATACAACCTCAAGAAACTATTTTAAAACTAGAAAACATAAGTTGTACTAAAGAAAAACAAAAAAAGTTAAAAAACATCAACCTGGAAATTAAAAAAGGAGAAATAGTAGCTATTTTGGGGGTTTCTGGAAATGGACAAGAAAATCTGGCCAGAGTTTTAGGAGGCATAGAAGATTTTGAAGGACGCCTCTATTTTCAAAACCAAACCTATACTGGCCATACCTGGACAAAAAATTTTCCCTCTTCTGTAAGCTACATTCCGGAAGACAGGCACAATTTAGGCAGTGTAAGTGAATTAGACTTAGAACACAATCTTATCCTTACCAGATTATTTCAATTTTCTTCCAAATGGTTTATTTTCTGGGATAAAATAAAAGAAAAGACTAAAATCCTGTTAAGTAATTTCCATGTCAAAGCCCCCAAGGGCAATAAAACTCTGGCCCGTCACCTTTCTGGTGGCAACCTGCAAAAATTTATTCTGGCCAGAGAATTAGACAAAAATCCCCAATTAATTATTGCCGAACAACCCACTCAGGGTTTAGATATCCAGGCCACAGAAGAGGTCTGGCATAGACTTTTAGCTGCCAGAAAAAAGGCAGCTATTCTGTTAATTACAGGGGATATAAAAGAAGCTCTAAGCTTAGCTGACAAAATTGCTATTATTTTCCAGGGAGAAATAAAAAAACTCTTCTCTTCTCAGAACAGGGAAGAAATAAGTAAAATAGGGTTATATCTAACAGGAGCTATATAAAATTGCTGATTTTACGACCCAGAAACATATCTTTAACTAAAAAGATATCAATATTTTTCTTCTTAGTTTTATCTTCCTTTTTAATCTTTGCCTTAATACTCTTTTTTCTAAAAAAAAACCCTCTTTTAATATATAAGACAATCTTTTTTACTCCCTTTTATGACTTTTATTCCTTTTCAGAAGTAATAGTAAAGTCAACCCCTTTAATTTTAACTGGATTTTCTGTACTTATAGCCATAAGAATAGGTCTTTGGAATATAGGAGTAGAAGGACAATTGGTCCTGGGAGCCATATTTAGCAGTATCTTTTCCCTTTATTTTACTAAATATTTTCCGTCTTCTACTCACCTGTTTTTTGCCCTGTTTTTTAGTCTTGTAGGTGGAGCTCTTTGGTCTTTTTTCCCTATAATCTTAAAGCTAAAATGGAAGATAAATGAAATTATCTCCTCTTTACTTTTAAACTATGTAGCCATTATCTTGATGGAGCATCTTTACTTTGGACCTTTAAGAGATCCTATGGGATTTGGATTTCCTGGCACTGCTATTTTCCCCCAAAGTGTGTGGCTGCCACGACTCTGGCATACCAGAATTTCTATAGCCTTGTTTATAGTTTTAGCTTTAATCCTGTTATTTTATTTCTTTTTAAAAAAGACACCCACAGGATATAAAATAAAGGTAATTGGTGAAAATCCTAAAGCTGCCCAATATGCCCATTTCAAACAAAAAAAACTCCTGCTCGCAATGTTTCTTTTAAGCGGAGCTATGGCTGGCCTGGCAGGAGGAGAAGAGGTCCTGGGAATACACCGAAGATTACAACAGGGTTTAGCCATAGGCTATGGCTATGACGGGATTATTGCAGCTTTTTTAGCGCAAAAAAATCCCCTCTTACTTCCCTTAGTAAGTATATTTTTAAGTATTTTAAAGGTAGGAGCAGAAGAAGTACAGAGTGTATTTCACCTTTCAGCTTCCTTTACCCAGGTTTTAGAAGGATTTATTCTTCTGGCTTTTCTAATGGCTAAAACTTTTAGTGAATTTAAATTAACCAGAGTTAAAACTGTAAAAAATTAAGATGGAAGATTTTTTATTTATTTTAGGTATTACTTTACAATCCAGTGTAGCAGTATTGCTGGCCTCTCTGGGCGAAATTATTACAGAAAAAAGTGGGATTTTAAATTTGGGCTTAGAAGGAATAATGTTATTTTCTGCTTTTATAGGATTTATTTGTACCTGGTACACCCAGTCTTTAATTCTAGGTTTTATGGGAGCAATGCTTGCAGGTGGCTTACTTGCCTGTATACATGCTTTTTTCTGTATTCATCTGGGAAGTGATCAAATCTTAAGTGGACTGGCTCTTACTATTTTAGGAACAGGACTGGCTAATTTTTTAGGAAGAAGTTTTATTGGCCTCCAAACCCTATCCCTGGCTTCCTTTAGTCTAAAAAGCTACTACCTTAATATTTTGCTCAGGCAATTAAATGTATTGGTAATTCTAGCTTTTATTTTAACTTATCTAATTCACTTTATTTTAAAAAAGACTACCCTTGGACTAAATCTAAGCAGTGTGGGAGAAAACCCTCAGGTAGCTTCCAGTGTAGGCTTAAATGTCTATAAATATCGCTATCTAGCCACTATTCTGGGAGGAATGTTAACAGGCCTGGGTGGGGCCTATCTATCTCTTGCTTATACCCCGGGCTGGAAAGAAAACATGACCGGAGGACAAGGCTGGATTGCCATTGCTATGGTGATTTTCTCCTGTTTAAAGCCAATAAGAGCACTTGTAGGGGCATTTTTATTCGGCGCTTTTATGGCCCTACAATTTTATTTTCAGGCCATTGGTAAAGAACTCATTCCTGCCTATATTTTAAAAATGCTCCCATTTTTACTTCCCCTGGTTATTTTAATCTTAATAAACAGAAAAAATAGCAAATATTCCTTTCCTCAAGGTTTAGGAAAACCTTTTTTACGAACCTAAATTAAGCTTTTTTTACCCAATCCAGCATCTCTTCTAACCTGGATATAGACCTGATAATCTCTTTTGGGGCAAAATTTACATTTTGCAAATTTAAAAGAACATAGCTAGTAAATATTCTAAAAAAGGGAACACTCCTTTTCCAATATTCTTCATCAATATCTTTTTTTAATATTTTTAAAAATTTTGCAATTTCTTGAATCCATACTTTTCGCAAACTACTCCTTAAAATAAAAATATGATTTAAACACCTTTTAGCTCTATCTTCTGGCCACAAACCAAACAAGTATCCAAAATAAAAAAACCAAAAACTCCTAAATTCTTCCTTAAAAGATAAATAAGGCAAATTATGCTCAAGATAAAAAAGCCCTCTTCTTCTACTTACTATACCTATATGCTTATTTAAAAGTGGATAATGCTCTAAAAAAGAAAGTATATCCCTGGGTTCAACCTTTTGATTACAGGATAAGTTTTTATTGCATTCCCAACAGGGATAACAACTAATTAAAGGTCTTAGAACAAAATTTCCAGGCAAATAAGGACCTGTATCCCAGGCACTAACATTGCCTAAAGATAAATTTAAAACCCTCTGTCCCATAAAAACAGCAATATGCATAGGTCCTGTATCAGGAGTGATTAGCAAATCAAAATAACTGAGACTTTTACTAAATTCTTTTAAGGCAAACCTGGCTGTAAGATTGGCCTGCCTGGGTAGTAAACACTCCTGCTCAATTTGTTGAGCCAGAGCCTTTTCCTTTTCTCCCCCCAGTAAAAAAGGAGTATAGCCCTTAAACAGTAATTTTTGGGTCAATTCTATCCAAAAACTTGCTCCTGGAGTCTTATCCTTACTACTTGCCCCTAAAAAAAGTCCTATTTTTTTAGGAGAAGTGGCAGGTAATTTTTTCCATTTTGTATTTTTTAGAAGGGAGTAAGGAATAACATCTAAACTATTTAATTCAGCCCAATGAAAACTATTGTGCCTATTGTTATGAACCAAACTGTTTTTATAGAGTTGCCACTTACCCAAGACATAAAATTCATTATTCTTGGTAGCAATTAAACCTATTTTTTTTTCTGCTTGTAAATCCCTCGTTAAAAAAGCACTTTCCTTTCTATGGCTTAAGTTTATAATTAAAGAAAATTTTTGTTTAGTTAAAAAGGATAAATTTTCCCAGGAAAAAAAGCTTACGCCTAAAAACACATCCTTTAAATCCTGCCAAAAAGCTTTTTCTCCTAAAATAAAAATGGGATTATGGGGATAAACTTGCTTTAACCATAAAAACAAGGGATAAGTTAAAACTATATCCCCTATTCTATGTAATTGGACAATAAGAATTGGCTTCATTTAATTAAAAAGTTTAGACATTGTAGAATACAAAGTTTTTAATCTATTTTCATAAGTGTGTTCAGAAATAATTCTCTTTCTAGCTTTTTCTATAATTTTATTTCGTTCACTATCTTTATTTAAATAAAATTTTACTAGTTCTTTTATTTCTGACTTATCTTTATAATAAATTACTTCCTTTCCAGCTTCAAATAAGTGTTCTATTTGATACCTATAATCTGTAAGTAAAAAGTTTCCACTAGCGGGCACATCAAAAACCCTTTGATTAACAGCTCCCTTCATTTGAGCACTGGTAGCGTTAAAATTAATCTTACTCTGCCCATAAAAATAAGGAAGCTCTGTATAATAATTTAGTTCTTGATGATAGCTCCATAAGTCATTTGCTTTTAATAACTTAAACCAGCCTCTATCTCCTACAATTACAGGTCTAAAACTTAAAATCTCTTTAATATTTTCCAAACGATATTCCAGGGTAGATTGCCAGGTTATTAAGGTTTCCAGATCCAATTTGCTTTCAATACTAGGTAAATCAAGCCATAATTGATATAAATCTGGATAATGGTCTCTTAAAAAGTCACTCACGACCAAGTAATCACTATCTTTAAATTCAAAAGCTACCTGCTTATAATGCTGAAGAATAGTTTCAAATGATAGCAACTTTTCTTCTCTGGCTTTTACCTTGTAATACATGGAATTGCCAACAAAAGAGATGGGGATAGATAGTCTATTCACTATCTTTAAATTATTTTTAGGATTAAAACGAGTTGTATCTGTAGCCAAAGGCAGATAATAAACTCTAGAAAATCCTCTTTCCTTAAGAAGAGAAATATTGTCTATATCCCAGGTAAAAATAACACTATAATTGCTTTTTACTTTGTGATACATGTAAAGAATTAGATGAGGATTATCTACAAACCAGGAGGCTAAAGGTAATTCCAGCTTTTCCAAAAGATCCATTAAAATGCCTTCTTTATCCACTCCTAAATGATTTATAGTTAAAATAAAATCTGGCTTAAACTCTAAGATTGCTTTTAACAAGAGCTTAATAAACTCTTCGGAACCTATTTCTTGATTTTCTAGATGCAAAAGATAGTATTGATAATCTAATTTTTTACAAGCAGTAATTATTTCTCCAATTAAAAAATACTTACTGGTTATTAATAAAATTTTTGGTTCAGCAGTAAATTTTCTATATTTTGCTTTTTCCCAAAAATTAAATTTATAATTGGCATTTAATATTTTGAAAATAGGCTGATAAAAACTGGAATACTTTTTCCAGAAATAAGGTATAGTTATGGGTAAAAAGGGCTTGCCCTGTAAATGTTCCTTTTGCCAGAAAGTTAATTTTTTAATGATGTTTTGTTCCCTTTCATCCTGAATAACATGTCTGTTTTTAAGGTTAATATTTTCTTTAAGATTACCGGGCAAAATAAATAAAAAATCATTTGCTAGAGATGATAATTTTTCTTCAATTATTTTAGAATAGCCCAGAATAATGGGGATATGATTGGGATTTGCTTTTACTTTAGCTAAAAGATTATTTAAGAATTTATCAGGATAATTTCCTAGAAAATCATTATTTTCTTCAGGCATAATTCCAGTTATTACCAGCCTTCAACTTGCGGACGATGAAAATAAAACTCTACTCTTCTATTTAAAGCTCTATTGCTAGGAGAAGTATTGGGGACCAGGGGTCTGGTATCTGCATAACCTACAGCTTTAAGCCTGGAAGGATTTATTCCTCCCTTTTCCACAATATAACGCAAAGCTGCTGCAGCTCTGGCTGCTGAAAGTTCCCAGTTGGAAGGGAAGTTAGCTCCAGCAGGGGTATCATCTGTATGTCCTCTAACAATAACATCAAAGTTATTTTCCTTTAACAGCTTAATAACTTCATTTAAAACAGGATAGGCTTCTGGCTTCAAGACTGCAGAGCCTGGTTTAAACATAACTCCACTGCTTACCCTAATAAGTACTCCATTATCATCAGAAGTGACATCAACATTTTTTTTAAGCAATTCATTTTCTTCTAACACTGCTTTTAATTTTAAAACCATTCCCAGAAGCATACGCGTATCTTGGTCTATTTTAATATCCTTACGTTCAAATTGCGAAGGAGAAAAGGCAATATAATCAGCCTGTTTTCTTTGGACCTGAACCCCAAAGGCATCCTTAATAGAACCCATCATATCTCTAAATTTTTGCACATCTTGATTGGAAAAAGAGAGTAAAAGCACAAAAAAAGTAAGCAACAAAGACATCAAGTCTGCAAAGGTAGCTAACCAACCAGGTAAGCCTTCTTCACATCTGCATTCTTCTTGCTTGGCCATCTCCCTTATCCTTCAGAACCTTCTCTTAAGGCTGGAGCCAGGAAAGCTTCCAGTTTATCCTGGGTAATTCTTGGGTTTTCTCCATTTAAAATGGAGATAATCCCCTCCACAGCAATTTCCATAAACAAGACTTCTTCTACACTCTTTTGTTCCAATTTTTTGGCTATAGGTAAAAAGACTACATTGGCCAACACAGCGCCATAAAAGGTAGTCAACAAAGCTACGGCCATAGCAGGACCAATGGAAGAAGGATCGTCTAAAGTCTGTAACATTTGCACCAAACCAATCAAGGTTCCAATCATACCAAAGGCAGGAGCCATGGTGCCCATGGATTTAAAAATCTCTTGCCCAATCAAATGTCTTTGCTTCATAAAAGCTATTTCTGTTTCTAATACTGAACGCACCAAATTCTCTGCAGTGCCATCCGCCACTAAAAGTATTCCTTTTTTCAGAAAAGGATCATCCACATTAGCTTTTTCTAAAGCCACCAAGCTTTCTTTTCTGGCCAAATTGGCCAGATCCACTATGTTTTTAATCAAGGCCTTAGGGTCTGGTGGAGCACCAAAAAAGGCCTTGAGCATAACTTTTACTGCTCCTAAAACCCTGCCCATGGGAAACATTACAAAGGTAACAGCTAAAGTTCCACCAACTACTATCAAAATAGAAGGAATATCAATAAAAGCTCCAAAATTACCACCCAGGATAATAGAGCCGACAATCAACCCAAAAGCCAGGACTATACCAATAATAGTACCTATATCCATACCTTAGAACCTCGCTAAACTCATTTAACTATAGCAGGAGATTTAAGTTTAATTTCTTCCTTTTCCAATTCAAAACGCTTATTCTCCAAATCTTCATCTACCTTATAATAAAAAGGACCGATACTCACTTCCACTCCAGAACGTATTCTGCCTGGAACTACCAGTTTAGCTTGCGCATTAAAGTTGTGATTTATTTTTTCACTATTTTTATCCATAATTTTTTTCATTTTAGCTAATTTTATTTCTAAAGATTGTAACTTATCTTGATATTCTTCCTTATAAATATCATTTTTATTTATTTTCAATTTTAAATTTTCTATCTCTTTGATTAAATCCTTAATTTTTGTTTCTAATTCCATATACTTTTTTATAAAAGAAGCTTTATATCCAAGGATAATTTCTGTTTTTACTCCCATTCCACCGCCCAATTGGTTTTGAGCAAAAAACAATTTAGTAGAAACTCCTAGTCCTCCTTGCATTCTATCTTTTACAATGATATATTCATCAGCAAACAATTTACTGTGAATAGAAGAACCATCTATAATTAATTTTTTACCAGAAAATAAAAATGATTTTTCACAAAAAGAAGTTTTTAAATTTTCTTGAGCTATAATTTCGGCTTCTCCTCCTCCCTTTACTCCACCTTCAATTAAAATAGACCCTCCAGCGTAAACCTTTGCTGCTTCTACATTGCCTTTTATTCTAACATTATGCCCTTTTACTTCAAAACCGCTACGCACTGTACCATGCACAATCAAATCACCTACAAAATAAACATTTCCTGTATGAAAATCGACATCTCTTCTTACATTTAAAACAGTTTTAACAGCTATTTTTCCTTCAAAATAAAACACATAGCCATTGGCAGTGGCAATGATTTGATTTTTATTTTGAGGATTAATAGCCACATTAGGCCCTAAAGGCCAGTGTTTTTTTTCACTCACAAAGCGACTGTCCAGATTATCAACTTCTGTTAAATCTACCTCTTTCCATTCTGCCAATATCTGTCCGGCGATAACATTTTGTACATAATCTAAATTGTAATGATCTACTCGTCCATCTTTTTGGAGTTTTGGTTTTAAATTTTGATAATCAAAATCTGGATCAAAATAATGATGTAAATAATATGGCATAGTATATATTATATTTCTTATAAGTCTAAAATTAAATCGTCTATATCTTCTACTAAATCAAAAAAATGATATATATTAACCAATTTTAAAGTCTTAACAACTTGTTTAGAGGGGTTTACTAAAACAAATTTTCTTCCCATTTGTTTTATTCTATTACTTAAAGCAACTAAAAAACCTATTCCGCTACTATCCATAAACTCTATTTCTGCTAAATCAACAGCAAATATTTTCCACTCTTCAGAAAGAGAGTTTTCTAACTTGGGTTTTATATCTTCAACATTTTCTAAAACCAGTTCTCCGGATAGTTTAACTAAATAAATATCATCCTTTTTTTCCACTAAAATTTCTTCCATAAATTTTCCTCCAATTTTTTGACCATTATCACTTCATTTCTATCCCCAACCCTTTTATAAATAAAATCGTTCATTATTTTGCGAATAATATATATTCCTCGACCTGAAGTAGAACTATCGTGAGGCAAGCTCTTAGGAGGTTTAAATTCTATTCCCCAATCTATCACCTTAAAAATAAGTCTATCCTGGAAAATTATTTCTAGAATAAATTTTATCTTTTTATTTCTCTCTTCTTGAGGATAGGCATGAGTGAGAACATTGGTGCAAGCCTCAGTTAAAGCTAATTCCAGGTCATAAATAACATCCTCTTTAATTATTTTTTTTAGAATTGCGACTATGGATACAACTAACAATCTTACACTCTTAGGAGTAACTATAGTTTCAAATATAAACCTCATAACTTACTCTTTTTTATTATACACCAATAAGGCTGTTAAATCATCTCTATACATGGGAGAAAAGTCACCCAGCTTATCTAAACCAAAAATTATCTCCTCCAAATATATTTTTTCTCCTTTAAAATGTTTGGTTACAAAATCTAAAAACCTCTCCAGACCAAGCTGCTCTCCATCTTCAAAATCCCATTCATAAAAACCATCAGTATAAAGAAAAATAGCAAAATCATTTTTATAACTAACTGTAATATGTTGAGGATCAATAGGAAAAAAACCTAAAACAGGATAATCAGGCTTAAGATAATTAATTTCTTTATCAATCCTTATCACTGCTGGACAATGCCCGGCATTAATATAAGAAAAAGTTTTATCCTTTAAATTAAGTTCTCCAATAAAAAAAGTCACAAAGTCAGATTCATCTCCTACAATTTCAATTAAACTTTTATTTATTAAATCCACAAGTCTTGATAAAGCATACTGTTCATTCTTCTCCAGACGAAAAATAGTCCTTACAATAGCCATAATAAAGGCCGCCCTAGCCCCATGCCCAGAAACATCGGCCACACAAAACCGTAATATATCCTCAGATACTTTTATATAATCATAATAGTCTCCGCTAGCTTGGCCAGAAGGTCGATAGTAAGACTGCAGACCTATCTTAGGAAAATGAAAACTTTCTTTGGGTAAAAGCTTACTTTGTAAAGAAGAAACCAGATCCATTTCTCTATTAATACGTTTATAAGCTCTTCTTAAGTTTTCCAAAAGTACTATCTGCCTCTTAGCAACCTGTATTCTGGCTTTTAACTCATCTTTAGTAAAAGGCTTTGAAAGTATATCATTGGCTCCTACACTTAAAACTTTTACCTTTAGTTTATCATTATCATCAGCAACAAAAGTAATAATATAAGTATCTTGGTCATTAACGCTATTACGTAAATAATCAACCACACTTATTCCATTCATTTTAGGTAAATTTATATCTAAAAGAATTAAATCCGGTTTTAACTCGTAATATTTTTCAATTACTTGCTCTCCATCATATACAAAATGGACCTCAAAATCCTTATTTAAAAAAGAAGCAAGCACCTTTAGGTTAGCTTTGGAAGTATCAGCCATTAATACTTTATATTTACTCATTTTTTATCCTATCCCCAATTCTTTACTATCTAACCATATAGTTACCGGGCCATGATTAATCAAGCTTATATCCATCTCTGCTCCAAAAATTCCAGTTTTTACCTCAGGATATTCGGATTTAAAATACTGGGTTAAACGTGCAAAGAGTTCCTTGGCCTGCTCTCCTCCTAAGGCTTTAGAAAAGCTAGGACGCCTACCTTTCCTGCAATCAGCATATAAAGTAAACTGTGAAACCAGTAATATTTCGCCCCCTATTTCCTGCACATTAAGATTTAGCTTATTTTGCTTATCTGAAAATATACGTAAATATAAAGTTTTTTCAATCATTTTTTTGAATTGACTTTCTGTCCAGGAAAAGTCTTTCTCTTCCAATCCCACAAATATAAGTAATCCCTTACCTATTTTGGCAACTGTTTGTTCTTGAATAGTTACTTCAGCTTTTTTTACCCTTTGAATTAAAAAACGCACCTATACCTCCTCATAAAAGGCCTGGGAATTATCACTTTCTGAGACCATTACATAGGATAAGCTTATGTTTTGAGGCAAAGTTTCCTTTAGTTTAAAAAAGATAAACTTAGCAATATTTTCAGAAGAAGGATTATTTACTCTAAAAAAATCTAATTCATTTAAAAACTTATGATCTAAATCCATTAATATATTTTTTAATTTTCTTTTTAACACTTTAAAATCTATAAGTATCTCTGTATCCTTTTCTAAACTATACCCATAAACTTCTATCTCAACTCCAAAATTATGGCCATGGACATTTTCACAACTACCTTCATAGTTTCTTAAACTATGAGCAGCACTAAATTTATCCTTAATTCTAAGCCTATATCTTTTATCCATAAATAACTCCTTAATTAATTATAGACTTTACTTCTTTCCAAAAATTTTCATTTGGATTTATCTTCCATTTTGGACTCAAACACATCAAGCAACTAAAATCATCATTTATAATATTTACTTTCACCTCTACCTTTCCAGGATACTTATTAAAAATAGCTTTCAATTTATCTACAAGAGATAAATCTTCTATATATCTTATTTCTAAAACCACAGGGTCAGAACTATCGCCTATTTTCTCTCTTAGCAATTCTATTGTATTTACTATTATTTTTAGCTCTCTATTTTCCCTTTCTTCTTCACTAGTTTCTGAGTCATTCCTGCCTTCATAACTACTAACCCTACCTTCTACATATAAAGGTTCCTCTTCATCTAAGAATCTAGCATATTGTAAATAAGTATCCCTAAACAAACTCATTTCTGCTCTGCCGCTAAAGTCTTCTATTTCGCAAAAAGCCATTTTATTGCCATTTTTATCCACTTTTACTTTTTTTTGTACACAGATTACTGCTAATTTGACTTCGCTTCCAGGACTAAATTCTTTACATTGCTCTATATTAAAAAGATTTAATCTTTTTAGATTTTCTCTATAAGGATTTAAAGGATGACCAGTTAAGTATAATCCTAAGGCTTCTTTTTCCAAACTAAGCTTTTCTTTTTCTGTAAATTCCTGTATTTCATTCTCCTTTGCCTCTATACCAAGTCCAGGTAAGTTACATTCATCCTCAATATTAGCTTCTGAAAAAAGACTCTTTTGCTGACAGGTTTTATTCTTATTTCTTTTTTGAGCCAGACTAGTAACTTTTTCCATTCCCAGAAGCAAAGCCTGCCTACTTATTTGAAAGCAGTCCATAGCTCCACTTTTTATAAGCATTTCTATTACTCTTTTGGTTACTTTACTTAAATTTACGCGAGAGCAAAAGTCTAACAAAGATTTATAAGGACCATTTTTTTCTCTTTCTTCAATAATATTATCTATGGCGCTTTTACCTACATTTTTAATGGCTCCCAGGCCAAAACGCAATTTCTCTTCTTCTACACTAAAATGAAAATAACTATGATTTACATCAGGAGGCAGAATTTCTATTCCCATTTCCTTACAAGCATTTAAATGTTTAACGACCTTGTCAGTGTGTTGTACTTCTGAAGTTATAAGAGCAGCCATAAATTCTACAGGAAAGTGTGCTTTTAAATAAGCAGTTTGATAAGAAATAAGCGCATAGGCAGCACTATGGGATTTATTAAATCCATATCCAGCAAACTTTTCCATTAAATCAAAGATATATTCAGCTATTTCCTCTTTAATATTTTTCTTTCTGGCTCCTTCCAGAAATCTATCTCTTTGTTTAGCCATAATCGCAGGGTCTTTTTTACCCATGGCTCTACGCAAAATATCACCTTCTCCCAGGGAATAATCTGCAAGTACAGAAGCTATTTGCATTACTTGTTCTTGATATAAAATTACTCCATAGGTTTCTTTTAAAATAGGTTCCAGTTGAGGAAGAGGATATTTAACCTCTTTTCTGCCATGTTTACCATCAATAAAATCCTGCACCATACCACTTTGCAAAGGACCAGGACGATAAAGGGCCAACAAAGCAATAATATCTTCAAAACAACTGGGTTTTAGATCTCTCAGTACATTGCGCATTCCAGAACTTTCCAATTGAAAAACTCCGTCAGTTTCTCCCTGACAAAGCAGCTCAAAGGTTTTTTGATCATCTAAAGGCAGGTTATCCAAATCCGGCACTTCTTTTCCATTTTGTCTGGCAAAATTAAGGGTATTTTGAATTACCGTAAGGGTTTTAAGGCCCAAAAAGTCAAATTTAATCAGACCAGCCTTTTCCACTCTTTTCATATCAAATTGAGTAACTACTTCCCCCTGTTTCCCTAAATACAGTGGTAAATATTCCCACATGGGCTTATCTGAGATAACAATTCCAGCAGCATGAGTGGAAGCATGCCTGGCCAGACCTTCTAATTTACTTGCGATTTCCAGCAATTTGGCTATTTTTTCATCTTCTTCCTTTAATTTGGCCAGCTCTGGTTCCTGCTCCAAGGCCTTTTTAATGGTCATTTTGGGTTCATCTGGGACAAGTTTGGCAATCTTGTCCACCAGAGAAAGCTTAATACCCAAAGCCCTACCCACGTCTCTTACTGCAGCCTTGGCCTTCATGGTACCAAAAGTGGTAATCTGGGCTACATTGTCTTTACCATACTTCTTAGAAACATACTCAATTACTTCTTCTCGCCTTTCATAACAAAAATCCACATCAATATCAGGCAGGCTAATTCTCTCCACATTTAAAAAGCGTTCAAAAAGCAAATTATAACGAATGGGATCTAAATTGGTAATTCCAAGAGAATAAGCTACCAAACTTCCCGCAGCTGACCCTCTTCCTGGACCTACAGGAATACCCTGTTTCTTAGCCCAGTTAATGAAATCCTGAACGATCAAAAAATAGGCAGGAAAACCTTTTTCACAAATTACATCTAATTCTTTATGCAGGCGTTGCCAGTAAATATTTTCATCTTGCACATAATTTAACTTAGCTAGCCTTTTCTTTAAACCATCTTCAGCCAGTCTTCTAAATTCTTCTTCTAAAGATACACCTTCAGGTAGTTCGTAATGAGGAAAATAGTGATTACCAAGAGATAACTCTAAATTACACTGCTCAATAATATTTTCTATATTATCCAGAGCTTCAGGACAAAAAGAAAAATAATCCTGCATTTCCTCATAGGATTTGTAATAAAGCTCACTAGTATTAAAACGCATTCTATTAACATCATCTACCTTGGCATTTGTCTGAATGCACAAAAGTATATCGTGCGCTTCTACATCTTCTTTATTTAAATAATGACAGTCATTAGTGGCTACTATAGGTAGTTTTGTCTTTTTGGATAACTCATATAAAAATTCATTTACCTTGTCCTGTTCTGGCAAACCATTGGCCTGAACTTCCAGGTAAAATCTCTGAGGAAAAATACTTGCATACTCTTGGGCTCTTCTTAAAGCCTCTTCTGCTCCAAATTTTTGATAGGCAAAAGGAATCTCTCCCTGCAAACAGGCAGAAAGAGCAATAAGCCCTTCACTATATTTTTTTAAGAGCTTTTTATCTGCTCTAGGTTTATAATAAAAACCTTTTAACCAGGATTTAGAAACAATTTTTAAAAGATTTTTATAGCCAATCTCATTTTGAGCTAACAGTACTAAGTGAAAACGCTCCTGGCTTTTTTCCTGCATATCAGGAGCCACATAAATCTCACAACCAATAATTGGCTTTAAGCCATAATCCTTGGCCTTTTGATAAAAGGTAAGAGCACCAAAAAGATTTCCATGATCCGTAATAGCTACAGCAGAAGAACCAAAATCCTTGGCCTTTTTACATAGATCATCCAGTCTAATAGCTCCATCTAAAAGACTATATTCTGTATGACAGTGTAAATGAGTAAAATCCATAATTAATCTCCTACGTATAAATACCTTTTTATTTTTTGGGTAGGAGTTTTTTCAAAAGGCTCTACTTGCTCTATGATTTTGTTTATCCTGGAGTACGCTGGCAAAACCTTATTTACCTCTTCTTTTATTTCTTCTAATATTTTTTCTTTTTTACTTCTAAACTCACTTTCCGTAAAATTTTTCCAGGAAAAAAAATCATCCAAGTATTGTTGATCAAAATAAATTCTGGCTATTAATTGATTTCCTTTAGAGTATACCAGAGATTCTAAGACAAATTCATTATCATTTAAAACAGATTCTATTTCTTCAGGATAAATATTTTTACCGTCAGCTCCGATAATAACACTTTTACTTCTGCCCTTAATAAATAGATAGCCATCTTTATCTAAATAACCCAGGTCTCCAGTTTTCAACCAACCATCAGAAGTAAAGGTTTCCCTGGTTAAGGTAGGAGCCAAAAAATAGCCTTTCATTACATTTTCACCTTTTACCAGAATCTCTCCTTCCTTTCCCTTACCTTTTCTATCTATCCTCACTTCAATTCCTGGTAAAGGCAAACCACAAGAGCCAAGTCTAGTCTCTTTAGGTCCAGTACCTGCTATCAAAGGAGAGGTTTCAGTCAAACCATACCCTATACAATAGGGAAATTTAGCTTCTCTTAAAAACTTTTCCACCTCTAAAGACAAAGAAGCTCCGCCAATACAAAAAGCCTTTAAATTTCCACCAAAAGTTTCTTTTAATTTAGCACCTATTTTCTTATTTATTTTTTTTCTTAAAAAGGTAACCTTATAAATAAGATTTAAAAGAAAATTCTTTTTTATTGTCTTTAACACTCTATTTTTATATATCTTCTCTATAATCAAAGGAACGCTTAACATTATATCTGGCTTTACTTTTCCTAAAGCCTTTATAAGCAACTTAGGAGATGGCTTACCTTTAAAGTAAAATATTTCTGCTCCATGTAATATGGGAGCTATCATTCCCAGGCTAAATTCATAGGTATGAGCAAGAGGTAAAATAGATAAAAACTTATCGCCTTCTTTAATATCTACCAGCTTAGCAGCTTCTTTAGCCACTTTATAAATACCTTGAGGGGTCAACATTACACCTTTAGAATTTCCTGTAGTTCCAGAGGTATAAACAATAGAAACACATCCTTCCAATTCTTTTAAAGCTTCAGTAAAAAGAAATTTACTTTTCCAGCGTAATAATTCCTCTTTACCGCGTTTAAATATTTTTTGAAAATAATCTGTACTTTCCTCTTCTAATAAACAAAGATTTTCAATATCAATAAAACATACTCCATCTAAAGAAGAATCAGCAAACTTTTGATAATTTTTTTTATCTATAAAAACATAACTAGATTTAGAATGCTTTATTAAGTGTTCTAAAGAGCTTGTTGGAAAATCTACCAATAAAGGTACACATATTCCTTCATTCAGAACTATGCTCCAAAAAGCTATCACCCAATAAGGAGAGTTTTCACTTATTATTGTTACCCTATCTCCTTTTTGAAAACCATGCTCTTTAAGAAAGGAAGCATATCGTAATGCTTCCTCTCTTAAATCATTGTAAGTAAGTTTTTTTCTCCTACAAAAGATAAGCAATTATTGTTTTTATATTTTTCTACTGTTTCATAAAATTTGCTTTTTAAGTCCACCAGCTTTCCTCTCTTTAAAGTCCCAAGTCTTTATTAATCAAAATTACTGTAATTCTTTTTTCTGGAAAACATTTTTCGTGAATAGTCCACACATTACAGATTCTATCTGGACTGTTACAATCGTGACACTCTCCAGTGGTAAGACAAGGAGTTTTTTTATTTAAGCGCATAGTATTAGCTGGAGCACTTAACTGTTTTACTCTCAGCATTGCTTCATCCAGGTCAGAGACAATCTTATTTCTTCCCACAAGCACAATGACCTTTTTAGGACCAAAGGCTAAAGCCCCTACTCTATTGCCAATCATGTCCAGATTTACCAACCAGCCATCTTCAGTAAGGGCATTGGTCCCGGTAAAAAAGAGATCCACCAAAAGCGCCCTTCTTCTGTTTTCCAAAGCCTCTTCTGGAGAAATGTCTTTACGATAAGTATCAATGACTTCTATATCTTCTCTTTTTCTCAGCAAATCATAAAGCCCACTTTGCACAAAGGTCATGGAGCCTCCCCAGGAAAGGCTAGAAGGATTAATAGCTGGCAATAACTTTTCTAAAACCAGTTTTCTAGCTTCCTCTTCAGAAGGTACCACATACGCTGAAAACTTATTCTTTTCCAACTTTTCCTTAACCTTATTTAACCTCATTTCCCAAAATTTTTCTAAAAATTCACTCATCTTAAAACCTCCACTAAGCCGAAGTAAAAAACCCCTTTTGTTTACCTTTATCTAACTAAAAAAAAAAGTTTTTTTTTGCCTGGTTTTTTCTGTTATTTAAGGCAATTAAAGGAAAATCAGCAGATTAGGCTTTAAAACTGACAAAAAGGGTTTCTTTCAGAAAAATAATCAAATAACCCTAAATCCATTAGGTATTTTAAAAGCCAAAACAAACATCTTATCTTATGACAATTATTGACTAAAATATTTTTTTATGCAAAACTAAAAAATAAAATAAAAGGAGGTGAAAAATGAGTGAAGAGGTCAAAGGCTCTGTAGAGAGTTTAAAGAAAACTGCTAAAATAATCTATTTTCTAAATCTAGCTTCTTTAATCTTTGGTGTAACCAGTATCATTGCAGTAATAATGGCTTATATTTACCAGAGTTCAGAAAACCCAGAATGGATTAACACCCACTTTCGCTGGCAAATAAGAACTTTCTGGATAAGTTTTGTAACTGGAATAATAGGTGTAATTTTATCTTTTATCCTCATTGGCTATTTAGTTTTTATATTTCTCTTAATCTGGTGGATTGTACGCAATATCAAAGGTCTCAAGTGGTTAAATGAAGATAAACCAGTAGAAAACCCAACTACTTACTTTTTCTAAAAATATAGGGATAAACCTGGGCAACAATAGCTCCACTAAACATTAACACACACCCCCAAAAAGAACGGGAGGAAAGGGTTTCTCCAAGCAAGAACCAACCAGTTAAAGCTGCAAACACAGATTCTAAGCTCAAAAGAATAGAAGCATGGGCTGGGGGAGCATCTCTTTGGGCCACCACCTGAAGAGTATAAGCAACCCCAGCAGACATAAAGCCACCATAGAGCAAAGGAATTAGGGCATCATAAATATTTTGAAGAGTAATACTTTCTAAAACTAAAGCTACGAATAAACTAATAAGGGAATTTACAGCAAATTGAATAGCAGAAAGCAAAATACAATCTCGTTTAGGAGCAAAATAGGCAATAGCTAAAACATGAAAGGAAAACATAAGGGAACAAATTAAAACCAAAAAATCTCCATAATCCATAGAAAAGTCTTCTTTTATGGAAAGTAAATAAAGTCCAACTACAGAAAATAAAACCCCTATAATAATCTCTATTCTAATTTTTTGTTTGAAAAATATTCCAAGCAAAGGGACAATAACTACATAAAGTCCGGTAATAAAACCAGCTTTGCCTGCAGTGGTATAAACCATTCCAACCTGCTGAAAGGAGCTTCCTAAAAACAAAAGAACTCCCAAAATAAAGCCTGCTTTTAAAGAAGGTTTCAATTCTTTAAAAAAAGATTGAGGTTCTTTATCTTTATAAGTAAAGTAAATTAAAGGTAAGAGACTAAGAGAACCCAGGGCAAAACGAATAGCATTAAAATAAAAAGGGGTAAGACTGTCCATGCCTACCCTCTGAGCTACAAAAGCAGCTCCCCAGATAAAAGCAGTAAGCAAAAGAAGTAAATCAGCCTTAATTACCTGCCAATCTAAACGCATTCCAGAACTCCTTAAAAAATTAAAGGGGAGAACTTATTACAAGATTTTTTTTTGTCAACAGATAAAATAGGAAAAATAGAAAATTGTGTCTTTTGAAGAAAAGATTAATCTATTTTTTTTACCTGTTTAAAAATATTTTCTATATCTTTCAAATCAAAGGGTTTGGTTAAAAAGAAATTAACTCCCAGTTGAAAGGCTTTTTCTTTTATTTCTTCCAGCACATGACCAGTAATAATTACAATTGGAACCTTTACTCCTAAATCCCTTATCTTTTTTGTGCATTCAAGACCATTTAATTTAGGCATTTCTATATCTAAAAAGATTAAGTCAAAGTGATTATCCCTTTGCAATAAATTTAAGACTTCTTCTCCATTTTCTACAACAATAAAGTTGTCCTGCCCTAAAATCTTAAATACTTCTGTCATTAAAATTCTATTATCCAGACTATCATCAGCTAACAATATTTTATAATTTTCTTTTGTTGTCCTTTTTAAACTTAACTTCTCTTCTTCCTTTTGCTTGGGAACATCCAGGGTAAAAGGCAAGATAAAAGAAAACTCTGTTCCCTGATCAGGAATACTCTTACATTCTATTCCTTCTCCTCCCATTTTTTTTACCAATTCCCAGGCAATAGCTAATCCCAAGCCTGTACCACTATATTCTCGGTTCAACCCTGTACTTACCTGTATAAAGGGTTTAAATATATCCTTTTGTTTTTCTAGAGGAATACCTATTCCTGTATCCTTTATTAAAAATTTAACCCAAGCAATATCCTTTTCTTCTTTTATTACAGTTGAAGAGAAAATAATTTTACCTTCAGAGGTAAATTTTAAAGCATTGGATAATAAATTGTTTAAAACTTGTTCTAAACGAAGCTTATCACAATATACCCAAAAAGAATCTGCTAGATTACAATCAAATATAAATTCTAGATTTTTATTCTCACATTGAATCTGATAAGTATGGGCAATATTTTTTAGAATAAAACTTAAATTATTGGTTTTATTTTTTAATTCTAAAGAGCCTGCTTTTAATTTAGAAAAATCTAAAAGATCGTTTAGTATTAATACCAGGTTGTTAGCAGAATTTTTTATTAAAGATAAATATTTTTGATTTTCAGGTATTTTTAATTTTGTTTCCAGGACCTGAGTTAGGCCTAAAATTACATTTAAAGGAGTTCTAATTTCATGGCTGATGGTAGCTAAAAAGTTATCCTTTAATTTATTGGCCTTTTCAACCCTTTGAGTTTCTTCTTTTAAAGCCAAAACCATTTTTTTTACCTGTTGGTAAAGATAGCCAAACTCATCTAAATGAAACTTTTCATTTTCTTTTTGCCAATCTATATCTTCATTTAATTCTATTCTTTTAGCAAGAAGGGTAAGTTTAGATAAAGGGCTGATTACATTTTTATGCAGAAAAAAAACAGCTAAAAAGAAGATAAACCCCAAAAGGATTAAGCTTATTAAAGAAATATAAGCATAGTTTTTAAATCTTTGAATGAACTCATCTAGTCTTTTAATTACAAATAAATCCAGATTTGCCCCGGAAAATTTAAAAGATAATGGTTTTAAATAAAACCCCTTTTCCCAAGAGCGATACTCATCTACTCCTGAGACCTTAAGAGAGTTTAACTTATCTAAATCCAGCCAGGAAGAGCCTACAACAAATTTATCTCCCCACTTTACAGCTAAGCCCAGCTGGTTTTTCTGAGAAAGCTCTTTTAAAAAACTATCTCCAGGAAGAGGAGAAAAACTAACCAAGTACCCTATTCTTTTCATACTTTCATGTAAAATTGGAACTTTAACTGACAAATATATTTTTGAATCTAGAAAAGCAAATTCTACATCTTTTTTTAATTTATATTTTTTAAAATTTTCATTCTCAGAAGTAGAAAACACCAAATTGTCATTTATATCTAAAATATTTATATGCTCAATACTACTACTTTTAAGTAATTCTTTAAGTCTTTTTTCTCCATAAAATGGTAAATCTAAAGATAAAACAACCCCTAAAACATTATCTTTAGATATTTGATAAGTTTTTTCAAGTATATTTTGAGCTTCATTATTCAATATTTTATCTATATAAAAAGTAGAAGAGTCTATATTCTCTTTTATATATTCATTATACAAGTAATTATATAAATATAGTGAAATCGAAAGAAGCAAAACAAAGGAAAAGAAAAAAATAAAAAATATTGATAAGAACTTAACCTGTAAAGATTTCGGTTTATTTTTCATACTCAAATACCTTAATATCCTTATATATTCTATGAGCAGCAAAAAGAATATTTTTCGGTATATTTAAACCTAGCATCTTAGCCCTTTGAATATTAAAGGCCAAAGCATAAGCTCTGGCATCATCTATAGGGATATTTCCTGCAGCTACTCCTTGCAAAATTTTTATAGCTTTTTCTCCTGCCTGCTTACCCATTTCCTTAAAATCCACTGTAGCTCCACCTAAAAGGCCTAACTGACAAAAATAATAATTAACAGCAATATCTGGAATCCTAGAATTCTTTATGGTCCAGGCTAATATTTCATTAGGTCCTACTATCTGCTTACCTTGCCTAAGAGATAAAGCCAAAGGATAAATAGCATCTACCTGCTTTTTTTTATTTATTTCTAAAATTATCTTCTTGTATTCTTCAAAATTCTCAACAACTATGTTTTTTATTTCAATATCTGTTAAGTCTTTAGTTTCTAAAAATATTTGCTTGCTCAAGGCTTTTCCAGTAGTAGTATTATCTGTAATAACCAATACGGTCTTTAGATTAGGCAAGATATGTTTAAATACATTTATACTTTTCTGAACATAAAGTTTTTCATATACTCCAGTTACATTATATCCAGGCTTTTCTCTGCTTATCATAAAATTAAAAATTTTGTTATAATCTTCTGGTAATCCATTTAATCCAGTAAACACAATGCTCTTGTTCTTATCTTTTAAAAAATTCATTCCAACGTATAAAAAGGAGTTGTCATCAAAGCATATAATTATTTCAGGATTTATTTTCTTTATAAACTCTATGGCCTCTTTTGCTACTTTTATAATTGATTTATGCTCTACATTTTTATTTTTTGTATCCATGTAAAAATCAAAAAACTCAACCTTTCCAGCCAAAGGAGAACTATTAAAGGCTTCTAATACTCCCTCCCTTTGAGGTCCTCCGCAAGCATCATCACAGTCATAACTGTGCACTAATACTATGCGCTTGTTTTCAGCCCAGGAAAACGTAGAAAAATAAAGAATAAAACTTACAAGAACCAAAAAGACCAGGTAAAAGCGAGAAAGCATAAGGTAAACTCCTAATTTTTTTAGGATGAGAAAATAATTTTTTTTTAAAAAGAGGTCAACTCCAAGGAAGAAAAAATAAAAAAACCCAGGATGCCGTGAGTTAATTGAGGTTGGGACTCGTCTCTTTAATGGGACCAGCCCTTTCTTTTTACTTGGTGTTAGTCCCCCAACAACTAACCTTCACTAACATCCCAGGCTTAGTATTTATATAAACACTTTTTGCTTTTAGTCTAGTGGATTCTATCCTCGCTTGTTAAGATATTGACCATAAATACTTTTAACTTTGCTGGCTTCTTTATAACCCAAAAACCTTTTATTTTCCTGGCTAACCTTTTTTAACTCTTCCTTAATCTTTTTTTGTAATTCTTTAGCCAGGGCAATCAACTTTTTATTTTCTTCTCTCAGATGAATTATCTTCTCCAGCTGGCCTCTATCACTTTGTAAAACCTCTCTTATTGCTTCTTCTCTTTTTTGAGCCAAAGCAAACGCCTGCTCTATATCTTCACTTTGAAGGGCTTTTTTTTCCTGGGTATAGATATCATAAATAGTTTTCATGGCTCTAATTTTTGGCAACCTTTTTTACTTCTTCTCTTAAATCACTTACTATCTTCTTCCACTCCTCTAAATGAGGTAGCAATTCATACTCAATTAAATCAGCCAGCAAAATCCAGTCTTCATTTTTTTGAACATCCAGTATTTCGGTAAAAAGATCTGATAAAATTTCCAGATTTTCTTCTAAATGTGGCACTGCTATTAAGTTAAGTTCCTGCCTTATAGCCCCAATCATACCCATAAAGTCCCTAAGTACCTGTAGAAAATCTTGATACATATCCAGGGCTTCAAAGTCATTAGTTTCCCGAAAAAGCTCGCTAACTTCTTTGCCTCCCTTAAGTAGTAAATTTATCACCTTATAAAGCTCTCTGGTAATATCTATTGCCAGCTTATCCACACTAACTGTTTTAATCTCTATTTTCTCTATTTCTTCAGTTTCAATGTCTTCAGCTTGATGAGGATAGATCTCTGAAAAGGCTTCGTCATTAACATAGACATCTGTTATAACCCTGTTTTTTAAAGGCTCTTCAGCCATTACTTTTACCAACAACTCTTCTAAATTATTAAATTTTTTTACTTCTAAATCGAGCTTTTGCCCATCGATAACTATCATTATTGGCCTCCTCCAAAAGTTCTTTTTAAAAAAGAATTCAAAAAATATACCAAGTTAAAAAAATTTTTCTTTAACTTTTCTTAAAAAGGAGTGATATTGGTGGGCTAATTGGTAAAAATCATCTACTGAGGAAAACCCTTGCTGAGATTGAGCTAACCAGAGATGGGTTAAGGGATAAAAATACCTGGTCTGTTCCAGTTTGGAAGTTAATTTTAAGTGAAATAAAGAAATTTTTTGTTTTCTTTTGGTAAGGGGATAGGCACTTATGCTTCTTAGTTGTTCTTTAAAAAGAAAAAAATAACTTTCTATTTCTGAAAGTTCTTGTTTTAGCTTATCATCTAGTTTTAATGCTACAAAATTATGCTTATTTTTAAAATCTAAATTATTAACTAAAAAATTAAAATAAAAAAAGTGAAAAAAAGACATATTGAGATATCTTTTATCCTTATTATGATTTAAATTTTCTAAAAAATAAGTATTATTTAAAAATGTTGTTTTATAAATTCTACTATTTAAGGATAAGGATTTATATTCTTTATCCAGGACAAGTTTAATTGCTAAAATAACATCTTCTGGTTGTATAGCATATCTACACTTATAATCATTACATACTTGATCAAAATTACAGGGATGGCAATCTAAATTAGGCTCTAAGCAAATACAATCTTCTAAATAAGGTCCTGTATCCCAGGCCTGGGCAGTAGCCAAAAAAAGAGCTACTACTTTTAAATTAGTTCCTGCAGCAAGATGCATGGTGCCTGTATCATTGGTAAGTAAAAGAGTAAGCTGGCTTAAAATAGCTTGCAGGTCCTTAAGCTCAGTCTTGCCCACAAGGTTAAAATGGGAATAATCTGCCAATTGTTCAAACCTGTTAGCCAGTTCTATTTCGCTCTCAGTACCCAGCAACACTGGAATAAGTTTAAATTTTTGGAGGCAAATTTTTCCCACCCTGACAAAATAAGCCACAGGCCATCTTCTTTTATTGTCACTTGCTCCCAGTTGAAAGCCTATTAGCCCATATCCTGGGGGTAAGTGGAAAAATTTCTTCCATTTTCCAATACTGTCCTCAGAGGTAGCTCTTAGCTCTAGTCTTACGTTTGCTTGTTTTTGGGAATCTACAATCCCTAAATAAAGGTCTATTAGGTTTATAGGAGAAGCCTCTCTAAATTTAGAAGAAGCTTGTAAAAAAGCTGCCCAGCTATTGTTGTAGGTACTAAATCCCCATTTATCCAAGGCAAAGCCCAGAGTCTCCTTTCCCAAAACCAGAGTCAAAATTTTAGCAGACAAAGAAGGAGTTAAATTGATAACCTGTTCAGGCTGAAAGTCCCTTTTTATTCGCTCTAAAGAAGCAAAAAGCTGTTCAAGGCCTTTCCACCACTTATCTTTACTCAAAGAAGCTAAAATCTCTCCTCCAGGAAAGGTATAAATTTTATCCACATACTGCAAAAGCCTGGCTGCCGCTTGAAAATTTTCCAGACACAATAAAGCAACCTCTTTTCCCTGCTGGTGTAGATAAGAAAAAAGAGGCTGGCTCTGGATAATATCTCCAAACCTCGTCAAATTTATGACCAAAATTCTTTTAGACATGTTCCAATTGCAAACGGCCAAAATAGGCCTGTCCCAAAGAAATACAACCATCATTGGGTGGAAGTTGTTGGTGGAGCAATAACTTTACCTGTTTTTGGGTAAGGTTGCTGATTAAAAGTTTATTTAGAGAAATATTTTGCATCACTCCCCCACTAAATCCTAAAAACTCCAC
Source organism: Desulfonauticus sp. 38_4375 (assembly GCA_001507915.1). GTDB lineage: Bacteria > Desulfobacterota > Desulfovibrionia > Desulfovibrionales > Desulfonatronovibrionaceae > Desulfonauticus. The sequence goes on along the minus strand of LGER01000002.1, from coordinate 11,719 downwards.
TCCCATTTTTTTAGCAAAATGGACGCCAAGTTCAGTAAGAATTTGAGCAATGGTTAAATGAAAACGCCTGCTTATTTGAGCAGGACTTACCTGGTCTTTGATATCCCTGATAATTTGTTGAAATAGAAAAAGGGTATCCACTACAAGAAGGTCTTCTTTTTCTATGGTCTTCCAGGTATAGATTTTCTTTTCCTGAACATCTTGAATCTTTTCCAGCCTAATAGCTGCCTGTCCTTCGTAGGAAATGTGCTTAACAAGCCCAAGAAGCGCTGCCACTCCATCAAAAATCCGCCCCAGACTAGAAGACCAGGGAGTGTTTATTTGCTTTTCCAGCATAGAAAAGAGTAATTGCAGGTTGTTTAAATTGTACTTCTTCCAGGGCCAGTTATAATCCATATCTTCCTGTAACAACCAAAGTACTCCCAAGGCTATACGCCAGGGCTCTAAAACAGCCTTTTCTCCTCCTGGCAAAGGCAAAGGGCTAAAGGAAACAAGCCTTTTCCTCTCCAGGTTTTCTGCTTCTACATAAAGCAATTCTCCGCCCCAGATATTCCCATCTTCTCCCAAACCAGTACCATCTACAGCCCAACCCAGAAGAGGAGTTTGGAGTTTATGCTCTGCCAATAAAGCATAAAGGTGGGCATAATGATGCTGCAAACTAAAAAGAGGGATATTTTTTTCTTTAGCATATTCCTGGGCAAAAGAGCTACTAAGATAGTCTGGATGTAAATCTCTCACTACTGCTTTGGGAGATACTTCCAGGATATTTTCCAGATGTTTTACAATTTCTAAAAAAAACTCATAGGTTTCCAAATTTTTTAAGTCTCCTATATGTTGAGAGACAAAAGCCTGGTTGTCCTTTAAAAAGCAAATGGTATTTTTTAACTCCGGTCCAACTCCTAAAATACTTTCACCTTTTTTAGAAAGAAAAATAGGAGTAGGTACATATCCTCTAGCTTTTCTAAAAAACAATCTTCTCTCTTTATCCATTCTAACTACACTATCATCACACCTAATAAGAATATCTCGATTGTGAAATAAAAAGTAATCAGCTATTAAACTTAACCTGGAAAAGGCTTCTCTATTTCCAAGACTTATGGGTTCAGAAGAGCTATTACCAGAAGTCATAACCAAAACAGGAAAATTATCTTTAAAATCATATTGTCTTAAAAAATAAAAAAGTAACATATGCAAAGGAGTATAAGGAAGCATTATGCCCAAGGTATTGGTATCTTCTGAAATATTATCAGGCAAAAAAGAAGATTCTTTTTTATCCAGAACCACTATAGGATGAGCCAGGCCAAGCAATTCTTTTTCTTCCCAGGCATTGACCAGACACAGGGACTTTATTTGCTCCAGATTCTCCACCATTAAAGCCAAAGACTTATGCGGCCTTTTTTTACGCTTTCTAAGTAAATCCACTACCTTTTCCTCTCTGGCTTCACAGGCCAGGTGAAAGCCTCCCAGTCCTTTTAGGGCTAAAATTTTCCCTTTTAAAATTAGTTGTGCAGTAAGCTCCAAAGCTTCTCTTCCCCTTGCCAACTCTTTGCCCTCTCTATCTACTAACCATACCTCTGGGCCACACTCGGGACAGGCATTTGGCTGGGCATGAAATCTTCGATCCAAAGGATTTTCATATTCTTCTTGGCACCTGGCACAAAGGGGGAAACAGGCCATAGAAGTTTGGGGCCTATCATAAGGTATGGAACGCGTAATGGTGTACCTTGGGCCACAATTAGTACAGTTGGTAAAAGGATATAAAAACCTTCTATTCTCAGGATTAAAAATATCTTTTCTGCAATCAGCACAAGTAGCCACATCTGGACTAATAAGCACATTGTGTCCCTGGCCCTTTTCACTGGCAACAATCCTAAAATCTGTTTCTTCTGCAACCAGACCTATATTTCTGCTCTTTAAATCTACAATTTCAGCTAAAGGTGGTAATTCCTGAACTAATTTTTGCTGAAAACATTCTACCTTTCTCTTTTCTCCTTGCACTTCAATCACTACACCCAGAGAAGAATTCTTTACCCACCCAGTAAGATCTAGTTCTTTGGCTAATTTATAAATAAAAGGTCTAAATCCAACTCCCTGCACTCTTCCATTGACAATAAACTCTTTTCTGGTCACAAATAAGTCTCCTGGTATTTTTTGTTTGGTAAACTAAAAATAAAAAAACAAAAGGAAAAGCAAGTGAATACCACAAAAAACTATAGCTTAGAAGAAATCCAAGCTATTTATCAGCAAATAACCCAAAACCAGGAGGTGGTAAACCTATTAAATGCCGTTTTCCACCCTTTGGTTCTCACCCTGCCTAATAGACAGGTCGTATTTGCCAATAAAAGTTTTGAAAACTATCTCCAGGTTAAACATCAGGATATCCTGGGCCAATACCTGGGAAAAATCCTGGGCTGCGTAAATCCTCAAGAACTGGATGCATGCTGTGGAGAAACTCTATACTGTGCTTATTGTGGGGCCAACAAAACATTTCAGGCTTTAGAACAAGAAGATCAATACTCCACTGAGTGTCATATATTAAGTAAAAGAGATAGTACCATAGATAGTTTTGACTTAAAAATAGACGGTAAAAAAATATATATAAAAGGAATAAGTTTATATTTATTAAACATAACTGATATAAAAAATAAACTTAGAAGATTAGCTTTAAGAAATTATATCCTATATAAATCAATAGATTCTATATCTGCAATCAACCTGTCAATAGATTTTGCTAAGGAAAAATGTAAGAACAAATATTTAGATAATGCTAACTTAGAGATAAAAAAAATAGTAAACAATCTAAAAAAATATAGAATAATAGCTGAAGCTGAAGAAAATAAAATAACTCCTAATCTATCTTTTTTCTCTTCTCTTGGCATATTAAATAAAACCATAAACAAGCTAGGTAAATTATTAGAAGAAGATATTGAAAGAATAGTTGTAACAGATGAAAGTGAAGATGTTGAATTCTGGTCTGATTTTGATTTACTTGAAATGATCCTAGAAAGTATGCTGATAAATGCTTTACACTACAGCAAAGAAAAGGTACTATGTGGAACTAAAGAAGTAGAAGAAAGAATAATTTTTTGGGTTGAAAACAAAGGAAGACTAGAAGAAGAAGTAGAAGCCAGGATTTTTAAACCCTTTATCAGCGAGCAAGGATTAGTAACTGGAGTAGGAACTTACTTAATCAAACTCTTAGGAGAAGGGATTTTAAAAGGAAAGGCCTGGCTGGAAACAGATAAAAAACAGGAAAAAATAGTTTTTTACTTTAGTCTTCCCAAATTACAAGAAGATGAGTAAATTTATTAAGATAATAGAAGCCAGGCAAAATAATTTAAAAAATATAAACTTATCTATTCCCAGAAATAAATTAGTGGTTATTTGTGGACCTTCTGGCTCTGGAAAATCTACCTTAGCCTTTGACATTGTCTATGCTGAAGGACAAAGAAGATACATAGAATCCATTTCAGCTTATGCCAGGCAATTTTTACCCAAATTAGATAAACCCAAGGTAAAGAAAATAGAAGGTCTGTCTCCGTCTATTGCTATAGAACAACACTCTTTAAGTAAAAATCCTCGTTCAACCATTGGCACAACTACAGAAATCTACGATTTTTTAAGGGTTTTTTTTGCCCGTCTGGGTATACCTCATTGTCCCCAGTGTGGAAAACCCATTGTGCCTCAAAGCAGTGACCAGATCCTAGACCAAATTCTTAAACTCCCGGAAGGTACTAAATTTTTTCTCTTAACTCCCTTAAAAGAAAATCAAAAAGGCAGTTTTAAGGACCTTTTTATCCGTTTAAAAAAGCAAGGATTTGTAAGAATAAGGTTGGATAATAATGTTTATACCCTGGATAATCCCCCTGTTTTAGATAAAAACAAAAAACACACCCTGGAACTGATTGTCGACAGATTGATAAAAAAGAAAAGCATTGCCAAAAGACTGGCAGATTCCCTTGAGTTAGCCTTAAAAATGGGAGAAGGTAGAGTAAAACTCTTTTTAGTAGATGAAAATAAATCCATTTATTTTTCCACTCAATCCCATTGTCCAGAGTGTAAAATATCCTTACCCAACATTACACCCCAACTTTTTTCCTTTAATAGCCCTCAGGGAGCATGTCCCAGATGTTCAGGGCTGGGAAGTGTAGATTATTTTGAACCTCATCTTATAATACCCAATGAAAATTTAAGTTTAAAAGAAGGAGCTATTCTTGCCTGGAGAAAAAGCAAACTTTTAACTAAATACAAAGACATTATCTTAAGCATAGGAAAAAAATATAAATTTGACCTGGACACTCCTTTAAATCAATTTTCCCCTCAAGCAAAACAGGTGCTTTTATATGGAGATAGCAATTGGCCAGGAGTGATTAATATTGTAGAACAGTTGTACCAAAAGGATTTTTATTGGCATCAACAATTAAAAATCTTTTTAAATTCTCATACCTGTCCAGAATGCAAGGGTAGTCGCTTAAAAAAAGAAGCCTTGAGCGTAAAAATAAATGATTTAAATATTTTTGACATCACCAACCTTTCCATAGAAAACCTTTTTTCTTTTCTCCAGAATCTAAACTTTTCCCAGGAACAAGAAAAAATAGCCCTTCCTCTTTTAGAAGAAATTTTATCCAGATTGTCCTTTTTAAAGAATGTGGGACTCAACTATTTAAGTTTAGCCAGAACAATGTCCTCCTTATCCGGAGGGGAAGCCCAAAGAATTAGACTGGCCTCCCAGCTGGGCACCGGGCTGGTTGGAGTAACCTATGTCCTGGATGAACCTACCATAGGCCTTCATCCTCAAGACAATCAAAAACTCATTCAAACCTTAAAGGAACTTCAAAAAAAGGGGAATAGTGTGCTGGTAGTAGAGCACGATCAGGAGACCATTTTAACTGCAGACCATATAATAGAACTAGGGCCAGGTTCTGGAGAGCACGGAGGAGAAGTTGTTTTTCAGGGCAATCCTCAAGAACTACTGCAAAGCAATACCCTTACAGCCAGATACCTAAAAAAAGAACTCTCCATTGAAACCTATTACTCTAAAAGAAAACCCCAAAACTTTATTACCCTGAAAAATGTTTCTACCAACAACCTAAAAAATATTAACTGCTCTTTTCCTCTGGGTTTGCTCACTGTAGTTACAGGAGTTTCAGGCTCAGGAAAAAGCTCCCTGGTGGTAGATACCCTTTATAAGCACCTGGCTATCTTAAAGGGAGAAAAGGTTAACAATCCTGGAAAAGTAGAAAAAATAATAGGTGCTGAGCAAGTAGATAAGGTATTGGTTATTGACCAAACGCCTATAGGCAGGACCCCTCGTTCCAACCCTGCAACCTATACCCAAGTCTTTGATGAAATAAGAAAAATATTTGCCAATACTCTGGAAGCCAAGAAAAAAGGATATACTCCTGCTCGCTTTAGCTTTAATTTAAAAGGTGGTAGATGTGAAGCCTGTGCAGGAGAAGGACAAATCAAGGTAGAAATGCATTTTTTACCAGATGTTTATATTACCTGTGAAGTTTGTAAAGGGAAGAGATACAATAGAGAAACTTTAGACATATTTTATAAAGGCTTAAATATACACAATGTCTTAAACCTGACAGTTGAAGAAGCCAAAAAAATATTTTCAAATCATCAAAGTTTAGTTAACAAATTGAACTTACTGGAGGAAGTTGGTTTAGACTATTTAAGGCTTGGTCAGCCAGCTACTACTTTAAGTGGTGGAGAAGCTCAAAGAATTAAGCTGGCCAGAGAATTAAGTAAAAAAACCCTTCCCAGGACACTTTACATTCTGGATGAACCAACCACAGGATTACATATTCATGAAGTAGGTAAATTGATAAAAGTATTGCATAAATTGGTGGAAAAAGGAGCAACAGTTATTTTAATAGAACATAACCTGGATGTAATAAAGTGTGCAGACTACATCATTGACCTAGGACCAGGAGGAGGAGAATTTGGAGGAGAAATTATGGCCACAGGCTCTCCAGCAGAAATTAAGAGCAACCCCAACTCTCTTACAGCCAGATTTTTATAACTATTTTTTCTTTTTTTTATCTGCAATTACCTTGGTCAAACCGGCAAAAAAACCACTTAAAATGCCCAGGGCCAGAGCTCTGGCAGGGTCAAAACCAAACCAGCTGGCAATAAGCCCAATAGAGCCTCCGACAATAACAGCTCTAAACAAAACTTCACTTTTAGACATAGGTACTTCTCCATGGATAAAATAAAAAAAGATTTACGCACCCTTTTGCTCGCCAAGAGAAACCAGCTACTTCCTTCTCAAGTAGCAGAAAAAAGCAAATCCATTACCAACTTAGTTTTAAAATATTTCCCTCTTTCTTCTTCAGAAAGAGTTTTTCTTTATCTTCCAATAAGAAAGGAAGTCAATACCTGGTATTTAATTGAAAATTATTGGAAAAATAAGATTGAAGTTTTTTTACCCTGTTGTAAAGAAGAATTTGGACTAATGCATTTTTATAAACTGGAAGATAAAAAACAACTTCAAACTGGTAAATTCAATATACCAGAACCCAGTACAGATATATGCACTCCCTATTTAGGTACTCCTCCCAGGATTATATTTTTACCAGGAGTAGGTTTTGACTGGAATAGGTATAGGCTTGGATATGGAGGAGGATACTATGATAGACTTTTAGCTAAAGATGATTTTAAATCAACTCTCAAAATAGGTCTTGCCTATCACTTTCAAATTGTAAATAAACTACCTAAAGATAAATGGGATAGGCCTGTAGATGTAATTATTACTGAAAAAGGAATTTTTTAAAATGAAAAATCCAGTTTTTTTAAGCTTTCAATTTCCTAATTTAAACAAAGTAAAAGTTTACTTTGGCACCAGAATAGGAGGCCAAAGTAAAAACAATTATTCCTCGCTCAACCTATCCTTAGAAGTAGGAGATGACTCCCAGGATGTCCTGTCCAATCGCAGGTCAGTAAAAAATACTCTTCAGTTAAAATACTGGCTGGAGTTAAAACAGGTACATGGAGATAAAATTCACCTTTTTACCCAACAAAGGGAAGACTTTTTTTCTGGCCCTGAGCTAGAGGGAGACGGCCTTTTTACTACTCAGTCCAAAACAGGTTTATTCATTAAAACTGCTGATTGTCAGCCCATCTTTTTTACAGATAAAAAGCAAAAATTTATTGGAGCCTTACACTGTGGTTGGCGAGGAAATACCCTAAATTTTCCCCAAAAAGGCCTAAAATTCTTTATTCAAAATTTTAAACTCTCTCCCCAAGATGTTCTGGTGGTAAGAGGACCAAGTCTGGGGCCCTGTTGTGCAGAATTTAAAAACTATAAAGATTACTGGCCACAGGAGTTCTGGCCATATTTTAGTCCTGAAGAAAAAATAAATCTCTGGCAACTTACCCAAGAACAAATAAAAAGCACAGGCATTCCTGAAGAAAATATTTTTTCCCTGGACATATGCACCAGATGTAATAGCCACTTATTTTTTTCTTATAGACGAAATAAAAATTGTGGGAGACTGGGAAACTTTATAGTATTAGTCGATTAAATTATAATTCTTTAGCTTTCTATACAAATAAGTTCTTTCCAGACCTATATTTCTGGACATCTCAGAAATATTGCCTTTAAATTTTTGTAAACTTTTCTCTAAAAATAACCTTTCAAAATTACTTCTCGCTTCTTTAAAATCAGCAGGAAATGCTTCCCAAAAATCCTGCTCCTGAAAAGAACTACCTCCTCTTATTTCTCCAGGCAAATCTTCTGAACCAACTATTTTTCCAGCATATAAAATATACATTCTTTCAATAAAATTTTTAAGCTCTCTTACATTTCCAGGCCAGGAATATTCCTGCAACAGAGACAGGGCTTCACTAGAAAACTTCAGGGGCTTAAAATTATGCTCTTGACTGAGAAAATTTACAAACTCTTCTATTAAAAGCGGAATATCTTCTTTTCTTTCTCGTAAAGGAGGAACTTCCAGGGGAAACACCTTTAAGCGAAAATATAAATCCTGCCTAAAATTCCCCTTTTTTATTTCTTCTTCCAGATCTTTGTTGGTAGCAGCAATAACCCTGACATCCACTTGAATGGTCTTACTCCCTCCCACTCTTTCAAAACACTGTTCCTGTAAAATGCGTAAGATTTTGGCCTGGGTCTTAAGGCTCATATCTCCTATTTCATCTAAAAACAAAGTTCCTTTGTGCGCCAGTTCAAACTTACCTTTCTTAGCTTCTAAAGCACCGGTAAAGGCACCTTTTTCGTGTCCAAAAAGTTCTGATTCTATGAGTTCTTCTGGAATAGCTGCACAATTGACCGCTATCAAAGGATAATTGGCTCTTTTACTTTGATTATGAATGGACCTGGCCACGATCTCTTTTCCTGTGCCATTCTCACCAGTAATCAAAACCCAGGTATCAGTAGGGGCTACCTGGGCAATCAATTTTTTGAGTTGACGAATTTTAGGGGATTTTCCAGTAATTTCCTGGACCCTGGAAGCACTGATTTTAGCCCTTAGTTCCCTATTTTCCTTTCTAAGCCTCCCTATCTCCAGCCCCTTTTGCACGACCAAAAGCACCTTTTCCAGAGATAAAGGCTTTTCAATAAAATCATAAGCACCCAGCTTTATGGCTTTTACTGCTGTTTCAATGGTTCCATGTCCAGAAATCATTACCACAGGTAAGTCTGAATTAAACTTTAAAATCTCCTGTAAAATCTCCAGGCCATCTTTACCCGGCAACCAGATATCCAAAAAAACAAAATCACAATCTTTTAATTTGGTTAACCCTTCTTCGCCACTTTCTGCCTCCAGAACTTCATATCCTTCGTCTTCTAAAATACCTCTTAGAGAAAAGCGAATGTCTTCTTCATCATCTATAATCAATATCCTATACATCTTTTCCTCACTATACAGGAAGCTCTAGGACAAAAATACTTCCCTTAGGAGTATTTTCTCTGACCCTTATATAACCATGATGGTCATTAATAATTGTCTTTACAATAGCCAGTCCCAAGCCTGTACCACCTTTTTTCTTGGAAAAATAAGGTTCAAAAATTCTACTTCTTTCTTCCACAGACATGCCAGGACCTGTATCCTTTATTTCTATGAACACCTTATCCAGGGCCTGTTCAAAAAAGACTTCTGTACTAATCATCTTTTCTTTGCTTTCACTTAAAGCTTCTACAGCATTTAAATAAATATTTATAAATACCCTTTTAAGGGCTTCTCTATCAAACCTAAAAGGAGGAATTTCTGTTTTACAAGAAAATTCCCAATTTATATCTCTATAAGTATTTTTAAAGTCTTCCAGAATTTCTTCCAGCAAGGGAACGAGATAGTCTTTGCGTAAATTTACTTCTGGAAGCTTCGCAAAACTGGAAAAGTCTTTAACCAGTTCCTGTAAGTGATCTACCTGCCGAATAATCAAGCTGGTACACTCATAAAAGGCCTTATCTTCTATTTGAGTTAAAAATTTCTTCTGCAACCTCTGGGCAGAAAGTTTAATAGGAGTAAGGGGATTTTTAATCTCATGGGCAATTCTTCTGGCAACTTCTTTCCAGGCAGCAAGCCTTTGCATCTTTTCCAGTTCAGAAATATCTTCAAACACAACCACAATACCACCCATTTCCCCAACTTCTTTTAACTTAACTGCACTAACCAGAAGTTTAACAACTCTATTATTTATTTCCAGATCCATCTGTCTTTGCCATTGAGAAGAAGGGAAATTGTTCAATTGCTCCCAGACTTCAGAAAACAACTCTCTATAATCAGCACTTAACAATTCCCAGGGTCTTTTGCCTATAACCTGCTCCTTGGATAGGTCTAAAATATTTTCTGCAGCTTTATTTACTGTACTAATTTCTCCTCTTGAATTTAAAGAAATTACCCCTGCGGTAATATTATTTAAAACTGCCTGAATATAACTATTTTGACTAGCCAGTTCTAAATTTTTTTGAGCCAAACGCCTGTTCACTTCATTGAGATTTTCCTGGCTTTTACGCAAATCCCTGGCCATGGAGTTAAAGGAACGCACCAATAAGCCAAGTTCATCATCTGCACTGTCCTCTAAAAAGACATCCAGGTCCCCCCTAGCTATGCGTTGAGTACCAATGGCCAGAGCCTGAACAGGCGCTGAAATCTCTCTGGAAAGCTTAAAACCAAACCAGGTAGAGCCAAAAATAATCACCAGAGTCATAATCCCCAAAGTAGTATAAAGACCAGCCTTAATGGGCTGCTTTAGGCTCTTTAAATTCTTATATTCTTCCAAACCCTTGGCTATATAGTCTAGTTTTAACCACAAACCCTGCTCCAGGGTCTCGCCTACCACTAAATATCCTGTTTTACCCTTATCTACAGGCCAGATACCCACCATCAAATCCCCATCTTCAGCAGGATAAATGGCTGTAAAATAAGTAGGTTCTAAATCCTTTTTTCGCTCAAATACTTCTGCTTTGATTTTAGGCCAAAACTTATCCCAGGATGCGTTAGCATGCCAATTTTGCTCTCTTCCTTGAGGAGTAAGCACCCCAACCAAACTCAATCCATATTCTTTTTGCTTTAATACTAAAAAGCGGTCCATTCCTTTACCGCCCCATAAAAATTCTTGTTCCCGTATTTGATCTACAAGTAAGCCGGCAATTTTTTGTAATCTTTTTTGAGAAGAACTATAAAAAGTCTGGGCTACTTCTAAAGATTTATCTAAAGAGGTCTCTATTTGGGTTTGAAACCAGAAATCTACAGAAGTTTGCACCAAACGCACAGCAATAAAAAACATTAGCAGGGTAGGAATAACAGAAAGAGAAAAAAAGACTAGAACTAACCTGGTTCTTAGTTTAGAACCTAAAACCTTTCTTCGTCTTTCTATAAGTAATCTAAATACATTACGAATAACTAAAAAAAGTACTACTAACAGTAAAATTAAATTAAGATTAAACAGAGCTAAGAAAAGATAGGAGTTTACTCCAAAAAACTTTAATTCTACCCAGGTAAGACCTAGAATTAAAAAAACACCTCCAACAGCAGCAAATAACTCCCTCTGTCTTCGCTTTCTTTCTTTAGTATCTTTAGGATTTACTTCTATCTTTTTTAACATAGATTAATAATTAATTTCCATTTCATAGTAATAAGGACCACTTAAATTAAAATTCCAGAAAAATAAAATCTTTTTTAACCAGTTAGGTATTTTTCTAGCGGTTATTTCTGTTTCCACTATTACTTTGTAGGTAAACCCTTTATCTATTTTATACCAGGGACCTAGACTTAGTTTAAAAACTTTAATTGAATTAACTAAAGTAGTAAAATTAGAATAATTTCTTTTTATTCCATCTTTTTTTAAAACATATTCATTTTTTATCATGTCTTTTTTTATAACTATATTTACTTTTTTTTCTGAAATTTTTGAATCAAAAAATAATATTTTACTTTTAACTACTTCAACTTTAATATCAATAAAAATACTATCTCCCAAATCTACATATTTATTTAAAATATCCTGTTCATTTAAATTAATCTGAAAATCTAAATTTATATTTCCATTTAAATTGTCAATACTTAAATTATATATTTCAAAAGCTAAACTATTACCAATAAAAACAAAGTACATTAATAAAAATAGAAAAATATTTTTCATATTTTACCCTCAACTTTAATTATTAAATAACTTTTGCAAAATAAACCTGAGGTTAGTATATCGCTTATCCAGACCCTTTTTATTTAATCCAATAAATAAGGCTTTTTTA
>LGER01000107.1 GCA_001507915.1 Desulfonauticus sp. 38_4375 | reverse complement strand
CTGAAGAATTTAGCCATTCAAAGGTTAGGAACTTTGGAGCAGAGAAAGCAACGGGAGAATATCTAATGTTCACGGTCCAAGACGCTATACCCATTGGAGAGCGATTGATCTATTTTATGATCAAAACAATTAAAGAAAGTGGTACAGTGGTTGTAACTTGTAGACAAATTCCTAGGGCTGATGCCGATCTTTACGCTTGTGCAAGTTTATGGAACCATTATAGAACGCTAAAATTAGATGAGGATAAAATACTAAAGCATTCACACATTAACAGTTTGTCACCAATTGAAAAGAGAATGATGTGTCAATTGGACTCTGTGTGTTTCCTCATTAAAAAAGTACCATTCATGAAGTTTAAATTTAATGAAACTTTAAAGTATGCAGAGGACTTAGATTTAGGATTTAGACTGACAAAAAACGGTTATAGCATTGCCTTTTTGGCTAGGGAGGGTGTAATACATTCTCACAATAGGCATCCCTTGTATTATTTAAAGAGAAGTTATGTGGATAACGAAATACTGGCAAAAATTCTTGGATCAGACACACAAAAAATAGAAATGTTACCGTTGCTCCAAGCGTTGAGTATAGTTTATTCTTCGCTGAACAGCTCTGTTAAAAATATAAGGAGTTTGGGTGTAGAAGAACCTCGTAAATTTATAGAATACATAAAAATTTTAGGTCGTAAGAATCTTAATCAAGCAAATAACTATACGGATGGACCTTTAGCAGAATTCTTCCAGATACTGGTTAAATTAAACAAACCGACAAATGTGAATAACGAAATTATTGAGAAAGTCTTAATGGCTTTCGAGCATCATCTAAATCTTCTACATGAATTTTTAGAGTATTATACTCCAAGTAGTTTAGAAGAGGTTGAAAGTGCAATATACAAAGCTTTTTCAACAATTGCAGGCTCGCTCATAGCAAATGCATTTGGAAATGGTCCAGAAATTGAGGAAATAAAAAGATATTTGGGTGAAGGTGTATGAAAGTTCTCTATGCTGTGCACCAGTTCTTTCCTAAACACTATACGGGTACTGAGCGATTCATTCTAAATCTCAGTAAGCAAATGCAACGAATGGGGCACAAAGTTCAGGTTTTAACGTACGGTATAACGGAGACAGAGGGTTTCAGCGAGGCTATTGGCGAGTTCCTTGTGAAAAGATACATTTTCCAAGGTATTCCGGTTATATCTATAAGGCATAAAGTTATCCCTGAGGATGTCAGTTTTAGAATATTTGACGGGGCGATGGGAGAAGTTCTCGACTCTATCTTAGACACGGATTATGATGTGCTCCACATAGGTCATCCGATGAGAGTGGGAGCAGTTTTTAAGTTCGCAAAAAACCTTGGTTTACCCGCGGTTTTGACCCTTACAGACTTCTGGCTGATATGTCCAAGTGGCATAGGTGTCGCCGCAAACGGAGAACTCTGTTTAAGTCCCAATGGCGGCGAGAACTGCGTTTCAAAATGCTATGGGAAAACGTGGGAGGAAAGGATTAAACAAAGGTTTAAAGATGCAAGTGAGATAATTAGTGGTGCTGATGTCATTGCATCTCCAACCCGTTTTCTTGCTGGTGTTTTTGAAAAAGAATTCAGTAAAGAAATCCGAGTAGTCAGACATGGCATAGATTACTCAAGTATAAAATATATTAGAAAAAATAAAACAAACAGACAGGTAGTAATAGGTTATATAGGTACAGTACTCCCGCATAAAGGCGTTCATGTTGCTATCGAGGCTTTGAAAAAAGTAGACACGAGAAATATCAAACTGAAAATTTGGGGTAACTATTTCCATGCAGAAGATTACTACCAGAAGTTAAAGGAGCTGGTTGGTGATGACGAAATAGTGGAATTCCTTGGAGAATATAAAGATGAGGAACTTAACGAAATTATGAGTGAAGCAGACTGTATAATCCAGCCATCAATATGGTGGGAAAATTCACCCTTAACTGTTTTAACCGCCTTGGCTTATAGAGTTCCAGTGATAGCAACTAACGTTGGAGGTGCTGCTGAACTTGTAAAAGATGGTGTGAACGGCTTCAATTTCAACATCGGGGATCCAGATAGCTTGGCAAACGTGCTTGAGAGGATCGCAAATAATCCCGAAATACTAAACAGGATACGGGAGAACATCATTAGACCTCCACGAATTGAAGAGGAGGCGTTTGAGTATGAAAAGGTTTACAAGTCCTTAGTGGATAAATAATCACAGGATAGGTGGTAAGATGAAGCTTATCTTACATGTGGGTCTCCCCAAAACTGGAACCACATCTATACAAGAGTTTTTCCTAAAAAATGGTTTTGGGACAAAATTCCTTTAATCCCTGACAACAATCACATACGCTCTCCACCCAATATACCTCTTGGGCACATCAACCTTTGCTGA
>LGER01000038.1 GCA_001507915.1 Desulfonauticus sp. 38_4375 | reverse complement strand
GAGTTAACCGCCCTGATTCAAAAGAAATTATCTTCACTCACCAGGGTAGTCAAGATGATTTTTCCTCTCAATTACCCTGGTGAAAATTTTTTATCAATGTAAAAATTCTTTTAAGGCCAAATAATTACTGCCCATTTGTTCTACAATCTCCCGTACTTCTGGATTGGCCAATTCTTGAACATAGTTTTTGATTTTCTTATTCTTTTGCAAGTAAAGGCGTAAGAAACCATAAAGGTCCTCTAATTCTTTTATTCTTTTAGCCCAGAATAATCCCTCTTTGTAAACCAATTTTGAAGCTAAATAAGAGCCTAACAAGGAAAACCTATATCTGGCAGGCGTATCGGCTAAAATCCTTTTTTTATACCTGGATACCAGGACAAAAGGACAATATTCCAAAACCTGTTCCTGCAACAGGTCATCTGCACTCAAATCTCCCACCTTCTCGGTTAACAGAGAGGAAATAATATCACTTAATTCATTTATCTCTCTGGAAACTTCCAGACTTATTTTAGTTAAAAATTCCTTTTTACTTCGCAACTTGTATTCCCACAAAAGAAGCCTGGCTTCATCTCTGGCCCTTTTTTCCAAAATCTCTAATACTTCTTTTATATACTCCTCCTTTAATTCCAAAAATTCCTGCTCATTTAAAATCAATCCCGCCAAAATTTCATAGGAAGAAGAAATAACCCCAGCTTTATTGGCTGAAGAGCCGTGAATGATTAATACGCCCTTTTCCTGTAATTTCTCCCTGGCTTCTGGAGAAATAAACAAGTTGGCTCCTTCTATAATGGCCTGGGCTGAAGGTTTACCTTCAGGAGTCAAAAATTTTGCCCAGTTCTTAAGGTTAATGGTATCAGGCCTGCCTCCACAGGGTAAAAATACATCTGCCACTACTTTATTATGTAGTTCATTACGGATTTTTACGCCTTCTGGAGTATCTGCTTTGACCAAAAAGGCCTCTTTAGACTTAAGCCTAGCAGGAGAAAACTCAGAGGTAGGTTTTTCTTCCTTTACCAGACGAAGTAACTCTTCATGATCCAGGCCAGATGGGTCATAAAGACAACCATGCCCATCACTTAAAGACAATATCCTGGCCTTGCTGCCATACTTCTGGATAATCAACTTCAAGGCATTACCTGCTACATCTCCAGCAGGACCACCTGTAAGTTTTACACTAAACTCCTGTTCATAAGGATTAAGGCCCAGAAACTTTAAAACCTCTTCCATATACACCACCACGCCCAGGCTGGTAACTCCATACTGCTTGTGGTTTATGCCAGCTACAGGCTTAGAGCTCATAATGGCCTGGGGCCAGGAATATCCCTTTTCCCTGGCTCTTTGAACAATCCAGTTGATGTGTTTAGGAGATATATTTTCATCCGGACCCAAGTAAATAAGTTCATGTCTTTTTAGATAATCAACAATATTTTCTTTGCAGGGAGAGTCTTTACTGGAAACAATAAGATCCAAAAGAGAATCAGCCATGGCTTTTACCGCCAAATCTATATCCCCTAAAGGATGAAGTAAAATAACTGCCTTGGAACCACCCTCAGGAATATCTTTATTTTTATATTGCTGGGCCAAAGCCAGCCCTCTCGCTTCATCAAATACCCGATGTAGCTCCATTTTGTAGTGTTCCAGGTTTTTGGTACGCACTACCCTTACTCCACCTCTGGCCATATCTCTATAACGAATGTGAAAACCAATAAAAAACCTTCCATAAAAATAATAAATACCAAAGGGGATTTCTTCATCTTTAATAAAAGAAGCAAAAACCTTTGGGTCCAAACGAAAACTAAGCCCAAAAAGGTTTTCAAAAAAATAATTGGTACGCAAAATATTCTTATAAAAAAGTAAAATGCTTTCAAAAACATTCTTGGCAATTTCATCAGTAAGTTCAGCCAAGCTCTTTTTTAGATTCAGCTCTCTTACGGCCATTAAGTCTTCTCTGGATTCTTCTTGAGGAGAAAAACGAGCATAAAAATAATCTACAAGCTCTTCTGTAATTTCTGGATAGGCTATCAGCTTGGCCTTTATTCTGGCCTGAGTATAGGCATAGGGGTCTATTTTCAAAAGATATTGATGGGCAAATTCACTACTGGCCTGTAAAAGAAAAACCTTTTTTACAGAAAAGTTTTTTTCCTGAGCAAACCATTCCAGTTCATCAGGGAAAAACCATTTTACCAAACTCAAATCCTCTTGTAGATTTAACAGGCAACTATCCTTTTCTAGCTCTTTAGCCGTACATTTTAAGTAGCAGCTTATAATCAAAGAGGTAATATCTTTTTCTCTATTGTAAAAAGTATCCAGGTAAAGCCTGTTTATATTTAAAGTATGCCTAAAAAATATTTTTATAATCTCTAAAAGCAGACCATAGCTAGGCGGGTTGTTCATGGCAATAGTTATACGGCTTTCTTCAGCATATACTTCCGGCTCTATATTTAAATATACCTCTTCTTTTCCTCTTAAACTTTTTAATATTTTAAAGTGCCTGGCAACCCTTCCTCTTTCCAGCCTGGTCAAGTATTCACTATTGGCACAGGAAATAAAAGAAGAAAACTCTTCTTTCTCTTCAGGCTTGATAATCTTCTCTTTAAAAAAATTGTCCAGTTCAAGGTTTAGCTCTTCTTTTATTTCTAAATCTTCTACTTGTTTATAGGTTTGAAAAGTACTAAGACAGATACTTCCATCCAAAGAAGTATACATCCTGACCGTCTGAATCTTTTTTTCCTTAAAATCTTCTAAAATTTTTATTAAAGCACTTTTATTTTCTCCAGGAGTAATAAAGGTAAATCTGGTCCCACAGGGGCTCTCTAAAGAAATAATACCCTTATCCGTAGTGAGTCGGCCGGAAATAATGGCCAAAATATGTTTTTTTATCTCTTCTTCAGGGTGAAAGCGAAAATAATAGGGATGCATATTGGCAAAAAACCAAGGACTTATCTCCTCAGCCATAGAGCCTAAAATTTCTTTAATCTGAGGAGTGAGTGCACTTACTTCTAAAGTCATAGGACCTCCCTTGTTTTTTCTTACCCTAGTAACTCAAATTTTTCTCTGAGGTAAAGAAAATTTTTCTTGCTTTAAACGTTTTTTTTGCTTAGCTTATAAAATATTTACATTTATTTCAGGGAGTTAGTAGTGAAAATCTTGGTAACGGGTGGAGCAGGATTTATTGGCAGTAATTTTTTATACTATCTTTTTGCAAAATATGAAAACCTGTTTGTGGTTAATCTGGACAAACTGACCTATGCTGGAAATTTAAAAAATCTAAGTGAGCTGGAAAAAAAAGCAGGAAAAAATTATGTATTTATCCGTGGCGGTATAGAAGAGGAAAAGCTGGTAACAGAAATACTTCACAAGTACGACATAGAGTATATAATCAATTTTGCTGCTGAATCGCATGTGGATAGGTCCATTGATAATCCCTACCCTTTTATTACCACCAATGTCCTGGGGACTCAAAATCTTTTGGAGTGTGCCAGAAAAAAAGGAATCAAAAAATTCATTCATATTTCTACTGATGAAGTTTATGGCTCTCTGGGCAAAGAAGGCAAGTTTACTGAAAATACCCCTCTAGCTCCCAATAGTCCCTATTCTGCCTCCAAGGCTTCAGCTGACTTGATTTGCCGAAGCTATTACAAAACTTATAACTTTCCAGTGGTTATTACGCGCTGCTCCAACAATTATGGTCCCTATCAATTCCCGGAAAAACTTATTCCCCTTACCTTTTTAAAGGCTTCTAAAAACGAACCCATTCCAGTTTACGGCAAAGGAGAAAACATTCGGGACTGGATTTTTGTGGAAGACCACTGTCGGGGGATAGATCTGGCCTTAAGTAAAGGAAAACCTGGAAAGGTTTACAACTTTGGCGGTCAGGCAGAAAAAACCAATCTAGAAGTGGTCAAGGCCATCCTTGATTTTTTGGGCAAGCCCCACACTTTAATCAAGTTTGTCCAGGACCGACCAGGGCACGATTTTCGCTATGCCATGGATTTTAGCCTGGCTTCTAAAGAACTTGGCTTTTACCCCAGCTTGACTTTTGAGCAAGGATTGGAGAAGACTCTAACCTGGTACACACAAAACTTGTCCTGGATAGAAAGTATCCTCAGTGGAGAATACTTAGAATTTATGCGGAAATGGTATGCCAAAAGATAAAAGAGCCCTGGTTTTGGGCGGTAAAACAGGCCTTTTAGGACAAAAGTTAAGCCAAGTTCTCCAGGAAAGGGGATGGGAAGTAAAAGCTCCTTTTCGGGGAGAGCTGGATATCTTTTCTGAAGAAGCTGTAAGCTCTTATGTCCAGGAACATTCTATCTCGCACATCTTTAATACTGTTGCCTATACCCAGGTGGACCTGGCAGAAGAAGAGAAAGAACAAGCCAGATTACTAAACCGCAATCTCCCCAAAATCCTCGCTCAAGTGGCCAGTAAAAAAAATCTCTATTTCATTCATTACAGCACAGACTTTGTCTTTAATGGCAAACATACCCTTCCCTATGAGCCAGAAGATAAACCCCATCCCTTAAGTGTCTATGGACAAACCAAACTTGAAGGGGAAAGGGCCATTACTGACATACTTAAGCAAAATTTTCTTATCATTAGAACAGCCTGGCTCTTTGGAGAAGACAAGGAAAATTTTGTGAGTAAAATTTTAAGGCTAGCCAGAGAAAGGGAAAGTTTAAAAGTGGTCCACGACCAGATAGGCTCCCCCACCTATACCAAAGATCTGGCTATCTATACTTTAAACCTGCTGGAAAAACAAGGTACAGGTATTTTCCATCTGGTAAATTCAGGGCAAGCCTCCTGGTGCGAACTGGCTCAAGAAGCCATAAGTTGTGCTGGACTGCCCTGCAAAGTAATTCCCATCACTTCCAAGGAGTATCCCCAAAGGGCTTTGCGCCCTTCCTTTTCAGTCCTAAGCACTCGAAAGTTTACCCAACTAACGGGCATAACTCCCAGACCCTGGATTCAAGCCTTAAGAGAATACCTTTTCTCCTTTCATTTAGAAGGCTAAATCTTTCCAAATCTTGACACTCCAACACTCCATAATTACCACTAAAACACTTAAATCTGTTTTATATCTGTGGTAATCAAAAAAATTATGCTTAACCAACGAGAAATTCAAGTTTTAGCCACTCTGATAGGAATATTCTTACAAACAGGTCAGCCTGTGGGCTCGCGTATTGTCTCCAAAAAATCCCGCCTGGGATTAAGCTCTGCTTCCATCCGCAATATCATGGCTGACCTTACAGAAAAGGGTTATCTTCATCAGCCTCATACTTCAGCTGGAAGAATCCCCACTGCTAAAGGCTTAAAATTTTATCTAAGCAAAGTATATGCACCTGCTCCGCTCACTTCTGAGGAAAAAGACCAAATAATTTTAACCTTACGCCAAAACATGCCAGACCTGGAAAAAACCCTAAGCAGTGCCAGTAAGATACTCTCTTCTGTCTCCAGGCAAGTAAGTCTGGTACTTTCGCCACAAAAAAAACTTTCTCACTGGAAAAGCATAGAATTTATGTACATCAAACCTGGTCTGGTTCTCTCCATTTTAATTCTGGAAGAAAACCTCATTCAAAATAAACTTATCAAAGTAAATAAAGACATCACTAAAGAAGATTTAATCAAGTTTAGCAATTTTTTAAATGAAAAGTTTAAAGGACTTCCTCTATATATAGTTCGGCAAAAAATTATAGAAGAAATGAAAAGCGCTCAGGCAAAATTTGAAAATCTTTACCAACAGGCAATGAAAGTGGCCAAAGAAGCCTTTGAAGATTCTAACCGTCAACTTTATGTAGAAGGCACTACCCATATTTTAAGTAAAGACCAGATGAAAAATATTAATACCATGAAAGAACTTTTCCACTTTTTAGAAGAAAAATCCAGATTACTGGAAATTTTGGATAAAACCATAGAAGAAGGTCTAAATATTTTAATTGGTTCAGAAGATCTAGAAAATTTAGGAGACTATTCAGTCATCTCTTCTCCTTATGCTTTCAAGGAAGGGACTCAGGGAGTAGTTAGCGTCATCGGGCCTATGCATATGGATTATACCTATATAATTCCACGTGTTGACTTAATTTCCAAAGTGCTTACCAAAATATTTCAAGAATTTTACTAACTAGAAGGTGTGGAGGGAAAATGAAGGACGAAAAAGAAAAAAAAAGCAAAGTAAAGGAAAAATCTTCTGAACATTCCGCTCAAGCTTCTGAAAAAAAAGAAACCAATACCCAAACTTCAAGCGAAGAAAAACTTACTCTCCAAGAATTCAAAGAAAAAATCTGCCCGGAATGTGAACAATTAAAAGAAAAGGAAGAAAAAGTTTTAAGAACTCTGGCAGAAGCTGAAAACTTAAAAAAACGCTTGCAAAGAGAAAAAGAAGAATTTTGCAAATTTGCTACTTCTGCCTTTTTAGAAGAGCTCTTACCGGTTTTAGACAACCTGGAATTAGCTCTTACCCACAGTCAAAACCAAAAAGAATGTGCTGGGCTCCACCAGGGAGTGGAGATGACCCTGAAAATTTTCAGGGATATCCTGAAAAAACACGGCCTGGTACCTGTAGGTGAGGTGGGAGAAAAGTTTGATCCCAGCATTCACGAAGCCATGGCCCAGGAAGAAAGGGAAGACATGGAAGAAGGCTGTGTAGCCCAGATGTATCAAAGAGGTTATAAACTGCACGAACGCTTGCTCAGACCAGCAAAGGTTATTGTTAGCAAAAAGTGTGCACCGAAAGAGGAAAAAACAGAATAACGCTCTTTACAAAAAGGAAAAAAGACTTAGTTTTTGTCTAGTGAAAAAATAATTAGTTTCAAATAAATGAGGAGGCTTTAGAAATGGGAAAAATCATCGGCATAGACTTAGGAACCACTAACAGCTGTGTTTACTACATGGAAGGAAAAGATCCTAAGTGTATCACCAATCCAGAAGGTGGTAGAACCACTCCTTCAGTAGTTGCCTTTACTGATAAGGAAAGACTCATTGGAGAAATTGCCAAGCGTCAGGCCATCACCAACCCTGAAAGGACTATCTATGCAATAAAAAGATTAATGGGACGCAAATATGACGATCCTCTAATCCAAAAGTGGAAAGAACGTTGTCCTTATAAAATAGTTCCTGGCCCCAATGGAGATGCTTACGTCCAGATTGGCGATAAAAAGTACAGTCCTCCTGAAATCTCAGCAATGATTTTGCAAAAATTGAAAAAAGATGCTGAAGAATTCTTAGGAGAAAAGATTACAGAAGCAGTTATTACAGTGCCTGCCTATTTTAATGACAGTCAACGTCAGGCCACCAAAGACGCGGGAAGAATTGCAGGCCTGGAAGTAAAAAGAATCATCAACGAGCCTACGGCTGCTTCTCTGGCCTATGGCATGGATAAAAAGAAAAATGAAAAGATTGCTGTATATGACTTGGGTGGCGGTACCTTTGACATCTCTATCCTGGAAGTAGGCGATGGAGTGGTAGAAGTTAGGTCCACCAATGGAGATACCTTCTTGGGTGGCGAGGACTTTGACCAGAGAATTATCAATTATCTCGTCGATGAGTTTAAAAAAGAAAATGGTATTGACCTCTCCAAGGACACCATGGCCTTACAGCGCTTAAAAGAAGCTGCAGAAAAGGCCAAAAAAGAACTTTCTTCTTCCCTAGAGACTGACATCAACTTGCCCTTTATTACTGCAGACCAAACTGGCCCCAAACACTTAAATATCAAACTCACTCGCGCCAAGCTGGAAAAATTAGTCGAAGACCTGGTAGAAAGAAGCATTGAACCCTGTAAAAAGGCCTTGGCTGATGCAGGACTTAAGGCTTCTGATATTGATGAAGTAATTCTGGTGGGTGGAATGACCCGTATGCCCCTGGTCCAGAAGAAAGTTGCTGAATTCTTTGGCAAAGAACCACACAAGGGAGTAAACCCAGACGAAGTGGTAGCCATGGGTGCAGCCATTCAGGGTGGTATCTTGGCTGGAGATGTAAAAGACGTCTTGCTCCTGGATGTAACACCTCTTTCTTTGGGCATTGAGACCTTAGGTGGCGTGTTTACCAAGCTCATAGAAAGAAACACCACCATTCCTACCAAAAAGAGTCAGGTCTTTACCACAGCTGCAGACAACCAGACTTCTGTAACCATTCATGTCCTGCAGGGTGAAAGGCCCATGGCTGCAGACAATATGTCCCTGGGTCGTTTTGAACTTACCGGTATTCCCCCTGCACCTAGAGGAGTACCTCAAATCGAAGTAACCTTTGATATTGATGCCAATGGTATTGTAAACGTTTCCGCCAAGGACTTAGGTACTGGAAAGGAACAATCCATTAGAATCACTCCGTCCAGTGGGCTTTCTGAAGATGAGATACAAAAACTCATCAAAGAAGCAGAAGCTCATGCAGAAGAAGATAAGAAAAAACAAGCTCTTATTGAAGCTAGAAACCAGGCTGACACCCTTATTTACACTACGGAAAAATCCCTCCGTGATTTAGGAGATAAGGTAGAGCCAGTCTTAAAGAGTGAGATTGAAAACAAGATTGAAGAATTAAAGAAAGTAATGAACCAAGATGATGCTGAGGCTATCAAAAAAGCTTCTGAAGAGTTAGCGCAAGCTTCTCACAAACTGGCTGAAAAGCTCTATGCCCAGAAGACAGCTGGAGCCAATCCTGGAGCTGACGCTTCTGCTGGGGCAGATGCCAGCAATAAACCCAAAGACGATGATGACGTAGTAGATGCAGATTATACAGAAGTAAAATAACCTTTACTTGACAGTACTCCCTCCCCCTCCCTATAACCAGGGTCTGGAATTAATTTCCAGGCCCTTTTAATTTTCTATCAAGAAGGTAAAACAATGTTAAAAAAAATACCTTATCTTGTTTTTTTGCTAATCTTACTTAGCAGTTGTACTAAAAATATTTACCTTACTACACCTAAAAACCCAGTAAAAGAAGCTGACCAGGCTTACAAAGAGGAAAAATGGCTTAAGAGCAAAGTCCTCTATCAAAAACTTCTCGCTACTCCCAACCTGGACTTACAAAGCAAAACTCTATTTTTAAAAAGATTGGCTAAAAGTAGTCTGGAAGTAAAAGATTTTCCGTTAGCTCAAGATAGCCTGCTTCAATTATTTACTCTCAATCCAGAAGAAAAAAAAGACTGGGAAAATCAAAAAATCCTGGCCCTCAGTCTAAAAGAGACCCAGGGAATAGATGAGTTTAAAGAATATTTATTAAGGCTGGGTCTGGATTCAGACCTTCCGTTTTCTTTAAAAAGAGAAATGGGCTTTTTTCTTCTCCAGGAACTACCAGAAAAAGACCTGGCAGATGCCTATAGCATTCTGGAAGAAGTATATAATTCTTTAACTATTGAAGAGAAAAAAACTTTGGAAGAAGATTTCTATTACTACTTAGCCAATAAGGATGGGAAAAGCCTGGAAAGTCTAAAAGCAAAAATCTGGAATGAAGAAAAATTTCCCCAAAACATTATTACCTTTGTCTATTTTTTTAACCTTGCCCAAAGAGAAAGCACAGACTGGAGCTTTTACTGGAGTAAACTAAAGGTTCTCCTGAAAAAAGCCAATTTTAGCTCTCCTCTTTTTCAAAATCTCTTTGCTGAAAAAGAAAATTCCCTGGGTATTCCAGAACAAAAAATAGCCCTGATTTTACCCCTGGAAGGTCCCTATGCCAGCTTTGGCTGGAAAATCTTAAAAGGAGCCAGTTTAGCTCAATGGAAACTTTTAGGAGAAGGGCAAAAAGTAGATTTAATTATCTTTAATTCCCTGGATTCCAGCTGGCCTGAACAAGTTCTACAAACCTCGACTAAAGTCATAGGCGGCCCCCTTATTCCTGATAATATCGCCAGGGTACTGCAAAATAAACTCTATGAGAAAAAACTCTTTTTTACCTTTTCTCCCAGTTCTGAAAAAGAAGGAAAGGAAATCTGGCGATTTTTCCCCAGTGCAGAAGACCAGGTACGCATTTTAATTAAACAGACCCATGAACAATTGGGTATCAACAACTTTGCCATTTTATACCCGGAAGAAAACTATGGACAAAGAATGAGCAAGGTCTTTTATCAAGCATTAAACCAACAGGGCGGAGAATTAAGAGGACTAACTAGCTATCCACCCGATGCACCTCCTAAATGGGGGAAAAAGGTCGCCCAACTCTTAAAGGTAGAAGAAAAAAACCAAGAAGAAGAAAAGCTAGAAACATTTCCAGAGCCAGATTTTGAAGCAGTTTTTATCCCGGACAATCTCTCCAGGGTAAAAGCCATTGCTTCTTATTTCTTTTTTTACAACGAACCACGTCTGTTTTTCCTTGGCCCCAGTTTATGGGCAAATCCAGATGAACTTTCTGATTTAGAAAAAATTTACTTAACCTTAGCCTTTTATCCCAGCCCCTGGTGGTCTGCTAATCCCAGTTTTGAAGTAAGTGAACTTAAACAGCTACTTAAGGAAAGCGTGCAAGGAGAGCCTGATTTCTGGGTGGGATTAGGTTTTGATTTTGTACGTTTCTTTGCCTCCCTTCCCATTTACCCCCACCTCCCAGCAGATAAGGTAAATGAGCTACTTAGTAATAAGTCCAGGGACTTTAACTGGACTATAGCTCCTCTTACCTGGAACGAAGAGGGAAAAGCCACTGAAGATCTTTTTCTCTTCAGTCTCTATCAAGGAGAAAATAAACTTGCGGATTTAAATTTACTCCAGAACATCAGGGCGAAAAGAATAGAAAACAGAAAAGTAAAAAAAATAGAGTATTATAAAAAACACAATCTTCCTCTTCCAGAAGAGGATACAAATTCTACTCTTGAGGAGAAAAGTAATGAAAATAACTAAAGAAGAAGTAAAACAAATAGCTACTCTGGCTAGATTAAAACTACCAGAAGAAAAAGTAGAAATTTATCAAAAACAGTTTTCAGCAATTTTAGATTATATGGAAAAATTAAAGGAAATAGACACAAAAGAGGTTAACCCCCTCTATTCTCCTGCAGAGTTAAAAAATGTTTTTAGAGAAGATGAAGTTAAAAAAGATCTAGATAGAGAAGAAATACTAAAAAATGCACCTAAAACAGATGGAGAATTCTTTATTGTACCTAAAATAATCTAAAGGAGAAAAAATGGAAATTTTAAATAAAACCCTTACAGAGATAAGAGAAAGTCTACAAAAAAAAGAAATAGGCGTTGAAGAGCTCATCAAGACTTGCTTACAGCACATTGCCAATACAGAGCCTAAAATAAACGCCTTTATCACCCTGCGCGAAGAAGAGGAGCTTTTAGAAGAAGCCCGCCAATTGGATAGACAAGGGCCTGACCCCAATCAGCCTTTGTGGGGGATACCCTTAGGGATAAAAGATGTCTTAACCACCAAAAACTTGCGCACTACCTGTGGCTCTAAAATTCTGGAAAACTTTGTGCCTGTATATGACGCCTTTGTGGTAGAGAAGTTAAAAGCAGCTGGCGCCATTATTCTGGGCAAGCAAAACATGGATGAATTTGCCATGGGCTCTTCCACTGAAAATTCTGCCTTTGGTCCCACCAAAAACCCCTGGGATTTGAGCAGAGTACCTGGTGGCTCCAGTGGAGGTTCAGCAGCCAGTGTGGCAGCCAGACAGTGTTTTGGAGCTATTGGCACTGATACAGGAGGATCCATTCGCCAGCCTGCTTCCTTTTGTGGATTGGTGGGTTTAAAACCAACCTATGGACGGGTCTCCCGTTATGGCCTGATAGCTTATGGCTCTTCTTTTGACCAGGCCGGGCCACTTACCCGCAGTGTTCAAGATGCAGCTTTACTTCTGGAAGTAATCGCTGGCCATGACCCCAAGGACTCCACTTCTTTAAATGCTCCTGTACCTAAATATAGTCAAAGCATAACTTCCCTTTCAGCAACAAAATTTACTTTTGGTTTACCCAAAGAATACCTTGGAGAAGGATTAGACCCTGAAGTAGAAAAGGTTTTTCAAAGCACCATTAAGTTAATTGAAAACCTAGGCGGAGAAATCAAAGAAATTTCCTTGCCTCACACTCAATACGCCATTGCTACCTATTATATCCTGGTTATGGCTGAAGCTTCTTCTAACCTGGCCCGCTTTGATGGGGTTAGGTATGGAGTACGCAATGCAGAAGCCAAAACCCTAAAGGAACTCTATGAACTTTCACGCTCTCAAGGTTTTGGAGATGAGGTGCAAAGAAGAATCATGCTAGGCACCTATGTCCTGTCTGCAGGTTATTATGACGCTTATTACAAAAAAGCTGCCCAGGTAAGAAGGCTCTTAAGTGAAGACTTTGTTCAGGCCTGGAAAGAATGTGATTTTATTCTGGCGCCAGTCTCTCCTACTCCTGCCTTTAAACTGGGAAGCACCATTAATGACCCTTTAAAAATGTATCTCATGGACATTTATACCACTTCTCTAAATCTAGCTGGACTTCCTGGCCTAAGTTTACCCATAGGGCTTAGCTCTGACAATTTGCCCATAGGCGCACAAATAATAGGCCCCAAGTTAAGTGAAGAAAAACTTTTAGCTCTTGCTTCCAAACTGGAAGAGGCTTTGCCCAAACTTCCTCTTCCCCCTCTAAGCTAAATGCAGGTAGGAGTATTATTAAGCGGTGGCATAGACAGCCTTTATAGCCTGCTTTTATTAAAAGAAGCAGGCTATAAGGTAATGGGTATACACGGTCTTTTTTTTGATTCTCCTCAAGAAAAAAAGCAATTAGACCACTTGCGCACTTTAGCCAAGCAAATGGATTTTTCCCTGCAAATTTTGAATTTAAAAAAGGAATTTGAAACAAAAGTTATTCAACCCTTTATTCAAAGTTTTAAGCAGGGATTAACTCCCAATCCCTGCTCATTGTGTAATCCCAGCATCAAATTTGGCCTTTTACTGGAAAAGGCCAGAGCTTTGGGGTGTACTAAATTGGCTTCAGGCCATTATGTAAACCTCCAAGAAAAGGGACTTTCGCCCTTAAGCAGAGGAAAAGATAGGACCAAAGATCAAAGTTATTTTTTAGCCCTGGTACCTAGAAAAAATTTCAACTACCTGATTTTTCCTTTAGGCAGGCTGGAAAAAAAACAGGTTTACGCAGAAATAAAAAAAAGAGAACTTCTTATTTTGACTGCCCAGGAGAGTAATGAAATTTGTTTTGTCCCAGCAGACTATCGTCAGTTTCTAACTTCTAGAAATATAAGCCTGGGAGAACCAGGTCCTATCAAACTTTTAGACGGCACCCTTCTGGGTACTCACAAGGGGTTGCTCAACTACACCATAGGACAGCGCCGGGGCCTAGGGATAGCCTATAAAGTACCTCTTTATGTCCTGGATAAGGATAAAGCTTCCAATACCCTTTTTGTGGGACCCAAAGAAGAACTCCAGGCCCAAGGGGTTATAGCCAGTAAGTTTAATTTTCTCTGTCCCCTGGAAAAATGGCCTCAAGAGATTTGGGTCCAAATCAGATACAGGCAAAAACCTAAAAGAACCCGATTTTTAAAGCAAGAAGGAAGTTATTTTTACTTTGAATTCCTGGAACCAGAAGAAAGGCCTTCTCCCGGGCAAACCCTGGTGGTCTATTTTCAAGAAGAGGTTCTTGGCGGAGGTATTATTCAAGGTGGATTTTAAAACCTTTCACATCAAAACCCTGGGCTGTAAAATCAATCAATATGAAACCCAGGCAATCAATGAATTATTGCAACAACAGGGGAAAACCCCTGTCCCCTTAGAAGAAGCAGAACTGGTTATTTTTAATAGTTGTGCTGTAACCCAAAGGGCAATTAGTGACTTAAAAAAACAAATCAAGGGAGTACTAAAACACCTTTCCCCTTCTACTCAAATTCTGGTTACTGGTTGTGCTGCGCAAGTCTTAAAAGAAAAAATAAGCAGGTGGAAAGGAGTGCAGCTAGTTATCCCGCAGGAGCAAAAACTGAGTTTTTTTGCCCAAGAAAAACAACCCTTCTCTTTCCCACCCATTAACAATTACTTTCGGGCCAGAGCCATTTTAAAGATACAGGATGGCTGTTCGCACAGATGTACCTATTGTATCGTACCTCTGACCAGAGGTAAGTCTAGAAGTAGAAATCCACGGGAAATCTTAGCTGAACTAAAAAGATTGGTAGAGGCTGGTTTTCAGGAAGTTATTCTAAGTGGAATAAACTTAAGACAATATGGACGAGACCTAACTGAAGTCAAAAACTTCTGGGAGTTAATTCTCTTTTTAAAGCAACACTTTGATTTTATAAAACATAAGGTTCGCCTGCGCATAAGTTCTCTGGAGCCAAAGGACCTGGACCAAAGGGCTTTAGATGTACTAGGGGAAAGCCCCTTTATCTGCCCTCACCTGCATATATCCTTGCAAAGTGGAAGTGATAAAATTCTAAAACTTATGGGCAGGGGCCATTATAAGGCTGAAGATCTGGAGCGTTTTATCGAACAAATTAAAACAATCTGGCCTGTTTTTGGGCTGGGTCTGGACCTGTTGGTGGGATTTCCAGGTGAAAAAGAAGAAGATTTTTTAGCAACTTATAACCTGGTAAAAAGACTTCCCTTAAGCTATGCTCATGTTTTTCCCTATTCACCCAGGCCCAATACACCTGCAGCCACCTTTTCCCAGCAACTACCTCCTGCCATAAAAAAAGAACGAGCCAAAAAGTTAAGGGACCTGGTAGAAGAAAAAAAACAACTTTTTTTACATAAACTGCTTAAACTACCCTCTCTTCAGGTCATAAAAGAAAATGAATACTCAGGCACCAGTGAGTACTATCAACAGGTATTTTTTTCTACTTCCCTTTCCCTGGCCAACAAAAAACTCATCCAAGTAAGACCTTGGCAAGTTCAGGACAATAAGTTATTTGTTTTACCCTTATGAGCATTCCCAAAGAACCTCTGCCAGGAAAATTTTTTCTCTCTATTTTAAGTGCTAAGTGGGAACTTTTCTGGCCCGAACTATTAGAACTCCTGCGCCAAAAGTGGGGACAGGAAGATTATCTATCTGATCCCATACCCTTTACTCAAACCCATTATTATGATGCAGAATTGGGCACTCCCATTTATAGAAGAATAGTTTCCTTTCAAAGCCTGGTCCCCCTGGATAGCTTGCCTGACCTAAAGCTTTTTACCAACTCCCTCGAACAACAGTATCAAAGAGAAGAAAAAAGAATCTTTAACCTGGACCCAGGCCTAATCACCTTTGAACGGTTGGTATTAGCCACAGGTAAAAACTTTACCCATCGCATTTACTTAGGCAAAGGAATCTTTGCCGACCTCACTCTCATTTATTCCAGGGAAACCTGGCAGGATTTACCCTGGACCTTTCCTGATTACCGCACTTTAACCATAAAAAATCACTTAACTGCTATTCGCAATCTCTACCAACAACAAATCCAAAGTATGAGGAGTACATCTAAATGAAAAGTATGACCGGGTATGGAAAGTTTTCTTTAGAAAAGGAAGATTATTCCCTGGTTTGGGAAATAAAAAGCGTTAATACTAGATTTTTGGATATAAACTTTAAAACCCCCTACTTTCTTACAGCCGAACAGCCTAAGTGGGAGAAAATTATTAGAAAGGTAGCCAAAAGAGGACGAATTGAAGTCTATTTAAGTCTGGTTTTTAAAAATCCAGACCTTTTAAACCTTAGTTTTGACCACGCTCAAGCCAGGGCCATGCTCCAGACCTTAAAAAGCCTGGCTCAAAGTGAAGGTGTAAACTTTGTCCCTGAGATAAATACCTTTTTATCTTTACCTCATTTGTGGAAAAATAAAGAGCAGGAAATATCGCCAGAACTGCAAAAAGACCTCACAGACTCCCTGAAACAAACCCTGAGCCTCTGGGATCAGAGTAGGCAAGAAGAAGGTCAAAACTTACAACAAAAAATTACTGAATACTTAAAACAAATGATAGGGTTATTAGCAGATATTGAAGAAATTATTAAAGAAAACACTCAAAATCACTTTTGCAATTTACAAAACAGAGTAAAAGAACTATTAAAAGACCTGGATACTCAACCTCAGCAGGACAGGTTATTAACCGAACTGGCCCTTTTAGCTGACCGTTTAGATGTAAGTGAAGAAATAACCAGATTAAAAAGCCATCTCCAGGCCATAGAAAAACTGGAAAAAGAAGAAGAAGTGGGCAGAAAATTAGACTTTTATCTGCAAGAATGCTTTCGGGAAATTAATACTTGCTCCAATAAGGCCCAGAATATAGAAGTAAGTAAACGCAGTGTAGAAATTAAGGGAATTCTTGAAAAAATAAGAGAACAAGCCCAAAATCTGGAGTAAAAATGGCCAATAAAAATCAATTGGTAAATATTGGTTTTGGCAATAGTGTGGTTAAATCCAGAATAGTGGCAGTTTTTAACCCCAATTCTTCTCCCATGCGCAGATTAAAAGAAGAAGCCAAGGACAACTTTAAACTCATAGATGCCACTCAGGGGCGTAAAACCAGATCCATAATTGTTACTGACTCCAACCATGTCATTCTTTCTGCCATTCAAACGGAAACTCTAGTTCAGAGAATTCAGGAAGGAGAATAAATAAATGGCCAATAAAGGATTGCTTATAATTTTAAGTGCTCCTTCAGGAGCAGGCAAATCTACCCTTATTTCCCTTTTGAAACGAGACTTTCCCAGTTTAGAATTTTCCATTTCCTATACCACCAGAAAGCCTCGGCCTGGCGAAGTCCACGGAAGGGATTACTTTTTCGTCTCAGAAACAGAATTTCTCCAGTTGCGGGACAATGCTTTTTTTGCTGAATGGGCAAAAGTACATGCCCACTACTATGGAACCCCTAAAAATCAGGTGCTGGAATCCTTGCAAAAGGGAAAAGACATTATCTTTGACATTGATGTGCAAGGAGCCAAACAAGTTAGAGCAAACCTCAAAAAGGGAGTATTCATCTTTATTTTTCCACCCTCTTTAAAAGAACTAAAAAATCGTTTGCAAAAAAGGCAAACCGACGATCCTCAAACCATCGAACTGCGCCTAAAGAATGCTATAGAGGAAATAAAAGAGGCTCATTTTTTTGACTATTGGATAATCAATGACAAATTGGAACAGGCTTATTCTCAACTCAAGTCCATTATTATTGCCGAAAAGCTAAAGCCTTGTTACCAGCCTGAAAATTTAATAGAAGAGATTATAAAAGATGAGTAAAATTATAGTTGCCCTGGATTTTGACTCTCCTAAAAAGGCCCTGGATTTTCTAGCCACAACCAAAAAGGAAGTGGAATGGGTCAAGATAGGCCTGGAACTCTTTTCTGCAGCTGGTCCTGCTTTTATCCAGGAAGTTAAAAAACAGGGTTTTAAGGTATTTTTAGATTTAAAATTTTTTGATATACCCAACACAGTCTTAGGGGCAGTCAAAAGCGTACTTACTCTAAAAATAGATATGCTTAGCCTGCATCTTTTGGGAGGCAAGGAGATGGTCACTCAGGCCCTAAGGGCCAAAGAAATATACCCTCCATGTATCTTTCTGGGCGTAACCCTTTTAACCAGCCTGGATAAAAACAGTTTGGTTTGGCCAGAAAAAAGAAACCTGGAAGAAGTAGTTTTAGACTTGGCGCAAAAAGGAAATACCTGGAAAATAGACGGAATAGTTTGCTCGCCCTGGGAAGTGGAAACTCTAAAAAAACACCTTCCCCACTTAGTTTTTGTTACTCCAGGAATTCGACTGGAAAAAACTTCCGATGACCAAAAAAGGGTTTTATCTCCTAAAGAAGCAAGTCAAAAAGGATCAGACTTTCTGGTCATAGGTAGACCCATCACCAGGAGCAAAGACCCTGTACAAGTACTTAAAAAAATAAAAAAAGAATTAGGTGAGGCTTAAAAAAGAATGAACAAACAGGAAAACAAAAAAAAAGAATTAATTAAGGGGGTTTTTTCCACCCAGACCTTGATGAAAGTGGGTACAGGCACTACCCAGCGCAAAACCATTCAAAAATCTTACTGGTTTGCAGAAGAAAAAGAAGATGGAACAATTACTATTCAACCCTTAAATGTAAACTATGTACCTTCAGGTCCCAAAAAAGAAATCCCCAAAGATGAGTTCCTGGATAAATTTTCGCCTGAACCTGAGTTTTACATTCAAACAGTATATCCCAAAATGCGCGAATTGACCAAAACCATTGCCCGAGCAGAAAGGCACAGGAAAAGAGGTGAAACCTATAGTGCTGAATTTGAATATAAAAATGCTCTTAAAGTAGATGAAGAAAACATTAGGGCCAATTTTGGCCTGGGTTTAACCTATCTGGAAAGAGGAGAGAAAGAAAAGGCCAATGATGTCTTTAAACGCCTGGTAAAACTGGATGCTGCTTTTGAAGAAGAGCACAAACACCTATTTAACGAATTTGGTATTAATCTGAGAAAACAGGATATGTATGACCAGGCCGTAGAATACTATAGCAGAGCCTTAGAATTGACCAAAAATGATGAGCACCTTCATTACAATATTGCTCGTGCCTATTTTGGTTTAAATAAAATAGAAAAGGTGGTAGAGCATTTAAAAGAAGCATTAAAATTAAACCCAGAATTTGCAGAAGCTAAAAAGTTTTTAAATTACCTGAAAGAAAAGGGGTTATACAAAGGCTAAATAAATATTCATGAAGTGGAAAATAAAAAACAATTCTATTCCTGAAGAAGTAAAAAAAAGATGGAAAGCACTTAATATCTCTCCTTTACTGGGACGTTTGCTTTTTAATCGTGGTATTGAAACAGAAAAAGATTTAGAGATTTTTTTAAGCCCAGGTCTAAGACACTTACCCCCCTTAGAAATATGGCCAGAACTGTTAAAAACAGCTGAGTTTATTGCCAGAAAAGTCAAGCTAAAAAAAAGGATAGCTATCTGGGGCGATTATGATGTTGATGGTATCACTGCTACTGCCCTCTTGGCTGACTTTTTTAGGCAAAAAAATATCTCCTGCCTTACTTATATACCCACCAGAGAGCAAGGATACGGCTTAAATAAAGAGGGGCTAAAGCGGTTAAAAGAACAAGGGGCTCACTTAATTATTACTGTAGACTGTGGTATTGCCCAGGCCCAGGAAGTAGAATTTGCCAGGGATCTGGGTTTAGAGGTTATTATCACTGACCATCACAATCCACCGCTCACTCTTCCTCCAGCCAGGTTTATCTTAAATCCCAAACTTACTTCTACTCCCTACTTTGACTTGGCTGGAGTGGGAGTTGCTTTTTTACTGGCAGCTGGTCTAAACCGCACCTTGCCAGGACCAAGATTAGATCTACGTAATTTTCTGGACCTGGTTGCCCTAGGCACTATTGCCGATGTGGTGGATTTGTCTTTAATTAACAGAATCTTGGCCAAAAACGGACTGGTTATCTTAGGCGAAACCAAACGCCCAGGACTTATTGCCCTAAAAGAAAAAAGCGGGCTTACCAGTAAAAAAACTCTGGGAAGCGGAGATATTGGTTTTATCCTGGCTCCCAGGATAAATGCCTGTGGCCGCTTAAAAGACCCCAATCTGGGGCTAAAACTCTTGCTCACTTCTGAACTAACAGAAGCTAGAAAAATAGCTGAAGAACTAGAACAATTAAACAGCTTACGCAAAGAAATAGAAGAGAAAATCCTGGAAGAAGCCCTGCTTCAGGCTCAAGAGAACTTTCCCTCTCCTGGTCTGGTGGTGTTTTCCCCTCACTGGCATGAAGGAGTAATTGGCATAGTTGCCTCCAGAATAGTGCAGGAATTTTATCGCCCCTGTCTTATCCTTACTCAAGATGGAGAATATCTAAAGGGCTCTGGCCGTAGTATTCCAGAAGTAAATTTATACGCCATTCTGGACAGGATAAAACACTACCTAGAGGGATTTGGGGGGCACAAAATGGCCGCAGGTTTAAAATTAAGGCCTCAGAATCTAAAACCTTTTACCCGAGCCTTTACCCAGACCATTTGTGAGGAAGCAGGAGAAACCTTTACTCCCACTTTACATTTAGATGCAGAAGTCAATTTCAACGCTCTAACTCCTTCTTTTTTAAAAGAACTGGCCTTACTTCAACCCTTTGGCCCGAAAAACCCCCGTCCTGTTTTTTTAAGCCCTCCTTTACAGGTAAGAGCACAAAATTTTTTTGGCAATGAAGAAAACCACTTAAGCCTTCTTTTGAGAGACAACACCAGTAATCTAAGTCTGGAAGGAAAAATCTGGCGTCAGGGAAGTAAATATCACGGCCAGGATTTTAAAGACAAAAAAATAAGAATAGCCTTTACTCCCTATCTTAGTGATTATAACGACCTTTTAAGCATTTCCCTAAAAATAGAACAAATCCTGGAAGTACATGGATAAAAAGGCCTGTCTACTTTTACATGGTTTTGGAGGAAGCACCTTTGAGTTAAAGGGGCTGCAAAGTGCTCTGGAAAAAGCCGGTTTTAAAACCAGGCTCCCCCTACTCCCTGGACACAACACTTCCCTTGAGGACTTTTCTCGCTCCAGGTATCAAGACTGGTATGCAGAAGCAGAAAAAAATCTACTAGAGCTAAAAAAAGACCATCAAAAAATCTTTGTCTTGGGCTTTTCCATGGGAGGCAGTTTAACCCTGGATCTGGCTTTGAAACATAGCTTTACTGCCATGATTCTTATTGCTGCTCCAGTGTTTTTAACCAGAATTTTCCCTCCTTTGGCTTCAGATTACAGGCTTTTTTTTGTCCCTGTACTTAAATATCTAAAACCCCTTTACCCTACTGGAAATCCTCATCCCCAATCACGCCAGATTGCTCCCTGGCAAGGATATGAAGGCTATACTGCCCTAAAACCCTTACACAGTTTTTTAAAAAACTTAAAACGCATTAAAAAAAATCTAAAGCAGGTCAAAACTCCCTTTCTGGCTATTTATGCTCCCACAGATAAAACCGTACCTTTAGAAAATGCCTTTTACCTTCTAAAAAAAACCTCTTCTCCTCTAAAGGAACTCACCCTGCTTCAAATAACAGAAAATATTACCAGCAATCACTTACTTCCCACCCATCAGGAAACCAAAGCAAAGGTTGAAAAAAAGGTCCTGGATTTTTTTTCCTCCTTTTAAAGAAAAAATTG
>LGER01000037.1 GCA_001507915.1 Desulfonauticus sp. 38_4375 | reverse complement strand
TAATTCTAAAAAATCTGGAGTTAAGTGACCTGGGGTAATATACTGAATCTTATCCCCAGTATTTGGGAGTTGTAGGGAAGGATGTTCAAGGACGAAGATTTTGGCAAAGGAGAAGTGTTTTTGGATTTTTTCTGCATTGGGTCCCAGGCCTAAAAAAAGGGGAATCTGGCCTTTTTTTATTTCCTTAAAGTACCTAACCCCCTGGGGCAGGGTCTTTTCTTGACCTAGCTCGCATTTTATCTTTACACTTTTGGGGCTTAAGGGCATAATTTGTATTTTAGACTTAAAGTAAAGGAATTGTAAAGACAGGTGAAAACTTATCAAGATTATTACTTTAAAAAGGCCAAAAAGGAAAAATATCCAGCCCGTTCTGTGTATAAGCTACAAGAAATAGATAAAAAGTTTAGGCTTTTTAAAAAAGGGCAAAAGGTTCTGGATCTGGGTGCCTGCCCTGGTTCGTGGAGTCTCTGGGCCAGTCAAAAGGTGGGAGAAAAGGGATTGGTGGTGGCTGTGGACTTGAATCCTCTAAGCATAGAACTTCCCGGGTGGGTTCAGGTCTTTACTTGTGATGCAACCTCTCCTAATGAAGAACTACAGGAGACTCTGGAAAAGGAAGGGCCTTTTGATTTGGTAATTAGCGATATGGCTCCCAAGACTACAGGGATTAAATTTGCTGACCAGGCCAGGTCTTATGAACTGGCTTTAACTGCCCTGGAAGTGGCCTTAAATTGGCTTAAAAAGGGTGGTTGTTTTATTGTAAAGATTTTTGCTGGTCCAGATGTTCCTGAGTTTTTAAAGGAAACCAGAAAACATTTTAAAAGTGTAAAGCAGGTAAAGCCCAAAAGTTCTCGAGCAGAGAGCAAGGAGTTTTTCGTAGTGGGGTTAGAAAAAAAGTAAGTTAGGAGGAAAATATATGGCAGGTCATAGTAAATGGCACAATATTCAACATCGCAAAAGCCGTCAGGATGCAAAAAAGAGCAAGGTTTTTACCAAGGTAACAAAGGAAATTGTTCTGGCAGCCAAGGCAGGAGGAGGGAATCCTGAGACCAATCCCAGGTTAAGAACTGCAATAGAAGCTGCAAGGGCAGTAAACTTGCCCAAGGATAAAATTGAAGCTGCTATTAAAAAGGGAACGGGTGAACTAGGTGGTGAGAGTATTGAAGAAGTTATTTACGAAGGCTATGGCCCAGGTGGAGTAGCTATTTTGATTGAAGCAGCTACAGATAATCGTAATCGTACTGTAGCAGAGTTAAGACACATTCTCTCCAAAAATGGTGGCTCTATGGGAGAGTCTGGTTGCGTAGCCTGGATGTTCGAGAAAAAGGGAGTTTTTTCCTTTGATAAATCCAAGTATTCAGAAGAGGAACTTCTGGAAGTGGGGTTGGAAGCAGGAATAGAAGATGTGAGTGATGATGGAGAAGTGTGGCAGGTAAAATGTGACCCCAAGGACTTTGCCCAGGTAAAGAGCTATTTTGATGAAAATAAGGTGGTGTATGAGGAAGCGCAAATCACCATGCTCCCTCAAAATACAGTAAATGTGGATGTGGAAACAGGAGAAAAGCTTTTAAAACTCTATGATGCCCTTGATGACCATGACGATGTACAAAATGTGTACGCCAACTTTGAGCTTCCTGATGAATTGTTAGAAAAGCTGGGTTAATGTTGGTTTTGGGACTGGATCCAGGTTCAAGATGTACAGGTGTGGGGCTGGTGGCTGAAGAAAGCGGAGTATTGCGCTTGGTATTGGCCAGAGCCCTTTATTTGCCCCAGGGAAAAGAACTGGATGAAAAATTGGGATTTCTTTTTGAAGAGTTAATTAAGATTATAGATACCTATCGGCCTGGAGAAGCTGCCATAGAAGATGTGTTTTTTGCGGCCAATGCCAGGTCTGCCTTGCGTTTGGGCCAGGCCAGGGGAGCAGCCATTACTGCTTGTGCCTGGAAAAATTTAAAGGTGTTTTCCTATGAGCCAACCAGGGTAAAGAATTCCATTGTGGGCGTGGGTAGAGCCAGTAAAGAGCAGGTAGCCTTTATGGTTAAACAGATGTTAAATAGTAAAAACTCTTGGCCTCTGGATGTGAGCGATGCTTTGGCTGTGGCTATTACGCATCTTAATGCCAGGCGATTAAACACTTTTTTAGAAAAGACATGATAGCCTATCTTAAGGGAAAAATTTTTTTAACCACCCTGGAAAGTGTTATTATTGAGACTGCTGGTGGAGTAGGCTATGAAGTTTTTTGTCTAAAAAGAAGTCTGGCTTCTTTGGAAAAGGGACAGGAGGTAGAGGTCTTTGTCTATACCCTGGTGCGAGAAGATGCTTTGGACCTTTACGGCTTTTTGTCCTGGGAAGAGAGAAAAACCTTTGCTCTGTTACTCTCTATTCCCAAAGTTGGACCCAAGCTAGCTCTGGCTATCCTGGATGTATTTACTCCTCAGGAACTGGCTGATGTGGTAGTAAAAGAGGATGTAAGTTTACTGGCCACAGTTCCAGGAATTGGCCCCAAAAGTGCCAAAAAAATATTTCTGGATTTAAAGGATAAGCTTAAATGGGGAGAAGAGGATATTTCCTTAAGTAGTTCAGAAGAGGCTTCTACCTTGGTAAGTGATACTTTAGAAGCTTTAAAAGGGCTTGGTTATCGTAAGGAAGAGGTTTTACCTTTGATTAAGGAGTTGATTGCCCAGGAAAAAGAATGGGATGTTTCCTTGCTTATTCGAGAAGTTCTTAAACACAAGGCCAAACAACAATGAAACCCTTAGAAGACAATATTCGTCCGCAGTCCTTAGATGAGTTTATTGGCCAGGAAGATGTGCGCAATAATTTAAAGGTCTATATTCAGGCGGCTAAAGAAAGAGGGCAGCACTTAGACCATACCTTGCTTTATGGTAATCCTGGATTGGGTAAAACCACTTTGGCCTATATTATGGCCAAGGAATTGGGAGTAAACATTGTCTCCACTTCCGGGCCGGTTTTGGAGCGAAGTGGAGATTTGGCTGCTATTTTAACCAATTTAAGGCAAAACGATATTTTATTTATCGATGAAATTCATCGCCTTCACCCTGCAGTGGAAGAGGTGCTTTATCCCAGCATGGAGGATTTTAAACTGGACTTGATTATTGGCCAGGGGCCTGGAGCCAGGACCGTGAAAATAGATCTGGAGCCTTTTACCCTGGTGGGGGCCACGACCAGGCTTGGGCTTTTAACCTCTCCTTTAAGAGATAGATTTGGAGTTATTTGTCGCCTTAGTTTTTATTCTCCAGAGGAACTGGCTAAAATAGTTCTAAGGGCAGCCAGGATTTTGGGCGTGCAAATAAAAGAAGAAGCTGCTCTGGAGATAGGTCGTCGCTCTAGAGGTACTCCCAGGATTGCCAACAGGCTACTTAGAAGGGTTAGAGATTTTGCCCATGTATTGGGAGAAGAAGTAATTGGCGTGGAGTCAACCCAAAAGGCTCTAAATTCCATGGATGTGGATGAAATGGGCCTGGATATTATGGATCGCAAAATTTTAGAGTGTATTATTTTAAAGTATGGAGGTGGCCCGGTAGGCGTGAAAACCATTGCGGCTGCTGTCTCAGAAGAAGTGAAAACCATTGAAGAAATCTATGAGCCTTTTTTAATTCAGTGTGGTTTTATCAAGCGTACTCCAAGAGGCAGGGTAGCCACTGCTCTGGCCTATAGACACCTGGGCCTGGGTGCCAAGTTAAACCTACCTTTAGATGAGGAATAATTATGCCAGCTAAAAAAATGCAGGTAAAACTTTTGGCCAGTACCCCCAATGCAGTTACTTTGATCTATGCTGCCTTCAGGCAGTGTTATGCTCCAGGTTATGTGGGGGATGATTTTGAGAAATGGCTTCAGGGAGAAGTTCCTCTGGAGAAACAGGCCAAATTTATTGAAAATATCCTGGCTTCCGGGCATGAAAGTCCCATTGAACACGTTTCTTTTACCTTTGCTGTGGAAGGGGTTTCTAGAGCACTTACCCATCAACTGGTTCGGCATCGCATAGCTTCCTATTCCCAGCAGAGCCAGCGTTATGTGGATGCCAGGGATTTTGACTATATTTTACCCCCAGCTATTGCCAAAATAGAAAAGGCAAAAGCGCTTTTTGAGTCCTTTATGCACCAGGCAGCACAGACCTATGCCCAATTGCAGACCATCTTGGAAGAAGCTGGCCAGGGTAAAAAGGCCAATGAAGATGCGCGTTTTGTTTTGCCCAATGCCTGTGAATCCAAAGTGGTCTTTACTATGAATTGCAGAAGTTTACTTAATTTTTTTGAACTTAGATGTTGTGAGCGTGCTCAATGGGAAATTAGAACAATGGCCTGGAAAATGCTCAAAATCTTAAGAAAAGAACTTCCTGTTATCTTTAATTTAGCTGGGCCCAAATGCGAAAGATTGGGATATTGCCCGGAGGGAGAAAAATTTACCTGTGGCAAATATCCTTTAGCTAAAGACGTTATCCATTCTTAGTTGTAACTTATCTGTAAACTCCAAGTAAAATCACCTTCAAAAAAGAAGTTTACCCCTCTGACAAGTATAAATAAGGAGGGGTAAATGTTTAAATGGATTATAACAATCCTACTTGTTTTATCTTCTATTGCTTGTGAAACCAAGCAATACGTCTGGAATAAAGAAATAGGTATTCAACATTTAGGTGCAATTAGTAGAGCTCTGGAAACAAAAAATGGACATTTTATATTGGTAGGGAAAGTCTTTTCTGGTGATAAAGATTCTGGTTTGGCTATACGTTTGGATTGGCAAGGCAATGAGGTATGGAAAAAGATTTTTACAGAAGATAATGACTTTATTTTTAAAGATGTAGTAGAATTAAAAGATGGTAGTCTGGTGCTTTTAGGGTTAGCACAAAATTCTAAAAAAGCAATAAAGTTGTTAAAAATAGATGCTTATGGAAACATGGTCTGGAAAAAAATATTAAAGTTTCCTTTTTCCGCAATAGGAGAGAGAATTATTTCCTTAGAGGATGCTTTAGTCATAGCTGGAGCCAGGGAAGATGTGAATGGTCAGGAGCAAGGGCTGGTAATAGGGCTGGACTTTCAGGGAGAGAAAAAGTGGCTTAAAAGCTGGAAAGGAAAGGGAAATGGCCATTTTTATGCCCTGGGAGCAGGGGAAGACGGCCTGGTGGTCGCTGGGCGTTCTCAGGATGAGAGGCTTAAGAGCAGGGCCTGGGCTATGAAGCTTTCTTGGTCAGGAGAAAAGGAGTGGGAACACTTTTTGGTTTTAAGTGCTTTGCAAAATGTTTTTGACCTTACCCTAACTAGAGACGGCTCTATTGCTTTTGCTGGAGTAGTGAGCAGTGAAGATACAGGAAGTGAAGATTTATTGATTTATAAACTGGATAATAAGGGAAGACTACAGTGGAAAAGGCAGTTTGGTGGGGTAAAGAGTGAAAAGATCCTTTCTTTAGCCCAAAATAAAGAGGGGGTGTTTTATTTAGGTGGGTATACCTGGAATTACAGGCATGATGGGTATGACTTTTGGCTTTTAACTTTGAATGAAGAGGGCAATTTTATGTGGGACAAAACCTTTGGTAGCAAAGGTTTTGAAGGTATTAGTACCCTTTTATTACCCCAAAGAGGAGGCCTTTTACTGGCTGGTTTTAGGGAAGGAGGTGATTTGTCTACAACTTCTCTTTGGGTTGCCAGGTTAAACCAGAGAGGAGAAGCTTTAGTGGAAAAGAAACCTTCTTATTTTTCCTATGTAGGTAATTATTTTTATACTTCTTTATGGATGTTAAGCCAGCCTTTTCGGAAGTGGCTATAGGGATTGGACCCTCTTGTTAAAAAGAGGGTCAACTTTGTTGATAGATTTCTTCTAAGATTTCTTTTCCACCTTTGTTTAGAATAATTTCTGCTAACTCTGTTCCCAGTTGTTCAGCTGCCTGGTATTTTCCTCTTACTTCAGCCTTAATTAGTGTTTTGCCCTGTAAATCTCCCACCAGGCCTCTTACTACTAACTGGTTGTCTTCAAATTTGGCATATCCACCTATGGGTACCTGGCAACCGCCTTCCAGGCCTCTTAAAAAGGCCCTTTCTGCTAATACTTCATATCTAGTGGGCAGGTGGTCTAAAAAGCTTAAAAATTCTTCCAGGTCCTTTCTTTCTTCCAGGTACTCTATGCCCAAAGCGCCTTGAGCTACAGCAGGGTAAAATTCTGGAGGAGTCAGTTCAAAGTGGTATCTGGCTCCCATTTCTAATCTAGCTAAACCTGCACCTGCTACCACTATGGCTGCAAATTGGCCTTCTTTTAACTTTCTTATCCTGGTATCCAGGTTGCCCCTTAAGGACTCTATTTTTAAATCAGGGCGCAGATAGAGAAGCTGGGCCTGCCTGCGCAAACTGGATGTCCCTACTTTAGCCCCCTTGGGCAGGGAAAGCAGGTCTGGGTAGGTTTCAGAAAGTAAAACATCTATATTTACTTCCCGTTTGGGAATGATACCTACTTTTAATCCTTCGGGTAAGAAGGTAGGGACATCTTTCATGGAATGGACTGCAAGGTCTGTTTCCCTCTGGAGTAAACTTTCTTCTATTTCTTTGACAAAAAGTCCTTTTCCTCCCACCTTAGCTAAAGGTACATCCAGGATTTTATCGCCCGTGGTTTTTATTTTTACCAGCTCTACTTCCAGCCCTGGATAGCGTTGCTGAAGGCAGGAGGCAATATAATTAGCTTGCCAGAGCGCTAACTTACTGCCTCTGGTGGCAATGCGTATTTTTTTGAACATAAGATTATCCTTTATCCGCAACTAGAACAGTTTCCACCACTACAACCAGCACAACCAGAACTACTAAATCCGCCACTTCTGGAACTGGCAGAGCTATTGCTGGAATTGAGTACAATGGGGCCACCAGTCTTAAACCTACAAGCAGACATGAGTTTGCTTACTTCCTTTGCCCCACACTTGGGACACTTTACCTCTTCATCCTTTAAAACCAGTTCTTCAAACTCTTCTTTGCATTTGTCACACACAAACTCATAAATGGGCATTTAATAAACCTCCTTATAGTCCAGGTATTTTTCTAAAGATTCTCCATCTTCAAAGAGAAAATAGTCAATTAGGTCGCAAAGTACATGTCCTATGGTGATGTGTACTTCTTGAATAAGGGGAGTATTGGTGCTGGGTACGGCAAAAAGGTAATCACAGTGATCTGCCATTAAGTTTCCCTTTCCTCCGGTAAAACCTATGGTGAGAATATTTTTTTCCCTGGCTACAGCCAGGGCAGTTAAGATATTGGCACTTTTTCCAGAAGTGGAAAAGGCCAGCAAAATATCTCCTGGCATGCCCAGGGCCTTTATCTGTTTTACAAAAATGTCAGTAAAGCAGTAATCATTGCCAATGGCAGTTAAAATAGAGGTATCTGTGGTCAGGGCTATAGCTGGTAAGGGAGGGCGCTCCAGTTTATAGCGGTTAACAAATTCTGCTGCTAAATGCTGGGAATCAGCTGCACTTCCTCCATTGCCACAAAGCAGGATTTTTGCCCCTTTAGTCAGGGCAGCAGCAATGATTTTGCTTACTTCCAGCAGGATATTTTTATTTTCTTGCCAGAATTTTTCTCTGACTTTGGCCCCTTCCAAAAAATGTTTTTCTCCTCTTTTTAGGGCCTCATTGTTCATTTTCTAAGTCTCCCCTGGTGTAGAAAAATGACCTTTTATCTGGTTTTTTTGTCTTATAACCTAAAAAAACTCTTTACTCTTTTTATACTTTTAGGCTAGTAATACACACACTAATTTTAACAATTTTGTTTAGTTAAGTTCCGTTGATAAAAAAGTAAAGGTCAAAAGTAAACGCCGATTTCCTTATCTTTAATGCTTTTATTGGGTTTGGCAAGTATTTTGCCAAAGGGTTAATGTAAGGGGGAGGCTTTAAGTTTAACTTTTTATAAAAAGGAGGTTTAGGGTGAAGAAGTTTTTAGCAGGTTTGTTAACTTTTCTTTTTGTTTTTAGTACTATGGTGGCCTTTGCTGCAGACACCATTAAAATTGGGTTTAATATTCCTTTGACTGGAGATATTCCCAAGGTAGGGGAAGCCTCCAAGTTTGCAGCTGAAATGCTCAAAGAGGATATTAATTCTAAAGGCGGTTTAGAAGTAGGGGGCAAAAAATATAAGCTGGAATTTATTTATGAGGACAATGAGTCCAAGGCAGAGTCTGCGGTTAGTGCTGCTTTAAAGCTTATTGAAAGGGATCAGGTCCTGGCCATTATTGGGCCTAACTCCAGTAAGCAGGCTGTTCCTGCTGGTCAGGTGTGTAATGACAACCGCACTCCCATGATTTCTCCCTGGTCCACCAACCCTGACACCACCAAGGATCGTCCCTGGGTTTTCAGGGCTGCCTTTTTAGATCCTTTCCAGGGCCCTGTAGCAGTTAACTTTGCTTCCAAGACCTTTAAAGCCAAAAAGGCTGCTGTTCTTTTTGCCTTGGATAATGACTATTCCAAAGGCTTGGCTGAAATTTTTAAGTCCGAGTGGGAAAAGAAGCACGGTCCTGGCACTGTAGTGGCCTTTGAAACCTATGCCAGCAAGGACCAGGATTTTAGCGCTCAGCTAACCAAGATTATTGCTGCTAAGCCAGACTTTATTTTCTTGCCAGACAATTACAATGAGGTAGCCTTGATTGTAAAACAGGCTCACGATCTTGGCTGGAATGGTCCTTTTATGGGCTCTGATGCCTGGGGTTCTGCTGAACTCATGAATCTTTGTGGAAATGACTGTGTTGGACATTATTTCTCCACTCACTACGCTGCTGCTGGTGCCACTGGTGCTACCAAGGAATTTATTGACCGTTATACTGCCAAATACGGCTATGTGCCCGATGATGTAGCTGCCCTTACCTGGGATGCTACCCGTTTGGTCTTGCAAGCTATCCAGGATGCTGGTAAGATTACTGGAAATGTGCGCAAAGACAGAAAAGCTATTCGTGATGCCTTGGCCAACATTAAGGAATTTAAGGGTATTACTGGTACTATGAAGTTTGATGAACAGGGCGATCCCATTAAGTGTGCTGTAGTAGTTAGAATTAGTGAAAAAGGCGAATTTCTTTTTACTGAATCCGTTTGTCCTTAAAAAATAGTAGGTAGAAATAAAAAAGAAGCGCGCCTTTTGGGTGCGCTTCTTTTTTATCTAAAAATAAGAAAAGAGGTAAGTTAAGTGCTAGAAAGTGTAATTCAAAACATCTTAAATGCCCTGCAGTGGGGAAGTTATTATTCTCTCATTGCTCTTGGTTATTGTCTGGTTTACGGAGTTTTGCTGTTAATTAACTTTGCCCACGGCGATATTTTTATGGTGGGCGCTTATATTGCCTTTTTTGTCTCTACCTTGCTTTTAGGTCATTATGGTTTTTTGCCTTTTGCTTTGCCTAAAGGCTTGGTACTAGCTTTAACTATTCCTTTGACTATGTTTTT
Source organism: Desulfonauticus sp. 38_4375 (assembly GCA_001507915.1). GTDB lineage: Bacteria > Desulfobacterota > Desulfovibrionia > Desulfovibrionales > Desulfonatronovibrionaceae > Desulfonauticus. Next base: position 12,257 of record LGER01000037.1, on the reverse strand, counting down.
AACTTCTTGTGTAGGTGTTTTTATTGAGCGGGTTGCCTATAGGCCCCTTAGACGCAAGGGGGCCAATCGTCTCTATGTGGTAATTACAGCTTTAATGGCAGGTTTGATCCTGGAAAATGGAAATTTGGCCCTTTTAGGTGCAAGTAGAAAAAATTTTCCTGAATTGTTAGACAAAACTGTTTATACCCTGGGAAGTGTTGCTTTCACCAATGTAAAAATCATCGTTATTCTGGCTGCTTTTCTGGTGTTTTGGCTCTTAAATTTTATCGTTACCAAGACCAAAATAGGCATGGCTATGCGGGCCATTTCTTATGATAGATTTGCAGTACCTTTAATGGGCATTCCTGTAGATACTATTATTGTATTTACCTTTGTTCTTGGCTCTTCCATGGCTGCTATTGCTGGTATTTTGTTTGCCATGTCCTATCCTATTTTAGACCCCTATATGGGCGCAATGGTGGGGTGGAAAGCCTTTATTGCTGCAGTTGTAGGTGGAATTGGAGATATAAGAGGTGCTTTTGTGGGGGGATTTATTTTAGGTTTTGTAGAAATTTTAGTAGTTGCCTTTTTCCCCTCTACCTTTAGAGACCTTATAGCTTTTACCATTTTGCTTATTATTTTGAGTATTAAGCCAACAGGTATTTTTGGCGTGGCCAAGACTACAAAAATTTAAGAAGAGGTTGGATTTTAATTATGCGTAGATTTACAGTTCCTCTTTTGGTTTTGCTTTTGTTTGGTGTTTTAATTGGGCTGGCTTATTATGATAAGCTGGACCTTTATGTACAGTCAGTTTTAATGTTTATGGGGATTAATATTATTTTTGGCAGTAGTTTAAATATTGTTAACGGCTATATGGGGGAATTTTCCTGCGGGCATGCTGGATTTATGGCAGTAGGTGCCTATGTCTCTTCTGTTTTGAGTGTGCTTTTCTTTGCCCAGGATAAGGTTTTTGGCGCTCCTCTTTTACCTCCAGAATATGCTATTTATGGTTTTCCCATTATCGTTATAATTGCTTTTATTGCTGCAGCCCTAACTGGTTTGCTGGTGGCTTTACCTTCTTTTAAAACCAGGGGGGACTATTTGGCCATTATTACCATTGCAGCTAACTATATTATTATTACTACTATTATAAATCTTGATTTTATTGGTGGGCCCAGAGGATTTATGGGCATGAAGAGTGTTATTTTTGCCATGGAAGATGTGGCCTTCTTGCCCTGGATGTTAATCTGGGTTTATATTTTTACCATTTTAAGTATCTGGGCCATTTATAGGTTTGTAAGCTCCACCTATGGCAAAGGGATTATAGCCATTCATCAGGACGAAGTGGCTGCAGAAATTATGAGTGTAAATACCAATAAGATGAAGCTTATTGCCTTTATGTTTTCCTCTGGTTTGGCTGGTGTTGCAGGAGCCTTATTTGCCCATGTGCTTGGTTATGTTAATCCCAACTCTTTTAATATTTTAAAATCTACAGAAGGTTTAGTAATGGTTTATTTGGGAGGTATGGGTTCTTTAAGTGGATCGGTACTGGCAGCTATTTTGTTTACCTTTCTTTTAGAACTGCTTAGACCTCTCCAGATTATCAAATGGGTGGTTATTCCTTTATTATTGATTATTTTAATGCAGTTTAGGCCAGAAGGTATTATGGGTAATCGTGAACTTTCTGATATTTTCCCCAGACTTAGAAAATTTTATCAATTCAAATAGGTGGAAAAGATATGGCATTACTGGAAATAAAGAACCTTACTCAATATTTTGGTGGCCTTTGTGCCTTAACTGAATTCAATATGACCATAGAAGAAGGAGATTTGGTTGGACTTATTGGGCCCAATGGTGCAGGTAAAACCACAGTATTTAACCTGGTGAGTGGGTTTTATCAGCCTACCCGGGGAGAGATTATTTTCAATGGTAAAAATATTGCTGGATTAAAACCGCATCAGGTTACAGCCCTGGGTATAGCCAGGACCTTTCAGAATATAAGGCTTTGGCATGAGATGAGTGTTTTGGACAATATCATGATTGCCCAGCACTATAACCTTGGCTATAGCTTGAAAGATTTGTTTTTGCGTACCAGACGCTATCAGGAAAATGAAAAGCGTATTCGCGACGAAGCTTATAAGTTTTTGGAAATTATGAATTTAAAAGAATACGCTTTGGAAAAGCCCAAAAACTTACCCTATGGTATGCAAAGAAAGGTAGAAATTGCCAGAGCTCTTTCTGTAAAACCCAAGCTATTGCTTTTAGATGAGCCTGCTGCAGGCTTAAACTCGGCAGATGTAAAAGAACTTATTGAACTCATAAGCTGGATTCACAAAGAATTTAAACTGACTATCTGGATGATTGAACACCAGATGACTGTGGTGATGAGCCTTTGTTCCTGGTTAAAGGTTATAGACTTTGGAGCTACCATTGCTGAAGGTACTCCTGAGGAAATTCAAAATAATCCAGAAGTAATTAAAGCTTACTTGGGGGATGGGAAAATATAATGTTATTAGAAATTAAGAATTTAAGAGTAAAATATGGCAACATTGAAGCCCTGCATGGGATTTCTTTTGGAGTAAAAAAGGGAGAGATTGTCACGTTGATTGGAGCCAATGGTGCAGGTAAGACCACTACCTTGCATACCATTACCAGAGTGCCTCCGCCAGAAGGCCCCAGGGTGGTAGAAGGAGATATTTTATACAAAGGTCAAAGCATGTTAAAGGTAGAGCCCCACGATGTGGTGCAGAAGCTAAAAATAGCCCTGGCTCCAGAAGGAAGGCATATTTTTGGCAACCTTACAGTAGAGGAAAATCTCAAGTTAGCCACCTATGCCAGAAAGGATGTGGAGCGCATACCCAAGGATTATGAGCTGGTTTATCGCTTGTTTCCCAGGCTTTACGAAAGAAGAAAGCAAAGAAGTGAATCTTTAAGTGGTGGTGAACAACAGATGCTGGCTGTAGGGAGGGCATTGATGACAGGGGCTAATTTTTTACTCCTGGATGAACCTTCCATGGGATTGGCTCCTTTGCTTATGTATGAAATGTTCAGGGCCCTAAAGGAACTCAATCAAAAGGAAGGGATTACTATCTTGCTTATTGAACAAAACGCCAAATTGGCTCTGGAGTTTGCCCACCGGGGATATGTGCTGGATACAGGCGAGATTGTTCTGGCTGGAGACTCCAAAGAACTTATGAACAATCCTGAGGTGAAAAAGGCTTACCTGGGAGGCTAGTTGCCAATTAAAAGGACCTTTTTTTTACAACAGGGAAAGAGTATTATTTTGATTGGAATGCCAGGCTCAGGCAAGACCACCTTGGGCAGGGCGCTGGCCAAAAAACTTTCCTGGGCCCATGTGGATACAGACTTTATTTTACAGGCCTGGTGGGGAATAGACTTAGAAACTTTGCGCAATAAACTGGGATTAAAAAATTTTTTACAGGCAGAAGAAGAAACCATTTTGAGCTTAAAATTAAATCGGTGCGTGATTTCTACGGGCGGAAGTGTAATTTATTCTCCTAAGGCCATGGAATATTTAAAGCGTTTGGGGCATATTGTTTATTTACAGGCCAGCCTGAAGACCCTAAAGGAGCGCATTGCCCTGGCTCCCTTAAGAGGACTTGCCTTAAAACCAGGTCAAACCCTGGAGGATTTGTATAAAGAGCGCACTCCCCTCTATGAACAATATGCTCAGTTTAGGGTGCATACAGAAAAGAGCTTAACTACTTGTTTAGATGAGATTTTAGCATGGTTAAATTAAAAAGAACTCCCAAGACCAGGATATTTTTGCAGCTAGCCAATCTTTATAAGCGCATGGAAGAAAGTTATGAAGAGCACGCCCGGGCTCTGGGCTTGAGTTGTGCAGGTTGTGAAGATAATTGCTGTACAAGTTATTTTCATCACCATACCTATATTGAATGGGCCTACTTTTGGGAAGGATTTAAGCGTTTACCTTCAGAGCAGCAAGAAGCCATTGAGCAAAGGGGCAAGGAGTATGTAGAGCACCTAAAACAATCTTTGCTTGCAGGTCAAAAGCCCAGTTTGATGTGCCCGGTAAATGAGAAAGGGCTTTGTGTTTTGTATTCTCACCGCTTGATGATTTGCAGGCTGCACGGCGTTCCCAATTTTTTTCTGCAACCTGGAGGAGGGATTAAGGAATTTCCTGGCTGTTTTAAAAGTCAAAAACTTGTGCAAAGCCAAAAACAGGTAAAGCTTTTGGACCGTACTCCCTTTTACCAAGAACTGGCAGAGCTGGAGCTAGCCTTTTTAGGCAGCAAGCGCAATAAAGTCCCCAGGGTAAAACTAACTTTAGCTGAAATGATTGTCCTGGGCCCTCCCCAAGTGTGATTTCATTTACTTTCTCTTTTTATTCTCTTCTTGTTTTTAAAATCTTTTTTTCTTGCCAATAACAACTTTTTGGTTTTAAAATAAGGATTATGAAAAAAATAATTCTTATTTTGGGGCTGTTACTTTTTCTTTGGGGTTGTGGTGAAGAATCTTCCCTGCCTTTGAAGCCAAAGCTGGTTCAAGGCAAGGTTTTTACCCTTGAGCAAAGTAAGGTTCTCTGGGGCCAGAGTTATCCTGGCCAGATAGAAGCCAGGGAAAAGGTGTTTTTAAAGGCCCTTTCAGCCGGGAAGATAAGTGGATTTGCAAAAGAAGAAGGGGAATGGATTGAGAAAGGAGAGTTAATAGTAGAGATAGACACTACTTTTTTACAAAAGGAATTAAAATTACTGGCAGCAGAGATTAGGAGCTTAAAAGAAGAGTATAATATTGCTTTAAGCAAGTTTAAACAAGCTGAAAGGGATTATAATAGGTATGTAACTCTTTTCCAGAAAAAAGTTATTAGTAAACAGGAACTGGAAAAAAGAGAGCTGGAAAAAGAGGTTTTGGAAAAGAGTTTAGATTCTATTCAGGCCAAGCTGGATGGTCTTTTAGCCAAAAGGGAATCTTTGGAGCATCAACTAACCTACAGTCAATTGAAGTCTCCTGTATCTGGTTATTTATTTAAAAAGCTGGTGGATAGAGGAAGCATTGTCAGTGTGGGGCAAGACCTGGCAGAGATTTATGAAAAGGAGAAACTTTGCTTTTTTACCCAGATAGAAAGTAAGTTTTTTGAGAAAATAAAAAAGAGTGATAGATTCCTGGTTTATTTTCCTGCTCTTACTAAAAGTCTTTTTTTACCGGTCTGGGAAAAGGTACCCTATTCTTCCTTTGCCAGCCAGACCTTTACTTTGCGTTTAAAGGTAAAGGAAAATCTCCTACCTGGCACTTACGGAGAGATGTTTTTACCTCTGGGAGAGAAGAAGGCACTTTTGCTTCCCTTAAAGGTGATAGGTAAGCGAGGCGGCCTAAATTATGTTTATGTGCTGGATGAGAAAAATATTTTACACTATCGCCTGCTTGCCCTTGGCGATACTTATGGGCAGCAAGGAGAGAATTTTTTAGCCAGTGCTGAAGGAGAGTGGGTAGAAGTGCTTTCCGGGCTTGAGGCTGGAGAAAGGGTCTTCTTAGAAACAGAGAAAGCAGAAGAAGGGGCTTTGGTAGATGTCCAAAGCTGAGCATGATTTTTTAAGCAAGATTACTTCCTTTTTTGTTGATTCCAAACTGGTCCCTTTAGTTATTATTTTTTGTCTTTTTTTAGGTCTTTTTGCCCTTTTTAACACTCCTAGTGAAGAAGAGCCTCAAATTGTGGTTCCCATGATAGATATCTTTGTCTCCATGCCCAAGGCCTCACCTGAAGAGATAGAGACCAGGGTTGTGTATCCTATGGAGCGACTGCTCTGGGAAATCCCTGGAGTGGAATATGTTTATTCCCAGGCAATGGAAGGAAGTGCCTTGACCACGGTTCGCTTTTATGTGGGAGAAGATGAGGAAAAGAGTCTTATTCGCACCTATGCCAAACTATATCATCACCTGGACTGGATTCCCCCTGGCTGTTCCATGCCCCTTTTAAAGCCCAAGTCTATCGATGATGTGCCCATTGTGAGCCTGACTCTCTGGAGTTCAAAATACACTCCAGCCGAGTTAAGACAGTTTGCCCTTTCTTTAGAAGAAGAGATAAGAAGTATTTTTGGGGTATCAGAAGTAGAGATAAAGGGCGGGAAAAAACTACAGGTTAAGATTTTACTCAATCCTCATAAGCTGGCGCTATTTGGCCTGGATTTGGAAGATGTAGCTCAAAGGCTGGCTGCCTTAAATCAAGGAGGCAAAGTAGGAGAGTTTACCCAGGATAATTATACCTTTACCGTAAAAGTAGATGGCCTTTTTAATAATATGCTGGAGTTAAAACAGCTTTTACTTTTTCTAAAAAGGATAAGCCTATTTATCTGGGGGATGTAGCCAGGGTAGTTTTAGAAGGCGAAGAAAATAAAAACTATCATTTTTTTGTACCTGGCTTAGCCAGTAAACACAAAGAACTACGCGGTCAGCTTTTTCCAGCTGTTACTATTGCTATAGCCAAAAGAAAGGGTTTTAATGCCACCTCTTTGGCCAAAGCAATTATACAAAGAGTAGAACTGGTAAAAGGTAAAGCCTATCCTCAGGATTTAAATATATCTGTTACGCGTAACTATGGCCAGACCGCCAAAGAAAAGTCAGATGAACTGCTGGAGCATCTTTTTATTGCAACCTTTGCCGTGGCCTTGCTAATAGTGTTCTTTTTGGGAGTAAGGGCTAGTTTTATTGTAATGATTGCCGTGCCTGTTACTCTGGCCATAACTTTATTTATCTACTATTTTATGGGCTATACCCTAAATAGGGTTACGCTTTTTGCCCTTATTTTTTGTATAGGTATTTTGGTAGATGACCCCATTGTGGATGTGGAAAATATTGTCAGACATATTCATTTACCAGAAAATAAAAATAAGCCTTTTCGAGATATTATTGTTGAAGCAGTCAATGAAGTCCGAAGCCCTTTGGTCTTGGCTACTTTTACCGTAATTGTAGCTCTTATGCCCATGGCCTTTGTGCGGGGGCTTATGGGCCCTTATATGCGGCCTATGCCCATTGGGGCTTCTTTGGCCATGTTTTTTTCCATGGTGGTGGCCTTTATAATTACCCCCTGGAGTGCCTATCATCTTTTAAAAGTTTCCAAAGCACAAAAACACGAGCACAAAGAGGATGTTTTTACCAGGATTTATCGGCAGATAATGGGGTACTTGTTGAGCCGTAAATTACACTTATATTCCTTTTTAGGGTTGGTGGTTCTTTTATTCCTGTTAAGTGTGTCTTTAATTTACTTTAAAAAAGTTTATATAAAAATGCTGCCCTTTGACAATAAAAGTGAGTTTCAGTTGATTTTTGACTATAAGGAAGGGACTTCTTTAGAAGAAAATTTTGCTTTGACTTCTAAAATAGCCAATCAATTGAAAACTATTCCAGAAATAGAAAACTATCAGCTTTATATTGGGACCAGTGCTCCCTATAACTTTAATGGTCTTATCAGGCATTATTACTTGCGAGCAGGGAGTAATGTGGCTGATGTTCAGGTGAATTTACTGGATAAACACAAACGAGACAGGCAAAGTCACCAAATAGCCAAGGAAGTGCGGAAGTTGATTGCTTCTCTGGTAGACAAAGACAAGGTAAGGACAAAAGTAGCGGAAATTCCACCAGGACCTCCAGTATTACAGACTCTGGTCCTGGAAGTATATGGTCCGAACTATAAAGGCCAGATAGACCTGGCCAGGCAGTTATTAACTATATTTGATTCTACTTCTGGTATTGTGGATAGTGATTGGTACATGACAGAGGAACAAAAAGAAGAAGTCTTTAAAGTGAATAAACTAAAAGCAAACTCTTTAGGCATAGGTGTAGATAGGATTTATGCCCTTTTAAGTACTAGCTTACAGGGAAAGGTGCTTGGGCTTTTTCATCAACCAGAGTTTAGAGAAGATGTTCCTTTGTTTTTACATCTGGATAGATTCAGGCGCTCTTCTTTAAGTGATTTATTGGCCTTAAAGGTAAGAGGTGCCAGGGGACTTGTAGAATTGGGAGAAGTGGTAAAGGTAGAGCAAAGGGAAGTACCTTATCCCATTTATCATAAAAATTTACTGCCCGTGGTTTATGTTACGGGAGATGTGACTGAGCCAGAAGAGAGTCCTGTGTATGGGATGCTTAAGATAAACCAAAAGCTAAAAGAGAACTTTCCCAGGTTAAAAGTGTTATACACCAGTTTGCCTTCTGACAAAGAAAAGAACACAGTAAAGTGGGATGGAGAGTGGCAAATTACCTATGAAGTTTTTAGGGACCTGGGCCTGGCTTTTGCCGTGGCTATACTTTTAATCTATCTTCTGGTGGTGGGCTGGTTTAAGTCCTATCTTACTCCTTTGACCATTATGGCTCCTATCCCTCTTTCTTTAATTGGAATTATTCCTGCCCATTACTTGTTTCAGGCCTTTTTTACAGCGACTTCTATGATTGGTTTTATTGCTGGAGCCGGGATTGTGGTCAGAAATTCCATTATTTTAGTGGATTTTATAGAATTGAGACTGGCTGAAGGCGATGATTTAAAAAGTGCAGTGATTGAAGCTGGTGCAGTTCGCTTTAGGCCCATGCTCTTAACAGCCCTTTCTGTGATTGTGGGCTCAGCAGTTATTCTCAAAGATCCTATCTTCCAGGGACTGGCCATTTCCCTTATGGCTGGAGAAGTGGCTGCCACCCTGTTTTCCCGCCTGGTAGTGCCAGTGCTTTACTTTCTGGAGCAAGCTAAGATAAATACTGAATAGCTAGGAGTTATAAAAGGAGGATATTTGATTGTGCTAAGCAGTTTAAATATATTTAAAAATTTTATTTCTGGTGTAGAAGAAAGCTTGCAAGTGGGTATTTGGATGTTAGATACTTCTTCTAAGCAGGTTTTTCTTTCAGAAAAAATAAAAGCAATGTTTAATATTGAATCTTTAGATGATATTTTAAACATCAAATATTTTCTTGAAATTTTTCCAGAAGAAGAAAAAACTTTTCTTTGTAAAAAAATAGAAGATATATTAGAAGTAAAAAAAACTGATTTTGTCTATGATAGAATTTTTTATATAGGAGATAATTGCTTTAAGCATACTTTAGGTCATTTTAAAGATGAAAAAAATCAATACTTGTTGGTATAGTTAAAGAATGTTCCTTTTTAGAAGGTATTGACTATAAAAATGTTTTGCTTGAGTTTATATTTAAACATAGTATTGAAGGTATAGTTATTACTGACGATAAAGCTAATATAATAAATGTAAATCCTGCATTTACTGAAATTACTGGTTATACTAGAGAAGAGGTTTTAGGGAAAAATCCCAATATACTTAAGTCAGATAAACATACTCAGGATTTTTATAGGCAAATGTGGGATGATTTATTGACTAAGGGTAGTTGGGAAGGAGAAATTTGGAATAGAAGGAAAAATGGAGAAGTTTATCCGGAGTTTTTGAGTATTAAAGCAGTAAAAGATGCTAAAAATAAAACTATAAACTATATCTCTATGTTTATAGATCTTAGTGAACAAAAAAAGATAGAAGATAAATTTAAATATTTTCGTTTTTTTGACCCATTAACAGGTCTTATGAATAGAGAATTGTTTTTAAATAAAATAAAAGAAAATTTGGTAAATTGGAAAGATAAGTTTTGTTTAATTATAATTGATTTAGATAATTTTAAAGACATAAACGAAGTATTTTCTTATAGCGCTGGAGATGTAATTTTAAAAGAAATTAGTGATAAGTTAGTTTCTTTAGTTGGTCAAAAAAATGCTGCTCGCATAGGAGAGGATAGTTTTGCTGTAATTTACAGTTTTAAAGATAGTTTTCAAATAGAAAGTATAATCTTTGAGATAAAAGATACTTTGAGTAAGATAAGTATTAAAAATACAATTTTGAATTTGAGTTGTTGTTTGGGAGTAAGTGTTTACCCAGAAGATTCTCAGGACCCAGAAGAATTGTTGCGCTTTGCTGAAACTGCTTTAAACAGGGCAAGAAGAGAAGGATATGGTAAATATCGTTATTTTAATAAAGAAATGTATGAAAGAGCGAAAATAAAGATAGATAAAATAGCTACTTTGAAAGAAGGTATCAGACAAAAGGAGTTTATTCCTTTTTATCAACCAAAAATTGATTTAAAGAGTAAAAGAATAGTTGGTTTTGAAGCCCTGGCTAGATGGCAAAAAACAGAGGGAAGGGTAATTACTCCTGCCGAATTTATTCCCTTGGCTGAGCAAGAGGGGTTTATCCTTCCTTTGACCTTTTTGCTTTTGGAACGCATTGCTCAGGATTTGAGAGTTATTTATCATAATTATCCAGAAAAAAAGATTTCTTGTGCGGTTAATCTGTCTTTGGCCTGCTTTGAAGAAGGAATGGATTGGATTCTTTATTTTAAGGAATTGGCTACAAAATATAGCCTTCCTTTAACTGCCTTTCAGGTGGAAATAACAGAAAGTATATTAATGCAAAAAGAAAGGCTTATGGTAGATATTTTAAATAATTTAGCTGAAAATAAAATATTAGTTTGCCTGGATGACTTTGGTAAAGGTTATTCTTCTTTATATTACTTAAAAAATTTACCAATTCATCTAGTTAAAATAGATAGGTCTTTTATTGTAGATTTGAAGTCAGGGACTAAAGAAGAACAGTTAGTAAAAGCTATTATTGAAATGAGTAAGGTATTAGGTATAAAAGTGTGTGCAGAGGGAGTTGAGCAGGGAGAGCAACTGTCTTTACTCCAAGCTTTAGGTTGCGATATTGTGCAGGGATACTATTTTAGTCCTCCTCTGGACTTTAAAAAAATTTTAAATCTATTGGCTAGCCTGGATTTTAATCTCCCAGCTAGCCAATAACCTTTTATTTACTGGAATTTTCTTCTTTTTCTAAGTTTTCAATAACTTTTTTCAAATCCAGAATGCTTTGTTCCAATTCTTTAAGGGCAGCAATGGATAACTGCATTAGTTGATTAGTCTCTTCTCCTACTGCATTTACATCTAGAGTTTTTCTGCTGATTTCCTCTGTAGTGGCAGATTGCTCCTCAGTGGCAGTAGCAATGGCCCTGATGCTGTCAGCAGTTTTTTCTGTTAGTTCAACTATGGTCTCTAAGGATTTGCCTGTACGCTCTACTATTTCCTGGCTTTGGGCAATAATGTGGGCTACAGAGTTTACCTTTTGAATATTTTCTTGAGTGCTGTTTTGGATGGTTTCAATGGCCTCGCCCACCTCTTTGGTTGCAGACATGGTCTTTTCAGCCAGTTTTCTTACTTCATCTGCAACTACGGCAAAACCTCTACCTGCATCACCTGCCCTGGCAGCTTCTATGGCTGCGTTTAAGGCCAGTAAATTGGTTTGATCTGCAATGTCTTCTATTACATTGATTACTTTGCCAATTTCCTGAGCTTGCGAGCCCAGGTGATTGATATCTTTTTGCATATTTTTGGCTTCTTGTTGTACTTCCTCCATAAAGGAAGTGGCTTTTTTAGCCAGGCTAAAGCTTTCAGAAGCCTGGTTTTGACTTTCTTCTGCCAGATTTGCAGCCTGAGAAGAGTTTTTAGCTATTTCCAGAACTGTTGCATTCATTTCTTCCATGGCAGTAGCTATTTCCTGGAGCATGTTTTTTTGCTGTTTTGTGTTCTGTAAGGTCTTTTCACTATTGGCTTTTAAAGCCTGGGCATTTTTTTCAATAACTCTATTTACTTCTTTTACCTTTTGGGCTGCCTCCATTCTACCTTCTTGAGCAGCCTTTTGGGCTTGCAAATTGGCTTTCTTAGCTTCTTCCAGGGCTTGTTGAGCTTTTAAGGTGGCTTGCTCTGCTTCTTTGGTCTTTTCCAGGGTTTCCTGGATTTTATTTTTTAGATTTTGAACCATTAAAGCAAAACTAGCAGCAAGCTCTCCTATTTCATCTTCACTTTGAAAGTCTATTTTTGTATCTAAATCTCCTGTACTTATTTTTTTAGAAGTTAAAGTTAACTTACTTAAAGGTTTAAGGACAGATTTATTTACTACAAAAATTCCTAAGAGCAAAAAGAGAATGAGAATTAAAAATACACCACCTAAAAGAATGTACTCTAAATGTTTGACTTGTGTAATCTGGTCTTTAGCATCAACAATGTAAGTCATAACGCCGATGGTTTTGCCACTAAAATCTTTTATGGGAAAAGTTGCTATGCTGTAGTTTTCTTTTAAGGTTAGAAATAGTTTTTCTGTACCTTGTTCCAGCCAGGAAGGAATAATCATCTGGTTTAATTCGCTGTTGGGCGCATAGACTTGAACAAAATTTCCTTTAAGAGGATATTTTTTTGGGTCCTGTAGTTTTGT
>LGER01000106.1 GCA_001507915.1 Desulfonauticus sp. 38_4375 | reverse complement strand
ACTCGGAAGTTAAGCCCTCCAGCGCCGATGATACTGCCTTCCTAAAAGGTGGGAAAGTAGGCCGTCGCCAGGACTTTTTTTTACCCAAACCTCCTCTTCTTTAGTAAAACTTCTCCTTCTTAACTCTCCTTAATACCTTATCTCCCTATCCCCACGCCTCTAAAAATCCATCCAATCCCATAAAAAATTAAATTATAATCTGTATAGACAGAAAAGAAAATAAATATTAAAAAGTCTACATCATTAAAAATTATTATGCTGCTTGCTTGGATAAAATATCTTTTTATAACCTTAAATTGGAGCGGAAAATGGAATATATAAATACAGAAAAAGCACCAAAGGCAATTGGTCCCTATTCTCAGGCCGTGAAGGTCGATAATATGTTGTTTGTATCTGGCCAAATTCCTATAGATCCTATTTCTAATGAGATTGTTAGAGAGAATATAAAAGCAGAAGTGGAACTGGTTTTAAAGAATTTACTAAGTATTGTTCACGAAGCTGGATTTTCTTTAGAAGATATTGCTAAAGTTACGATTTATCTTAAAAATATGAATAACTTTGAAGCAGTAAATGAAATTTATGAGAAATATTTTCATTCCCATAAACCTGCTAGAGCAGTGGTAGAAGTCTCAAAATTGCCCAAAGATGTTAGTGTTGAAATAGAAGCAATTTGTATAAAGAAAAAATAGTAAAAGGTAGCTATTAATTAAATTATATTATGTTTTTGGGAAAGTTTTTCAAAAATATACCTAAGGAAAAAATAAATCAAAATCGTCGCCTTCTTTTAGCCAATGAAAGGACTTTTTTATCCTGGATTAGGACCTCTATTGGAATTATGGCCTTTGGATTTGCTCTGGAAAGGCTAGAACATTTTTATTTTGTTTCTCAAAGCGGAGTAAAGGAAAATTACTTAGTGTATTTTTATGCAGGCCTTTTTTTGGTTTTTCTAGGGGCCAGTATTGCTCTTTTATCTGCTTATAGATTCATCAAAGTTCAGATGGACATATTAAATAATAAGTTTACTCACTCCCTGATTTATGATGTATTACTTGCTATTCTTTTAAGTTCTATTGGTTTTTTGTTGGTTATTTATCTTATAAAATAATCTTTTCTTGCCAGGGGATGATTACTTACATCCCCTGGCTTTTTAATTTTAGAAAATATTTTTTATCCTCTGCATAGCTTCTTGGACATTTTCATAACTATTAAAGGCGCTTAAACGCACATAGCCCTGCCCACACTTACCAAAACCTACTCCAGGAGTACAAACCACTCCTGCTTTTTGGAGTAAGAGGTCAAAAAATTCCCAGGAGTCTCTTTTACATTCTATCCATATATAGGGAGAGTTTTCTCCTCCTACACAGTGAAGACCTAGGTCACTAATGGTTGTCCTGATCAACTGGGCATTTTTCAGGTAGTAATTGATATTATTTTTGATTTCCTGTTGGCCTTCAGGCGAATAAACAGCTTCTGCTGCCCTTTGAATGGGGTAGGCCACTCCGTTAAATTTGGTAGTTTGTCTGCGCAACCAGAGTTTGTGCAGTTCTATGGGATTTCCTTGTTCTGTATAAATAACACACTCTTTGGGAACTACAGTAAAGGCGCATCTGGTTCCAGTAAAGCCAGCAGTTTTGGAAAAGCTTCTAAACTCCACAGCCACCTTTTTCGCCTGAGGGATTTCAAATATGGAATGGGGTAAGTTTTCATCTTGGATAAAGGCCTCATAAGCAGCATCAAAAAGTATTAAGGCCTTATTTTCTAAAGCATAGTTTACCCACCTGGTAAGCTCTTCTTTCCCTATTGTAGCCCCTGTAGGATTATTGGGAAAACAAAGGTAAATTAAATCTACTTTTTGACTGGGAAGTTCAGGAAGGTAGTTATTCTCTTTGGTTGAAGCCAAATACACCAAGCCTTCATACCTCTCGTCTTTAAATTCACCTGTTCTTCCTGCCATTACATTGGTATCAACATAAACAGGATAAACAGGGTCAGGCACGGCTATTTTTATGTCCTGCGCAAAGAGTTCCTGGAAATTACCTGTATCGCATTTAGCACCATCGCTGATAAAGATTTCTTCTGGAGAGATGTCAACTCCTCTTGCTTGATAATCATGTTGGGCAATCTTTTCTCTTAAAAAATCATATCCCTGTTCTGGCCCATATCCTCTAAAGGTAGAAGCACTGGCCATTTCATCCACTGCTTGATGTAAGGCTTTGATACAAGCAGGGGGTAAAGGAAGGGTGACATCGCCAATGCCTAAACGAATAATAGATACATTGGGATTTTTTTCCTGGAAATCCCTTACCCTTCTGGCAATATCCGCAAAAAGGTAGGATGATTTTAGTTTTAAATAATGAGAGTTTACTTTAATCATTAAATATCTCCTCTTTTACTGGTTTTTCTTATTTTGAAAAAATAACCTTTCTCTGTCAAATTACAAATTTAGAAAAAACATAGACAAAAGAGAAAAAACAATGGTATAAGTTATTACAAAAAAG
>LGER01000036.1 GCA_001507915.1 Desulfonauticus sp. 38_4375 | reverse complement strand
TGGCTTAAAAAATTTTTTAAACTTTTGTTTTTTTAATCTAGTCTTTTATGTAATTTTCCACTCGATTATTAATGTCTATACTTTCTTTTTATATTTTTTAAACAGTCAGTTATTTCCTGCAGGCCTTTCTTGATATCCTGTTTGTTTTTACAAATCTAAAAACAATCGTGATTTTTTATCTATTTGAAATTTAATAATTTTTTATTTTTCTCTTTGTTTTTCGCCATCTTGACAGGAAAATTCTCTTTTTGTAATACTTTATAAAAAATAATGTTAAAAAATACAAATTAAAAAAAAAATAGTCTTTGAAAAGAAGGTTATTTTTTTATTTGTTTAAAAAATAATAATATTTAAGGTAAAAAGTTGTGAACAATTTGGTCTGGAAGTTTGAGGCGGTGTTTTTAGGGGGGATAGTCTTTTTGATGGGAATTTTGGGAGGCAGTGGTTGGGCAATGAATTTAGAACAGGAAATAGCTCAAAAATTTTCTGGTTATGAAAGGGCTAAAAAAAGTATTCAAATAAGCAGGATGGTGAAAAAGGATGTTAATTCGAATGGTAAAGTGGATAAGATTTTGTTTTTAGATGAATCTGGTAAGGTAGTTAAAATAAAGTATGACCTGGATGAAGATGGTTTTTGGGAACAGACTGTTTTTAAAATAAAAGAAGGTATTTTAGTAAAAGAGTTATATGTAAAAGGTAAATATTTACCATATCATGTATTTATATTTGAAAAAAATAATTTAGTTTTAGAAAAAATGGATAAAAATAGAGATGGTTTATTTGATAAATATATATATTTGTGTAGAGATAAGTATATAAAAAAAGAAGATTTAAATTTTGATGGTAAAATAGATAAAATAACTTATTTTACAAATTCAGGAGATATACTGTATAGAAAAGAGTTTTTGGGTGATTCTAAAGATACAATAAAAACTATATATTTTAAATCTGGAAAAGTAAATAAAATAGAGGAAGTTAGTAATGATAGAAATATAGTTATTGAAAAAAGTAATGGTTATTTAAGAAAAATTGTTTTTAATAAAATAAAAGGCAAATGGAAAAAGAAGATAATAAGTTATGATAAAAGTAATAATGTCCAGAAAATAATTTATGATATCAATGGAGATGGTCAAGAAGATGTTTACGAACATTATAAAGATGGAATTTTAGTAGGTATTGATAGAGATGAAAATTATAATGGTAAAATAGACTTTAAAATAGTCTATAAAAATAAAAATGAAGTTTTGTTAAAAAGAGATAGAGATGAAGATGGATTTTTTGAGGAGAATGTTTTTCTTAACAAGAAGGAAAATAAAAAAATAATAGAAATTAGAAATGAAAAAACTCCTATTTTTAGGCGTATTGTTTATAAAAATAATATTCCAGTAAAAGAAGAAATTGTTGATGATAAATTTAAAAAAGTCATAGAGTTAAAAGTATATAATAAAGAGAGAAAGTTAGTTGAATATCAAAAAAAGGATAAGGATGGTTTTATAGATGTAATCTGGCTCTATTCTAAAGAAGGATTCCCTTGTTTGGCTAAAAAAGACAGAAATAAAGATGGAAAAATTGATACCTGGTATTTTTATGAAAATGGGAAGATTAGAAAAGTAGAAATAGATAAAGATGGTGATGGCAATCCAGATTCTTGGCAAGAATATAAAAATGGTAAATTGATTTCTAGTAGAAGGAGTTTGTTAAATTAGAAAAAAAGGGGTTTTTATGCTGGATTTATTGGAGAAGGGAGGTTTTTTAGTTATTCCTATTCTGGGTTGTTCTGTATTGAGTTTGACTATTTTTATGGAGCGTTGTTTTCGGTTTTTTCTTTGGAAAAGACAAAAAAAAGAAATTGGAGTTAATATTTGTGCTTACTTACGGAAAAAGGATGTAAGTTCTGCTTTAAAGATTGCCCTGGAAAGTAAATCTCCTTTGGGAAGAGTACTGGCAAAGGCCATTGAAGTAATAAAACAAGATAGAGAAACCATAGAAACAGTCTTGCTTCATGCCATTGAAGAAGAAGTAGATAGGTTTTCTAAGTATTTGCAAGTATTAGCTACTATAGGGAATGTTACTCCTCTGTTAGGACTTTTAGGGACAGTTATTGGTATGATTAAGGCTTTTATGGTTATTGAAGAAATGGGAGGCAAAGTAAATGCATCTGTGTTGGCTGGAGGAATATGGGAAGCCATGTTGACCACAGCCCTGGGGTTAGCCGTGGCCTTACCTACTATGTTGGCACATAGTTATTTAGTTGCTCAGGTTAATAAATTAGAAGCTAAGCTGCGGGATGGTAGCGTAGAATTTATTAAAGTTTTGAGCGTATTTTAGTATGTTAGTACACCCTAAGAAAAAAACAATATATTCTATTCAAGTACCTTTAACTTCTTTAATAGATATAGTGTTTTTGCTGTTAATTTATTTTTTATTAACCTCAAGTTTTATGGATCAAGAAGGAATTATTGTTAATCTACCTAAGGCAGATACAAAAGCTTTAAATGTAAAACGAGAAATAATTGTTTATATAGAAAATAATGGTAAGATATTTTTTAATGGTAATTATATAAGTTTAAAGGAATTGTCGTCAAAGTTAAAAAAAGATAAAAGTTTTAAGTTAGAAAGCGTAATCATAAAGGCTGACCGAGAATTAGAACTAGAAAAGGTCGTAAGTGTAATGGATGTTATTCAGAAAACTGGTTGTAAAAAAATTGTTTTAGCTACTGAAAGAAATTAATTGAAATGGTTGAATTTAAAGATAGTAAGTATTTTTTTATATTCTTTTTAATTTCTTTAAGTATACATTTATTTTTGATTAATAAAAAAGAGTATATTGCTAAAAAAGATATGAAAAAAGATACTATATATATGGAGATAAGCGTTCAAGATTATATTGTGCCAAATGAAAATATAGAGGTTCCTTCTTTTCCAAGAGAGAATAAAAATATTGATAATAAATATTTTACTAAGGACTTATATCCTTTTCCTATAGATGATACTTTTAATAAATTAGATGATTGGAAAACTGTAGAAGCTTATGAACAAGAAAAATTAAATATGGAATCTATCCCCAGGATGGAAGATGTTTTTGATAATGATTTAGAAGAAAATAACTTTGAAAATAGAGAACATATTAAACAGGAAAAAAATAGTTTTGATAGTATAAATAATGAATACATAAGTTCTTTAGTTAGATTAATAGAAAAAAATAAAATTTATCCCTATAAAGCTAGATTAAAGAGAATAGAGGGAAGTAGTGTGGTTGGTTTTACTCTTTATAAAGATGGATCTATTTCCAATTTAAAAATTATTACTAGTTCAAAACAAGATGTTTTAGATCAAGCTGCTTTGCAAGCGGTAAAAAAGTCTTCGCCTTTTCCTGTTCCACCAAGTTCTTTAAATTTACCTCGAGCTTTTAAAATTAGAATAAAATTTAAATTAGAATAAAGGTAAGGGGGTAGTTATGAAATTTTATAGGTTGTGGTGGCTATTAGTCTGTTTATTTTTTTTAAATCCAATACCAGGGAGAGCAGAAGATATTGTATTGCCTGATATCGTTGTAGAAGGGCAAAAAATAATTGTTCCCACCAAACAATCTGATGAAACAGTTTATACTGGTACGGAAATAACCAGGGAAGGTATGGATATTGCGGGTGAAAAGGGAAAAGCTAGTGTTTACGAAGTTGTATCTGTAGTGCCAGGAGTGGTTTTTGAAGGGGTAGATCCCAATAATTTGGCTTCAGAGCAATCCAGTATTCGTGTGAGAGGGGTGAAGGGATATCTTGGGGCTATGACTGTAGAAGGGGTTCCCAATTATGGAGGAAATCCAATGGGACCGAGAAATTATATTTATGATCTGGATAATTTTGAGAGTATTTCCATTTATAAGGGAGCTATACCTAGCGATCTTGGTTCTGGAGTAGGTAACCGAGCTGGAGCTATAGAATTAAAACCTCTTTGGGCTACAAAAGACTTTGGGGTAAAATTTTCTCAATCTTTAGGTAGTTTTGATATTATAAAAGAACCTTTTTTAGATTGGATTCAGGAGAAAAAGGACCTTTAACTACTAGAATTTCCTTAGCTTATTCTTTTAGTGAAGCAGATAAATGGAAAGGCCCTGGAGACATTGGCCCCAAGAATAATTTTAATTTTACTTTAGTGCAACCTTTAGGAGAAAAATTAGAGATTAAATTTTGGGCGAACTATAATTATATTGAAAACTATAAGTATAGATCGCTTACTTATGACCAAGCAGAAAACTTAGATAAATACTATCGTTTAGATTTTAACGAGTCTTTTACAGGAAATCCTAGCGAAGATTATTTGTATTATAAGTATAATTGGGAAAAACATGAAAATAAAGACTATCTAAGTGTTTTGACTTTGCAGGCCACTGATTATCTCAAGTTTATTTTTAAGCCTTATTTATCTCAAGAAGATGCTAGAATAAAAACTGGATATAGCAAGCTACAAGGAAAGCCAGGTGTTCAGCAGAGGAATAGAGATATTGAAAGAAAGGGAATTATTTCAGAGGCTGAGGTTGAGTTTAAAAATATTATTGCAAGTTTAGGTTATCACTATGAAGTAGCAGATATGGATATTACTGCTGAAAATTATTGGATAAATTCAGATGGTTCTTTGACTTATAGGGGGTATGGAATATTTTCCACTACAGGTGATACTTATGTACATAGCCCTTACTTAAAAGTGGCTGGCAATGGGGATAAACTTAATTGGCAAGCTGGAGTTAAATATTTTAGATTTGAAGATTCAGCAAGCAAGGGATATGTAACGCAATATTCTGGAGGAGTACCCACTTTAGTGCGAGCTCCAGATTTAGATAGAAAAGCTAGAACTTATGATATCTGGCTGCCTACTGCAGGGGTTTCTTATAAGTTTTCAGATAACTGGGAATCTTCTGTAAGTTATGGTAAAAATTTTATTCGGCCTTATGCCTATATGCCTCTTATAAGTCTTTACAATAGGTTGCGCACTCAGTTTCAGGCTGCAGGTATAACTTTAAATGATTTGTTTGATGGGTATGATATAGAAGAGTCTGATAATTTTGATTTTGGTATTAAATATCATAATTCCTATTTAGAAATAAATCCTACTTTGTTTTTTTCCAGGCATAAAAATTTGTTAACAAATATTTCAGACTCTAGAGTATTAGATAGTGGAAAGCCTGTAACTTATTATCAAAATATAGGAAAAGCTAAAGGTTATGGTTTAGAATTACCAATGAATTTTTTCCTTTCTGATAAATTTACTTTTTATTTAAATCCAACTTATAATAGTTTAACTTATGACAGAGATATAGAGTACCAAGGTCAAACATATGATACAAAAGGTAAGCAAATTGTTGATGTCCCTAAGTGGACAGTTGTTTCTGGAATTATTTTTAAACATCAAGGATGGGAAATTTCTCCTCAGATGCGTTATATAGGTAAAAGATATGGAGATATAGAACATAAGGAGGATATACCTTCTTATGAAGTTTTTGATTTTAAGGCTTCTTATACAAAAAAAAATATTGGAGCTTTTAAAGAGTTTAAAGTTTTTTTAGAATTAAATAATTTATTTGATCGCCATTATGTATCTAGCATTAGTGCCTGGGATGATACGGTTTCTGGAGCATCCTACTATGTGGGAGCACCATTTTCACTAAAAGCAGGTTTATCTTTTAAATTTTAATTTTTTTAAAAAGGGAGAGTTGCAGATGAATAAAATTGCTATTGTTGGTAAAGGTGGGGTGGGAAAAAGTTTTATTACTTATGCTCTGAGCAAGTTTTTTGCCCAAAAAGCAAACAAAGTATTGGTGGTAGATTGCGATGAAAGCAATAAGAGCCTTTTTAGGTTATTTGGTTTTGCACATTCTCCCAAAGATTTTATGGATTTTTTAGGAGGAAAAAAGGCAGTACAGCAAAAACTGATTAAAAAATTTAAAGACAAAGAAGCAAAAATAAATATTTTAGAAAAGGGTCTGGTCACTTTAGAGAGTATCCCAACAGAATTTATTCAACAGGATGGGAATATTTTTTTAATTAGTATAGGTAAAATTAGTCATCCTATGGAGGGTTGTGCTTGTCCAATGGGGGTGGTGAGTAGGGAGTTTTTAGAGAAAATTGAACTGAAAAAAGATGAACTGGTTATAGTGGATACAGAGGCAGGAGTGGAGCACTTTGGAAGAGGGATAGAGCAAGGTATTGATGTAGTGCTTGCTATAGCAGAACCTTATCTCGACTCTATTGAAGTAGCTAAAAGAGCTTATTTTTTAGCTAAAGATATGGGTAAAAGAGCCTACTTACTTTTTAATAAGGTTACGTCAAACTTAAAAGAAAGACTTGAGAAAACATTGGAGCAGCAAGATATAGAACTTTTAGGATTTATTGACTTTTATCCTGAAGTTTATGCATCAGCTTTGGATGGTAAAATTCCTGAGAATAAAAGTGTATTTTCTGAAATAGAAAAAATAGGGGAAAAGATTTATGGAATTTAAGTTTAATTCTATAGGATATATAAAAAATCGAACCAACAATGTCCCCAGACATTGGTCTGTATCAGATTTGGAAGGGGAGATTGTCTTGGATTCTGTTTATCAAAAAGGAATAAAAGATATAAACACAGGAGATAAAATTGTAGTTGTTTTTTGTTTTCATAAATCTTCAGATTTTACTTTTGATAAGTTAGTACAAAAACCTCCTCACTTAAAAGAAATGAAAGGAGTGTTTAGCACCTGTTCTCCTTATAGACCAAACCCCATAGGTGTATCTGTTTTTGAAGTTTTAGAATGCCAGGATAATGTTATTAGAGTAAAAGGGATTGATGTTTATGATGGGACTCCTATTTTGGATATAAAACCTTATATTGCTTGTAAGTAGGGGGAAAAATGAGAAGGTATGTTTATGTACTTTGTTTAGTTTTAGTGTTTTTCTTGCAGATAAATGGTTTTGCTGAACAGATTACTATTTTGGATATGGTGGGAAGAAAAATAACTATTCCTAGAGAAGTTAAGAAGGTTGTGCCTATTTCGGCTTCTTTGCGTTATATTGTTTATCTAGATGCTTTGGATTTAGTTGCAGGAGTAGAAGGGTTAGAAAAGAGGGAGGTAATGAAAGATAATCCGGCTGTGGGTAAGGTCTATTGGTTAGCAATGAAGGATAAAATAAAAGGATTACCAGTAGTTGGAGAAGGTGGTCCTGGTAAATTGCCTGATCTGGAAAAGCTATTGGAGATAAAGCCTGATTTAGTAATTACTTTTGAAAAAGAAAATGCAGAAATTATACAAAGTAAGACAGGAATTCCTGTAGCAGTTATTAAATATATAGGAACTAAAGGAGTTGATGTAAATAATTTAATAAATAGTTTAGAGTTTTTAGGTAAGATTTTAAATAGAGAAAAAAGGGCCAGAGAATTAAATCAATATATTTTAGAAACTATAGCAGACTTAAGTAATAGGACAAAAGGAGTAAAAAGGGCTTCTATTTATGTTGGAGGAATTAGTGCTAGAGGTATTCATGGACTTACTAGCTCTGAGGGCTATTATCCTCCTTTGCAATGGATAAATGCTCATAATGTAGTTGATGAAACAAAAATCAAAGGCCATGTTTTTCTGGATAAAGAAAAAATTTTGTTGTGGAATCCGGAATATTTGTTTTTGGATGCAGCAGGAATGCCGATTATTCAAAAGGATTATGTAAAAAATAGGCCTTTTTATCAAAAATTAAAAGCAGTTCAATATAAGAAAGTTTATTCTTTATTTCCCTATAATTTTTATAGGACAAACTTTGAAACGCTTTTAGCAAATGCTTATTTTATAGGTAAGGTTATTTATCCAGATAGATTTCTAGATGTAGAGCCAGAACAAAAAGCAAGAGAAATATTTTGTAAGTTTGTAGGTAGAGATGTTTTTTCTGATTTGAAAAAAACTTATAGGGGATTTGAACGTGTCCATTTTGAATAGTCAGCAGATTTTATACAATAGTTCTTTGATTAAAGAGTATACACAAAAAATAAATTTAAAAATAATATTGGGTTTTTTTTGATTCTTTTATTAATAGCTATTTTTTTTATCTCTATAGCCTTTGGTTCTATAAAAATGAGTTTAGAAGAGGTTATTAATGCCCTTTTAAGAAATTCAGAATA
Source organism: Desulfonauticus sp. 38_4375 (assembly GCA_001507915.1). Taxonomy (GTDB): domain Bacteria; phylum Desulfobacterota; class Desulfovibrionia; order Desulfovibrionales; family Desulfonatronovibrionaceae; genus Desulfonauticus. The sequence goes on along the minus strand of LGER01000036.1, from coordinate 14,576 downwards.
TTCATATGTTCTTTGGAATATAAGGATAACTAGAGCTATTGGAGGGATTTTAACCGGGGCAGCTCTAGGAGTCTCTGGAGCTGTAATGCAAAAGGTACTTAAAAATCCTTTAGCCTCTCCTTTTACTCTGGGAGTGTCTCATGGAGCAGCTTTTGGAGCAGCTTTTGCCATTATTGTGCTTGGGGCAGGTAAGTCGCACTCTTTTGGCTCTGAAGCTGTAACTATATTTAATAACTATCCAGTGGTTATTTTTGCCTTTTTAGGAGCTTTAACCAGCATTGCCATTATTTTATTTTTATCCTGTTTCAAGGGAGCTTCTCCCGAGTCAATTGTTTTAGCTGGGGTTGCTTTGAGTAGCCTTTTTGGTTCTGCTACCATGTTTTTGCAATATTTTGCTGATGATTTTCAGGTTGCAGCTACTGTTTTTTGGACTTTTGGAGATATAGGAAAGGCAGGGTGGTTGGAAAATAAAATTATTTTTATTACTTTTTTGGTAGGTATAACCTATTTTTATCTTAATAGGTGGAACTTTAATGTTTTGTTTTGGGGAGATGAAATTGCTAAAAGCTTGGGAGTTAATATAAAAATCTTACGACTTATAAGTATGTTTTTGAGTGCATTAGTTGTTTCAGTATGTATTTCTTTTTTAGGAATAATTGGGTTTGTAGGTTTAATATCTCCTCATATTATAAGATTTTTGATAGGTGATGACTGTAGGTTTTTAATCCCTTATTCAGCCCTTATGGGAGCATTTTTACTCTGTCTTTCCGATTTTATTGCCAGAACTATTTTATCTCCAGTAGTTTTACCCGTTGGAATAATAACTTCTTTTGCAGGCGCCCCAATGTTTTTTTACCTTTTAATAAAAAGGAGAAGGTTCTAAATGCTTGAAATAAGTAATATATGTGCTGGATATGGGAATAAGCTATCTATTAAAAATATAAGTTTGCATTTTAATAAAGGTAATGTGTATGCTATTTTAGGCCCAAATGGTTCTGGAAAATCTACTTTGTTAAAAACTATAGATAAAATTATAAAACCTAAGGAGGGAGTAGTTTATATCAATAAAGAAGATGTTCAAAATCTATCAAGAAAAAAGTTAGCTAAAAATATTGCTTATTTACCTCAAAAAAACAGTACATCAGCTTCTAGTACTGTTTTTGAGACTATTTTGTTGGGTAGAAAGCCTTATATCATTTTTGAACCAAGACAAGAAGATTTAAAATTAGTAGAAAATATAATTTATATATTTGGTTTAAAATATTTTTCGTTTAGAAATGTAGGTGAATTAAGTGGTGGTGAATTGCAAAAGGTGCTTATTGCCAGGGCACTGGCTCAGCAACCAAAGATTTTGCTTCTTGATGAACCAATAAATCATCTTGACCCCAAAAATCAAATAGAAATATTAAAAGTCTTAAAAAAAATTACTTCAGAATTGGGTATTATAACTATCATAGTTTTGCATGATTTAAACTTAGCCTTTAAATTTGCAGACTACTTTATTTTTATGAAACAAGGTAAAATATATGCTAAAGGTGATTTAAGTTCTATTGAAGATAAGATTATAAAAGAGGTATATGATATTAGAGTTAAAATTTTAAATGTAGGAAGAAGTAAGCTTTTGGTTATAGATGAATAGTTTTTGGGTTTAATTAAATTATATTTTTAAATTTTATTGTGTTGTAAGTTATAAATGAGAAATTGGTTGTGAATAAATATAGATTTTATTTATTGTTATATTTGCTTTTTGAAAGGGCTAAATCAAGCCCACTGCTTGGAGGAGAAGTTTTTTTTCTGGGGTGGTCAGGTGTTTAAATTTTCCCCTGGCCAGGTTGCCTAGGTGAAGTGGGCCCAATTGGATTCTAACCAGTTTTAGAACTGTTAAGTCCAGGTCTCTACACATTCTGCGAATCTGTCTATTTAACCCCTGGGTTATGGTCAGTTCTATTTCCCAGTGAGTGTTTGCTGTTTTTAGGACCTTTACTTGCGCGGGCAGGACCTTTTCTCCTTCTTTTAAGGTCATTCCCTTTTGCATTATTTTAATTTTTTCAGCAATATTTTCGCCTCTTACTTTTACCACATAGGTTTTAGGTATCTTGTATTTGGGGTGAGTTAGGCGATAGCAAAGCTTTCCATCTGTGGTCAAAAGTAACAAGCCTTCAGAAAAGTAGTCCAGCCGCCCCACAGGAAAGGGGCGTTGCTTTTTAAGATGCTCAGGTAAAAGGTCTAAGACGCATTTTCGTCCCTTTTCATCTTTGGCTGAAGTGATGACTTCAATGGGTTTATTTAATATTAAATAAATATTTTCCTCAGAGTAGGAAAGGAGTTTTCCCTTTATGCTGACTTTGTCCCTTTTGGGGTCTACCTGTAAATAGGGTTCAGTAACTATTTGATTGTTTACTTTTACTTCTCCAGCAAAGATGAGTTCATCAGCTTTTCGCCTGGAGGTATAACCTGTATGGGCAATGAATTTATTTAAGCGCATTATTTTCCCTTGGATAGAGTTTTAGATAGAGGTCTCCTTGCCATTTTCCCAGCTTTCTTCCCAGGCCCTTAAGTCTTATTTTTTGACCTGGAACATAGTTGGGAGGGATGGTAATTTCAATGACCTTTTTCTCTTTTAGTTTGTTGTGAATGTTGATTTTTACCTTACTGCCTGGTTTTAGCTCACTTACGCTTAAGTTGAGCTCTTCTTCTGAATCCAGCTGTTTTTTTAGCCAAAAGGAACTTAATTCTTTTAGCTTTTGCCAGTTAAAAAGAGTGGCTAAAGAAAAGTGAGGCTGCTTTTGTGCTTCTACCTTGCGAAAAATGTCTTCAAATACCTTGCGAGCAAAGGGGTCGTTCAAGATATCCTTTAGAATTTCTTCCTGGGTGGTATAAAATTTTTCTCTATATTTTCCACTTTGGTAATTGGCTTGAGTGGATTGCTGGAAGTTTTGGGCCTTGGTTTTGTGCTGAGTTTGAGTTTGCTGAGTTTGGGTTTTAGTCTGCTGGGTATAGAGGTGGTAATTGTTTTTTAAGTACACATAGGCCTGATTTAGTTGCTGGAACTTAACTGTAGCCAAGGGGTCCTGAGGGTTTAGGTCTGGATGATAGCGAAAAGCAAGCTTACGATAGGCAAGTTTTATCTCTTTAAGACTTGCTCCAGGTTTTAGACCCAAAAGAGAAAAATAGTTTTCAGCCTTCATTGTTTAATAAGTCAGCTACCTTTAAAGCAGTAGGACCATCTTTTTCTTGGCAGATTAAATTGTTTTTTTGCAAATAGTAAAGGCCAATTTTTTTAAATTCTGCAAAGGATATCTGGGGATTTATGCCCGGGCAATATTCTTTGGCCAGGGAAAAGGCAGATTCATCTACTAGATTGCCCCGAAAATAGGGCCAGGCTGCACACACTTTGGGTTTTACAGGATGAATGAGACAGCCCTTTTTAGGAGCAAAGAAGAGGCAAAAGTTGTTTTTGACTTTAAGGTGGGCTTTATCTTGTACTTTGTGGATACAGGAATGTTGAAATTCTTCCAGGGAAAGTTCAAGAAAAGCAGCTATTTTCTCTTGCTCTTCTAAGGTTACAACAATGCCTCCCTTTCCTTCACAACATTGTCCACAGCGTTGACACTCAAAAGCTATTTCTTCCAACAGTCTGTTCTCCTTTTAGATTTTCTTAGCCTTTACTTGGCGGCTGGAATCCATTAACCACCTCTTCTAAAGCTAAAGCAAAGGAGAGAAGATGTCTAGACTGACCCCCAGGGAAGCTTTGGAATTATGGACAGAAGAGGACTTTTTTCTTTTGGGGCAAAGGGCGCACGCCTTTCGCTTTAAACTTCACCCAGAGCCCATAGTCACTTATATAGTGGACCGCAACATAAATTATACCAATGTTTGCGTTTCTGGCTGTAAGTTTTGCGCTTTTTATTGTGCTCCAGAAAAACAAGGTGGTTATGTCCTTAGTTTTGAAGAGCTAGGTAGAAAGGTAGAAGAGACCGTCTCTTTGGGAGGATATCAGATTCTCCTGCAAGGTGGAATGCATCCAGATTTGGATTTATCCTTTTATGAAAAGATGCTTAGATTTTTGAAACAAAACTTTCCCCAGGTGGCAGTGCATGGCTTTTCTCCTCCAGAGATTATTTTTTGGGCTGAAAAGGAAAATTTATCCCTGAAAGAAGTAATCAGCAGACTTATAGCTGCTGGCCTTGATTCCATTCCAGGTGGGGGGGCAGAAATTTTAGTGGATAGAGTAAGAGAGCGGATTTCTCCCCGAAAGTATTCTTCGGCTAAGTGGCTGGAAGTTATGGAAACCGCTCACAATCTGGGTTTAAAAACCACAGCAACCATGATGTTTGGACATGTTGAGAGTATTGAGGATAGGATTGAACATTTAAATAAGTTAAGAGAGTTACAGGATAAAACAGGAGGCTTTACTGCTTTTATCCCCTGGACCTTTCAACCCAGAAACACCCAGATTAAAGTGGAAGAAGTTTCTTCAGTGGAATATTTGCGTTTTTTGGCTTTAAGCAGGTTATTTCTGGATAATATCCCCAACCTTCAGGCTTCCTGGGTAACTCAAGGGCCAAAGGTGGGACAGGTTGCCTTGTTTTGGGGAGCCAATGACTTTGGCTCCACCATGATAGAAGAAAATGTGGTTAAAGCCACTGGCGTATCCTTTCGCTTGCCTGAAAAAGAGCTCAGGCGCTTAATTAAACAGGCAGGCTTTGAGCCCAAACGGCGTAAAATGGATTATTCCTTACTAGAATAAGAGGTTTAAAATGGAAAAATTACCTAGAGAAGAAGTTAATTTAAGATTGCAGAGATTAAGATTGCTCTGGCAAGAGTTGGATTTTGCCGGTGAAGGTATTTTTATTTTTTCTAGAACCCTTATTTACTACTTTACAGGTACCTGGGTAAATGGAGTGCTTTTTATTCCCCAGGCCGGAGAACCCATTTTAATGGTAAGAAAAGGGCTGGAAAGGGCCTTAAAGGAAAGCTCGGTTTTGAATATTCTGGCCTTTCGTTCTTATGGACAGGTGGAAGGGATTTTAAAAGATTTTGGCTATACTTTAAAGGTCGCAGGCGTAGAAAAGCGCTTTTTGACCTGGGAACTGGCAGAATTATTTCAAAGCAAGGTAAAAATAGAAACTTTGGTCGCTGCAGATTACTTACTGGCCAGAACCAGGGCAGTAAAAACTGGATATGAACTGGAAAGGTTGCAACGGGCAGGAAGCAGGCATCATAAGGGACTGTATGAACTTTTACCTGCCAGAATAAAGCCTGGTTTTTCAGAGTACGAGATTGCTAAGAAGGTCTGGGAAGTGTTTTTTGAACTGGGCCATGCCGGGCTTATGCGCATGCAGGGTTTTGGCGAGGAGATTTTTTTAGGGCATATTTCAGCAGGTGATAGTGGTAATTACAACTCTTCCTTTAATGGGCCCTTAGGTCTGCGAGGCGTCCACCCTGCTACTCCTCAAATGGGTTCTTTAGAAAAAATCTGGCAAAAAGATGAAGTTCTTAGTGTGGATGTGGGGTTTTGTTTTCAGGGCTATCACACGGATAAAACTCAAATCTATTATCCCAAAGAATGGGCCAGGCCCAAAGTAGTGGATATAGCTCAAGGTTTTTGTGAAGAAATACAGGAAATGGCCAGAGAAAAGTTAAAGCCTGGCGTACTGCCAGAGGAAATATATGTACAAGCCCTGGAGCTGGCTCAAAAAAGAGGCTTAGAAGAAGGATTTATGGGCTTAGGTGGTAATAAAGTTCCTTTTCTGGGGCATGGAATTGGACTTTTTATAGATGAGTATCCTCCTCTGGCCAGGAAAATAATTGATCCCTTAGAAGAAAATATGGTGATTGCCCTGGAACCCAAGTATGGCCTGCGAGGAATTGGCATGGTGGGAGTGGAAAATACCTTTGTGGTAACTAAAGATGGGGGAAAGTGCCTTACTGGTGATACTTATTCCCCTATTTTAATTTAAAAAATTAAATCTAGAAGGGAGGCATTGGAATGGAGGAAAACAAGATAATTTTGGGTAGTAAGGATTTGCCCAGAGCCTGGTACAACTTGCTGGCTGAAATTGGAGAGGAAATGGCTCCACCTCTACATCCAGTTACTAAAAAGCCAGTGGAAGAGAAGGACCTGGCCCCAATTTTTCCCAAGGCTTTAATTGAGCAGGAAATGAGTAAAGAGCCCTGGATAGAGATTCCAGAGGAAGTATTAAATATTTATCAACTTTGGCGCCCAACTCCTTTAAAAAGGGCTAGAAATCTGGAAAAGTATTTAAAAACTCCAGCCAGAATTTACTACAAGGACGAAAGTGTAAGCCCAGCTGGAAGTCACAAGCCCAATACAGCCATAGCTCAGGCTTATTATAATAAGCAGGCAGGCATAACCAGATTGGCGACAGAAACAGGTGCAGGCCAGTGGGGTAGTGCCTTGTCTTTGGCCTGTAATTTTTTTGGCCTTAAATGTACTGTGTATATGGTGAAAATCAGTTTTGAACAAAAACCCTTTCGCAAGTCTTTAATGCAAATCTGGGGAGGAGAAGTTTTTGCGTCTCCTTCTTCCCGTACAGAAGCTGGGAAGCGTATTTTAGCAGAAAATCCTGAAACTAACGGTAGCCTGGGTATTGCCATCTCTGAAGCTGTCGAAGATGCTGCTACTAATGAGGACACTAATTATGCCCTAGGCAGTGTGCTTAATCATGTAATTTTGCACCAGAGTATTATTGGGCTGGAAACGGCTAAGCAACTGCAGTTGATTGAAGAAAAACCTGATATTTTAATTGGTTGTGTGGGTGGAGGCAGTAATTTTGGTGGTTTTGTAGCTCCCTTTGCAGGCGAGATGCTTCGAGGAGAAAAGGAATACAAGCTCATAGCAGTAGAGCCAGCTTCTTGTCCCACTTTAACCAAAGGAGTTTATACCTATGATTTTGGAGATACAGTGGGACTTACTCCTTTGCTTTTAATGCATACTCTGGGACATAAGTATGAGCCACCTGGAATTCATGCCGGAGGTTTGCGTTATCATGGAGATGCTCCTATTGTTAGCCATTTGGTACATAAAAAGTTGGTTACACCAGTAGCCTATCCTCAGACCAAGTGCTTTGAGGCTGCCCATCTTTTTGCCCAGACTGAAGGAGTTATTCCAGCTCCAGAGACCAGTCATGCCATTCGGGCTGCTATAGACGAAGCTTTAAAGTGTAAGGAAAGAGGCGAAGAAAAAAGTATAGTCTTTTGTTTTAGTGGACATGGGCACTTTGACCTAAAGGCCTATGATGACTTTTTAGCCGGAAAACTGCAGGATTATTTGCATCCAGAAGAGAAAATTAAAGAAGCTTTGCAATTTGTGCCTAAAGTCTAGACAATTAGACATAAAAAAAGCCCTCCTCATTAAAGGAGGGCTTTTTTTAGCAGCAATTATTTGTTTTTAGCCAGCAAAGGCCTTTTCAAAATTGGGAACAACCTGTTTCTTACGGCTCATAACTCCATCCAACCAAACAGAGCGACCTTCAGGAGCCTTGCCAAAAGCCTTTTCTACTACAGAAGGATCATCAGAAACGATGAGAAGCTCAGTACCTTCTTTCATAATGTCTGTTAACATCAAGAAAACAGAATGATTACCTTTTTCTTCTTTAACCTTTTTCATTTCTTCATAAAGAGCGTCTTTTACAGGATCTAAAATGGAAAGGTCCACTACTTCCAACTGACCAATACCTACCTTGGTACCACTCATATTGAAGTCTTTGTAGTCACGGAAAAGAAGGTCTCTAATGGGAGTGCCTTCTACAGCAGATTTGACCTTAAACATTTCCATACCTAAGGCTTTCAGGTCATCTACGCCTGCAATTTTAGCCAGAGCTTCAGCAGCTTCTTTGTCTTTTTCAGTGCAGGTAGCAGATTTAAAGATAACAGTATCACTTAAAATGGCGCAGAGCATGATTCCAGCAATATTTTTGGGAATTTCTACACCAAAAAAGTCGTACATATACTTAATCACAGTACAGGTACAACCAACAGGCCAGATCCAGCATTCTAAAGGATTGGGAGTAGTTACATCACCTAATTTGTGGTGATCTACAATACCCAAGATTTCACCTTCAGCCAAATCATCCAAACTCTGAGCCAGGTCAGAGTGGTCAACTAAGATAAGTTGCTTATCTTTGGCAGAAGAGATGATTTCAGGGGCGTCTACACCAAACTTTTCCAAAACAAACTTACTTTCAGGATTGAGCTCGCCTTGCATTGCAGGCTTAGCCTCTACACCCAACTTGCTCTTAAGATCAGCAACAGCAATAGCTGCACAGACAGAGTCTGTATCAGGATTTTTGTGCCCGTAAACATAAACAGCCATGGAACAACCTCCTCATTTTTTTTGCTTTTTAAAAACGCTTGTTAAAAATAGCACAAACTCTAACCTTTGCCAAGAAAAAAATGAAGTGTTTTAAAGGTAAAAAAGTGAGTCATTGAGCTTGAAAGAGAATGTTCAGGCTTGTGAAGTTTTAGACTTTTTGGATTAAAAAAAGTTTTTACACAAAGATTAACTTCTGGGTTGCTCTGGGTATAAAAAGTGAAAAAAGTTTTTTAATCAATTTCCCAGCAGCAGAAGATTGGGAGAAGTCAGGGGATTTAGAGTAAGGATGTGGGGTAGTATTTTTTCTATTTCCTCTAAAGAGTTAGCTTTTTTTAGCTGGGAATAAAGGGATAAGCCAAAGTCAAAGTTGGCGCAAAAGTAAGTTGCCCATTTGTAAAAGAGCCTTAAAGCCCGTACTGGTTCAAAAAAATTTTGCAAATAGGTGAGCATCTTTTGCGCTACTTCCAGGTAGGTCTTTTTAGTGGGAGTAAAGTTGTGGCAAAGTTCAGCAAAAATAAAGGGCCTGGCAGCAGCAATTCTACCTAAGGCTACACCTGCACAACCAGTTTTCAGGATGTTCTTTAAGTCTTTTGGGTTAAACACATTGCCATTGCCAAAAACAGGTATGCTTACACTGGCTTGCACCACTTCTATGTATTCCCAGCGAGGGGGCCTATTGCGACGATCTGGAAACTTTCTGGGATGGAAGATTAAAAAATCTGCCCCACTTTGTTCAAAGGATTGGGCAAGTTCTTTAACTTTGGCCGTGCTTGTCTCCTGAGGCAAGCGAAACTTTACACTTAGGGGAATGGTTAAGTGTTTTTTGAGAAGGGAAATGATTTTACTGGCCAAAAGGGGCTCTTCCAGTAAGTAGGCCCCACTTTGTTTTTTATAGATATTAGCAACACTACAGCCAAAATTTAAATCCACCCCAAAAAAACCAAGTTCTTCAATGCGTTTGGCAGCTGCTAGCATTTCCTGAGGGTTATTGCCTACAATCTGGCAGGTTAAAAAGGGAAGTTCTTCTGGGAGAAATTTAAAATAGGGAGAATTACGAGGATTTTCACTGGGTATGGCCCTGGCGCTGCACATTTCTGTAAAAAGTAAACCACAACCACCGTATTCCTGAATGAGTTTGCGCAAAGCCAGATGAGTTAAGCCCACCATGGGAGCCAGGATTAACCTGGTGGGTAAAACTTTGTCTCCAATTTTTAAGGGTGTAGTTAAAAATTTTTGTACTGTATCCATTTTGGAATGGGTCTTGATTAATTAGGGGTTAAAGGAGATTGGCCATGCAAATTTTTCCTACTTTGTTTTTTGCCTTACCTGCAGAAGAAGTTAAAAATAACCTGGCTAGGGGTGATTTTGCGTCTCTCTTAAAGCAAGAGGAGACAAAGGTAAATCCTTTAATTTCCACTGGTCAAACTGGAAAACCTATCCAGCCAAAGACTTCTTTGGCTCGCAAATTGGAACAGGTCCAGGATAAGCTGGAAGATAAGATAAGTGAGGAAGAATTTTCCCAGGTAGAAAGCTTGCTTCAACAAAAGGGAGTAAGCAAAGAAAAAATTTCTCTTTTAAAGAAAAAAGTGGAGAAGCAGGAACTTACCTGGAAGGAACTTTTACTGGGACTAAACTTGTGGATGCCTTCTAAGATTTTGCCCCAGTTAAAGTTGTCCACCTCTGAAAAACAAGAGCTTTTAACTTTTTTACAAAAAATTAAATTTACCCCTAAAGAAGCAGAAAATCTGCTCACTTCTTTGAGCCAAAAACAGACAAAGCTGGAGCACTTTTTCCAGAAGGTGTTGAAGCAAATAGATAGTTTGCCTGAAGATAGCAAGGTAGAGCTCAACCTGAAAGAACTTAAAGCCTTGAGCAAGCTTGCTGGAGGACACTTTGAAATTAAAAAGGTAGCCAATTTTGTAGGAGAAAACTCTGTTTCTGCACTTAAAAACTTACTTTTAAGCTTAAGTGAGGAAGCAGCTAAGTTTTTAAAGGCAAGTCCAGATTGGGAAGGGTTAAGTGCAGAACAGAAAAGTATGTTAAAAAATATTTTAGCTTTGCTAGAAGCCAAAGATAAGCCTGTTAGCCAAAAAAGTGAAAGTTTTATTAAAGCTAAAACAGAAGAAGGCAAAGTAAAAGGCATGGAAGAAAATGATACTAAAACTAAAAATTTGAACCTGGAAAACCAAGATACAAAATCTAAAACTAAAGGTGCAGCTGAAGTAAGTGAAAGTAAAAAGGATAATGAATTTAATCCTAAAGGTGAGGAAAATCAAAAAGAGTTAACTGAAACTAAAAAAAATAAAAAAAATCTGGAATATAAAGGTGAAGATAAAGATAAGGGAAAGCTGGAATTTTCTAAAGTGGAATTGGTAAACTCCAATGTTAACCTAAAAGACAGTTTGGTAGATAAATTAAGTGTTAATAATAAAATTTCCAGACAGGTCTGGAATCAGGTGGAGCAAGCAGTCTGGCAAAATATAAGTAAGAACAATACGAGAATGGTTTTGCGTTTGAATCCTCCTGACCTGGGAAAGGTGGGAATGGTTTTGCAGGTGAATAAAGGGGAAGTGAGTTTGCTACTTAAAAGCAATAATGAAGAAGTAGGACAGGTTTTACAGCATAATTTGCATAGTTTGAAAACTCATCTGGAGCAAGAAGGTTTTAGAGTACAAAAGATGGAGGTAAAGACCCAACTGGAGCAGGAAAATTTTGCCAGTTTTGAACAAGGCCAGCAGTTTACAAATCATAACTTTGAACAACAAAAAAACTTTGAGACCAGTATAGGCCTGGCCAGGCTGAGATATTTCTTTTCTTCTGGCCAGGAAATTCAGGCTAAGAACCTGGAAGAACCTTCTGGTTTAAACAACAAGCTTAGTCTTTTTGCCTAAAGGAGCAGGGATATGAGTCAGGTAAGTAGTTTGCTGGGGCAATACGAAAGGGAATTAGAAGCTGCCAACTACAAAGCCACTGGCAACAATAGTGCCCTGGATAAGGACGCTTTTTTAAGACTTTTAGTTACGCAGTTAGAAAATCAAGACCCTTTAAACCCCATGGATGATAAAGAGTTTATTGCTCAGTTAGCTCAATTTTCCAGTTTGGAGCAAATGAATAACATTGCTGAAGGCATAAATAATCTGGTCTCCTTAAATCAGCAGGATAGAATGCTTGGGGCTGTAGGCTTTATTGGCAAAGAAGTAGTAGCTGCAGGAGATACCTTAAGTAAAGAAGAAGAAAGTATTTCCAAGATTTACTATAGTCTGGAAGATACAGCTAAAGAGGTTTATGTAAATATTTTTGATAGCTTTGGAAACATTATCTATTCTACGAGCCTTGGTTCCAGGCAGCCTGGAGAATATCAATTTACCTGGGATGGCAAGGACTTTACAGGTAAGGAAGCTGCCAATGGAGTTTATAGTGTAACTTTTGCAGCTGAAGGAGTGAATGGAAATCCTGTTTTAGTGGATACAGAAGTAAGTGGTAAAGTTTCAGGGATACAAAATACAGGTAGTGGAACTTTACTAAGGCTTGAAGATGGTAGGGTTATTGATTTTAACAATGTAAAGGAAATAGTTTCAGAAAATTAACCCTGGTTTTTTATAGGAGGTAATATATGGGACTTTCAGCATCTTTATATTCAGGTACCAGTGGACTTAAGGTTCACGGTGAAGGCATGAGTGTTGTGGGCAATAATATTGCCAATGTAAGTACGGTGGGCTTTAAAGCTTCTCGTATTTACTTTGAGGATGCCCTAAGCCAGGAAATTACTGTAGCCAATGGCGTGGGACAGGTGGGTAGAGGCGCTGCTGTAGGCGCCATTTACGGAGACTTTTCTCAAGGCTCCTTAGAAACCACCTCAGAATCCACTGATCTGGCTATTGGGGGCAATGGTTTTTTTATTGTTTCCCCCAAGGGAGAAGAGGTTGAATACTATACCAGGGCAGGAAACTTTCGCTTTGATGAAGATGGATATCTGGTAGACCCGCATGGTTATGTAGTGCAGGGTTGGGTAGTTCAACAAGAAGATGAGACTCAAGTAGCCACTTCAACTACTACCGCTCAAGAATCCACAGGAGTTAGAACTGTAGGAACGCCTACTGATATTCGTCTGGAAAACTTTCAATCTCCTCCTCAGGAAACAACAACTGTTTCCATGGTGGTGAACCTGGACTCCAGGAGTGAAGATAATTCTACTAGTACTACGGATCCTTTTTTTGCCATGTTTGATCAGTGGGATGCAACTCAGGATACTCCTTTAGGAGATACAGCCTATGCCTATCAAAGTACTATCAGGGTATATGATGAAAACGGAACTTCCCATGACCTTACTGTTTATTTTGACCCAGTGGAAGACAATATAACCAATACAGGCGGAGAGAGATATTGGGAATACATGGTGGCAGTAAATCCCAATGAAGATAACAGGAGTTTCTGGAGTTCAGGAGATACTAAAAGAGGGGTGTTAATGATTGGTACCCTTACCTTTAATTCAGCTGGAGAATTAGCTGATATGACTGCTTTTACTATTAATGGGACTCCTCCAGCAGGATATGATTATAATGATTTAGAAACATGGGAACCAGCAGCCTTTTCTCAAAATGGTTATCCCATTTTTACTCCTAATTTTTTAGGTAATACCAATGCTGACTATACTTCAGACACTAACGCCTTAAATATAGAGCTTAATTTTGGATTAAGAAATAGAGACTTTACTGATAATGGAATTGGTCCTGGATGGACAGGTTCTTCAGATCAAGCTTCTGATATTGGCACTACCATAACTAATTTAGATTCTTTTAATGATGCTGAGCGCAGTGCCCTGTCTGTGACCAACTACAGTACTGGCTCTACTACCATTTACCAGTCTCAGGATGGTTATACTGCTGGTTTTTTACAAAACATTACTGTGGACAGGGATGGAGTTATTACAGGTAGATATTCCAATGGACAGATTTTAGAATTATATGCGTTGACTTTGGCTGACTTTAACAATCGCTATGGCCTTAGAAGAGAGGGTGGCAATCTTTTTGCTGAGACCAGGCAGTCTGGACCACCTTTAACTGGCCTGGCTGGAACTGGAGGCAAAGGTACCATTGCTTCCAACTCTTTAGAGCAGTCCAATGTGGATTTGGCCACTGAGTTTGTTAAGATGATAACTGTGGAAAAGGGTTTTCAGGCCAATAGTAAAACTATTACTACTACGGATAATATGTTAAGTGTGTTAATCCAAATTAAGCGGTAGTCCCTAAATTACCTTCTGTTTATATGCTTTTTAGGGAAGTCAGTAATTGCTGGCTTCCCTAAAAACTTTTTCTCACAAATACTCCAATAGTATCTTCAATGTGCCTGGCAATGTTGAGCACTTCATCCGGGGGAATTTTTTGAATAACCTTGTTTTCTTTGGTATCAATCAGGTTTACCTGCACTACCTTTTGTTCGTTTTGCACTCTAAACTTGAGAGGGATTTCCTGCGCTTCCAGGTATTGGTTGAGGGATTGAGTTAAATCTTTGAGTTTGCTCAAGTCTTTTAGTTCTAGTTTTTGAGTTTGCTCTCTGTTTTTTACTTTATGCTCCTCTAAGTTAGAGATGTTCATTTTTGTTTGAGAACTAATTCCTTCTATGCGCATGGCTCTACTCCTTTTTAGGTTCATTCTTTTTATCGTCTTTTTGGCTAAAAACTTAAGGGACATTTTTGGTATTATTTTTGAATAAAGGGGTTTCTACCAGAAGGCTTTCTTCTGGTCTTAGGGTAGGTACAGCTGCGGATGACGCTGCTGGGCTGGCGATTCGTGAGCTTATGCGAGCAGATATTGCTGCCTTGAACCAGGGTATTCGTAATGCCAATGATGCCATCTCCCTTATCCAGACTGCTGATGGTGCCCTGCAGGTAATAGATGAAAAGCTCATTCGTATGAAAGAGCTGGCAGAGCAGGCAGCCACCGGTACCTATACTTCTGACCAGCGCTTGATTATTGACTCTGAGTATCAGGCCATGGCTTCAGAAATTACCCGAATTGCCAATGCCACAGACTTTAATGGCATTTATCTCTTAAATGGAAACCTCTCTGCAGGAACTTCCCATCTTGACCAATCTGCTTGGTACAATGACCACAATGGTGCTGGCTTAACTCCCACAGGTCCCTTAAAGATTCACTTTGGTACAGGTAATGATTCTGCAGAAGACTATTACTACATTGCCATTCAAACCGCCACAGCCTCTGCCTTTGGCCTGGGTAAT
>LGER01000105.1 GCA_001507915.1 Desulfonauticus sp. 38_4375 | reverse complement strand
TTTGCCTTTTTAACAGGGGTTAGCAAGTTTTCCAAGGCATCAATTTTTAGTGGCTTAAATATGCTAACTGACATATCCCTAAATCCAAGGTTTGGAAATATCTGCGGCTATACCCAGCATGATTTAGAGACAATTTTTAAGCCCTACTTAGAAAAGGTGGATATGGAAAAGGTGAAACGGTGGTATAATGGTTATAATTTTTTAAAGGATAATGTTTATAATCCCTTTGATATATTGCAGTTTATAGCCAATGATTATATATTTGATAATTATTGGTTTGAGACAGGTACTCCGTCCTTTTTGATTAAATTAATAAAAGGAAAAAACTACTTTTTACCGAATCTTACTAACCTCACAGTGGATAAGAAAATACTATCAAGTTTTGACATAGAGTATATGGATTTAGAGGTGTTACTCTATCAATCAGGTTATTTGACCATAGATAAAGTTATACACAATGACCTTTTGCAATCTATAGAATACAAACTTCGAATACCCAATCTGGAAGTTCAGATATCTTTAAGTGACTACATAATTCGTTATCTTTATAATAGCGATACTAAAATTAAAGAATCACTGATAAAATCTCTTTATTATGGAAAGCTTGAAGATTTTAAAAAAACTCTTGTCTCTCTATTTTCCTCAATACCATATACAAATTATACCAAAAATGATTTAAATTTGTATGAGGGTTTTTATGCAAGCGTAGTATATACTTACCTTTCATCGCTGGGGATAGACCTTATTGGTGAAGATATAACAAATAAAGGCAGAATAGATTTGACCTTATTTGTAGGGGATAAAATTTACATTCTGGAATTTAAGGTTGATGGTAAGAAAGGAGAAGCCTTAAAACAGATAAAAGAAAGAGATTATGCACAGAAGTATTTAAATAAATCTAAAGAAATTTACCTGGTGGGTATAGAATTTAGCTCTGAGGAAAAGAATGTTGTAAATTTTGAATGGGAGATGTTAGGGATGAAAGGAGCAATTCTATAAAAAAGTTGCTTGATGGAAAGCTTTTGGCGGCATCTTTACTGGCAAGTTTCAAAAGATAAAACTTAATTTACACCTGGGAATACTATATCGCCTTAAAGCGCTACTTCTTCCCAGGTGTATTGCTCTTAAAGCTACTTGCTTTTTAACATGGTAAGCAACATTTTAAAGGCACTTACGGCCTTTACAGCATGGGGAATGTTAGCTGGCATTAAAATGATTTCTCCAGCTTTTACCAGGTGTTTTTCTCCAGCAATGGTAATCTCAGCTTCGCCATCTAAAACCTGCACCAGAGCATCAAAAGGCGCAGAGTGCTCACTTAAAGCCTGTTCTTTATCAAAGGCAAAAATGGTTACTGTGCCTGCCTGGTTTTGAATCAGGGTTCTACTCACAATAGCCTGAGGGTTATAATTAACCAAAGAGGCCAGAGCACTTACCTTACCTGGTTCTAAAAAGGGTTTGGGACCTTGCATAACTATACTCCCTAACTTATTTTTGTGCCTTCTTTAACTTCCTTAGACACTGTTAAGAGGGCAAAACTTTGCCCATCATTGGCAGCCAAAACCATACCTTCAGAAAGTTGACCAAAAATCTTCCTGGGCTTCAGGTTGCTGACCACAATCACTTCTTTTCCCATTAGCTCTGCAGGAGAAAAATAAGGAGCAATACCCGCAATAATCTGCCTGGGTTTATCTTCACCCAAGTCCACTTCCAGCTTTAAAAGTTTATCTGACTTTTCCACCCTGGTGGCGCTTAAAATTTTGCCCACTCTTAAATCCAGTTTTTTAAAGTCTTCAAAAGAAACATACTCCTTTTTCTCCTTAAGTGAAGCAGAAGAAGCAGCTTCTTTATTTTGCTCCAGCTTAATTTCCTGCCTGGGGAAAAGATTGGATTTTTTGGCTACCTTTAATCCTGCTTCCAGTTTACCCCATTCTTTACTTTCAGCCAGCAAATCCACCTTTTGCACCTCAAAGTCCACCCCCAGCTGCTTTAGCATCTCCACGCTAACCGAAGGCATAACTGGCCACAAATGCAGGGCAATTTTTCTAAGACCCTCCAAAAGCAGGTAAATTACTGTGGCCAAACGCTCTTCTTGTTTTTCTTTGGCCAATTGCCAGGGAGCAGTCTGGTCAATATACTTGTTTAAATAACGCACAAACTCCCACAAACTCTCCAGGGCCCTGGCAAATTGAAAACGGGCAAAAAGATTTTGAAAATTGGCTATGCTTTCCAGTCCAATCCCAATCACAGCCTCATCTTCTGCCTCCAGTTTACCTGCTGAAGGTACCTTACCGGCAAAATACTTGTTGGTCATGGTCAAAACACGACTAAAAAGATTGCCCAGGTCATTGGCCAGGTCAGAATTTAAGCGATTGACAAAGGCCTCTTCTGAAAAATTGGCATCCAGGCCAAAATGCATCTCTCGCAACAAAAAGTACCTGAAGGGAGCCAATCCGTACTTGTCCTTTAATTCCAGGGGTTTTATCACATTGCCCAAACTTTTGGACATCTTGGTTTCATCGACCGTCCAGTAGCCATGGACTCTAAGCCCTTTGTACAAAGGAAGC
>LGER01000035.1 GCA_001507915.1 Desulfonauticus sp. 38_4375 | reverse complement strand
CTCTAACCTCATCCCCCTTTTCAAAGTGGAACTTGGGTCTAGGCTGTTCTTGTCTCTGTTCTACGGTTTGAATTATACGCTCCGCTTCAGCATCACTTAAAGGAATAGGCCTTGTCTTGCTTCCTACAAATCCAGTTACTCTAGGAATAGACTGAACCATATACCAGGATTCATCATTAAATATCATCTTTACCAAGACATAGCCTGGAAAAAATTTACGAGTAGAGGTCTTTTTCTGACCTCTTACCAATTCAATCACCTTTTCTGTGGGCACAAGCACATCTTTGATATATCCCTTGTCCTGGCCAGTGCGCATCATCTCCTTAATAGTTTGCTCTACCCTTTGCTCATAGCCAGAATAAGTATGGACTATATACCATCTTGCTTTTGCTTCTTCCATGTGCCCTAATACATCCTTAAGATAAAATAAGTTCTACAACTTTTGCCAAGGTCACATCCACTAAACTTAAGAAAAGAGAGAGAACTACCACCAATATCACAACTGCTAAAGTTGTGACCATCGTTTCTTTTTGAGTAGGCCAAACTACTTTTTTTAACTCTCCCTGAGCCTGTTCCCAAAACTCTTTAACCTTGGCAACTGCAACCTGAACACTACCTTGTTCTTCTATTTTTTTTGCCTTTTTCTGGGCCATTTTCTTCTCTCAACAAAAAATGGCAGGCCAGGAGGGATTCGAACCCCCAACACCCGGATTTGGAGTCCGGTGCTCTAGCCGTTAGAGCTACTGGCCTGCACTTTTAAACACACCCTACTTGCTTTCCTTGTGCAGGGTGTGTTTTTTACAATGTGGACAAAATCCTACTCCAAGATTTCAGTAACTACACCAGCACCTACTGTTCTTCCACCTTCTCTTATCGCAAACCTTAATCCCTTTTCCATCGCTACAGGTGCTATCAACTCTACCTCAAAAGTTGTATTGTCCCCTGGCATTACCATCTCTACTCCCTCTGCCAGAGTAACTACACCTGTAACGTCCGTTGTCCTAAAATAAAACTGAGGCCTGTATCCACTGAAAAATGGAGTATGCCTTCCCCCCTCTTCCTTGGTCAATACGTATACCTCAGCCTTAAACTTCCTATGAGGAGTAATACTTCCTGGCGCTGCCAATACCTGACCACGCTCTACTTCATCCCTCTTAATTCCTCTTAACAATACTCCTACATTATCTCCTGCCTGACCCTGGTCCAATACCTTCCTGAACATCTCCACGCCAGTACATACTGTCTTCTGGGTCTCCCTAAAACCTACTATCTCTACCTCATCTCCTACCTTGATGATCCCTCTCTCTACCCTTCCTGTTACTACTGTACCACGTCCAGAAATGCTAAATACATCCTCTATAGGCATCAAAAAGGGCTTGTCTATATCCCTCTGCGGCTCAGGTATATACTCATCACAGGCTGCCATAAGCTCCAATATGGGCTTCGCCGCCTCATCATCTGCACTCTCTACCTCCAAAGCCTTTAACGCACTTCCCTTAATCACTGGTACATCATCCCCAGGAAACCCATACTTGCTCAGCAATTCCCTTACCTCTAACTCTACCAACTCCAACAACTCAGGATCATCTACCATGTCTACCTTGTTCAAAAATACTACCAAATAAGGTACCCCTACCTGCCTGGCCAACAAAATATGCTCCCTCGTCTGTGGCATGGGACCATCTGTTGCTGCTACCACCAAAATGGCTCCGTCCATCTGCGCAGCACCTGTAATCATGTTCTTAATATAGTCAGCGTGACCAGGACAGTCCACATGCGCATAGTGCCTCTTATCTGTCTCATACTCCACATGCGCAGTCGCTATCGACCATGGTCAATATGACCTATCGTACCAATATTTACATGCGGCTTCTTCCGCTCAAATTTCGCCTTGCCCATTACCTATACCCCCTGTTAAAAAATTTTAATTAATATATGAATAAACCCAAACTTGTAGGCAGGAAAACCTGGAGCCCACGACCGGACTTGAACCGGTGACCTCTTCCTTACCAAGGAAGTGCTCCACCGACTGAGCTACGTGGGCCTACTGGCTTGACTTTTTTTTGGAGCGGGAAACGGGACTCGAACCCGCAACCCTCAGCTTGGAAGGCTGATGCTCTAGCCAATTGAGCTATTCCCGCTACTAAAAAATAGGAGTAGTCAAGCAACAGGATTCCCTGTCTCCTACTCTTAAAAATTAAAATTTCCTGGTGGAGGGGGGAGGATTCGAACCTCCGAAGGCTTACGCCGACAGATTTACAGTCTGTTCCCTTTGGCCACTCGGGAACCCCTCCACTTGAAAGAGCTAAATCTTAAGCCCTTTAATCAACATTGTCAACTGG
Source organism: Desulfonauticus sp. 38_4375 (assembly GCA_001507915.1). Lineage (GTDB taxonomy): Bacteria > Desulfobacterota > Desulfovibrionia > Desulfovibrionales > Desulfonatronovibrionaceae > Desulfonauticus. The sequence goes on along the minus strand of LGER01000035.1, from coordinate 22,276 downwards.
AGCTGGCGATGGGACTCGAACCCGCAACCTGCTGATTACAAGTCAGCTGCTCTACCAATTGAGCTACGCCAGCTCAACGGAAGAAGGGTAATTAGCCCCTTCTAAAAAAAATGGCAAGTATTTTTTTTCTCTTTTTTCAAATTCTTTTTAACCATGGCTAGAAGAAATGGTTTCCAGGCTATTTTGGGCCTTCTCTTCAACAATTTTAGCAAGTTCCAGCAGGGCCTTTTTGGCAAAAGAATCCTCTTCTAAAAGCACCACTGGCTTGCCCAAATCCCCGGCCACCACAGTAGTTGGATCCAGAGGTATGGCTCCTAAGAAATCCAGACCTAATTTTTGGGCCAATTCCCTACCCCCGCCTTTTTTAAATAAAGGCACTTCCTTTTGACAATGGGGACAGATAAGCCCACTCATATTTTCCACTATACCCAGGATATTGGCCTTGGCGTACTGCAAAAAGTTAATAGCCTTGCGCACGTCAGCCAGAGAAACTTCTTGAGGAGTAGTAACCACCACACACAAAGCATCAGGGATGGTTTTTAAAACAGTCATGGGCTCATCTCCAGTACCTGGAGGAGAATCAATCACCAAAAAATCCAGCTCTCCCCAATCCACATCAGAGACAAACTGTCTAATGGCTGAAGTTTTCATGGGGCCACGCCACAGCACAGCTTGATCAGGGTCCTTTAACAAGCATTCCATGGAAACCACAAAAAGATTGTCATTAAATTTCTTGGGCTTGATAATTTTTCCCTTTTCCACATCAAGCAAACCCTTAAGCCCTAAAAGATGAGGGACACTTGGGCCGTGTATGTCCACATCCAAAAGCCCCACTTTATGTCCTCTACTGGCCAGGGCTGCAGCCAGGTTGGTGGCAATGGAGCTTTTGCCCACTCCACCTTTGCCACTCATAACAAAAATCTTATACTTTATTTTAGCCAGGGTAGAAGAAATAAGCTCATCTTGAATGGATTTGCCAAGATTATCCTTTTTACTTCCACAACTGCTGCATCCAGACATTCTAAACTCCTTATTTTAAGAATTTTACTATTCCAAAACCTAAGATTATTAACAAAACTGTCAAGGTAAGGACCAAGTCCAGCCTTTTTTCCAGAAAAACTCTAGCCTGTTCCCCTTTCCAATAAATAAGAGCAGCGATCAAATAAAAGCGTAATCCCCTGCTTAAGGTAGAGACCAATAAAAAAAGTCCCAGGTTTAATTTAAAAGTACCAGCCGTTAAGGTACATAACTTATAAGGTACAGGAGTAAGGCCAGCTATACCTACGGCCAGGACTTGATACTTCTGGTAAAGGGTCTGCAAGTAAATGTATTTGTCCTCCAGGGAATACAGGGAAATAAGCCACTGCCCCAGAGTATCCATAAAAAAATAACCTAAAAAATACCCAACCAACCCGCCTAAAACAGAAGTAAGGAGAGTAAGATGGGCCAAAGAAAACACCTTTTCTCTTTCAGCCAGCCCCATGGGAATTAAAAGCAAATCTGGAGGAAGGGGGAAAAAAATCGCTTCTGTAAAAGAAACCAGAATTAAAGTTTTTTTTGCTCCCTTGCTTTCAGCAATATGCCAAAATCTTTGCCAAAATTTTTCTTTAAACATGCCTACCAACCATACTTTCCTACCAGGTCCACAAACATAACTTTGCCTAAATTCTCTTTTTTTAATGTTCCTTCTGTTTTGGTAATCTTTAGCAATTCTTGATTGCGCTTGTTTTCACCCACAGGAATAACCAAAATCCCGGGGTCAGCCAGTTGTTCCAGCAAAGGTTCAGGCACCAGGGGAGCTCCAGCAGTAACAATGATTCGCTCAAAGGGCGCATTTTCAGGCCAGCCCAAAGTACCATCATCTAGCTTTACCTTTACATTATAATAACCCAGTGTTCTTAAGCGCTTGCTCACCTGTAAATACAAATTTTTAATTCTTTCTACTGTATAAACCTTCATACCCATCTCAGCCAAAACTGCAGCTTGATAGCCAGAACCTGTGCCAATTTCAAGCACACTAAGGCCAGGTTCAGGCTCCAAAAGTTCAGACATTAAAGCTACAATATAAGGTTGAGAAATGGTTTGCCCATAGCCAATGGGTAAAGGATGGTCATTATAGGCCTGGACCTGCAGAGCTTCATCCACAAAAAGATGCCTGGGGACCTTGCGCATGGCTTGTAACACAAGGGGATTTTTTATTCCCCTGGCCTCTATTTGCTCTTTGACCATTTTTTCTCGCAAACGCCGAAAGTCACTAACTGCCATTAAACCTAGCTCCTTACAAAATCTAACTATCTTTTTGGTTTTAAAAAACAAAAAGAGCGTTTTCCTTGAATGGTTTCTTCTAAGTACCTGGCCCCTCTAAAAAAAGCCCATTTTAAAGGATAAAAATCCCTTACCCATAAAAGAGAAAAAACCACCTTTCTCCAATACAGGGCAAACCGAAGTTCCTTTATTTCTTCTGCAAGTAATTGCAAGTAAATATCTCTTATGTTTCCCTTATTAGAGGCCAGAGAAAAGGCTGAAGCCAACAAAAAAGCACTTTGCTGGGCATAATAAATGCCTTCTCCCAAAAGGGGGTCAGCCAGTCCAGCCGCATCTCCTAGTAAAAAACAATTGTCATAGGCAGGACTTTTTTCAAAATCTCCATAAGGCAAAAAATGGGCATAAACCTTTTGGGCTTTGGTTTTGACAAAAGAGAGGCAAAACTCATCCAAAATCCCCTTTAACCTTTTCCCATCCTTAACCTTGTTGGAACCAATACCCAGACAAAAACCTTTGGCATGAGGAAAGGCCCAAATATAGCCAGAAGGAACATAGCCAAAAAAAATACTGGGGAAATGGGGCAAATTAACCTCTGAAGACTTAAAAAAGGTCTCTAAAGCCAGGGCTTGCTCTTTATTGTGCGGAGGTCTTACTATCTTTTTCTGGGCTAAAAAACGCCTGAGCACGCTATTTACTCCATCTGCTCCCACAATAAGGCCAGGAGAAAGTATCTCTCCATTGGTCAAATAAATTTTACCCTCTTTAACCTTTACTACTCTTTCCTTAAGAACCTTACCTCCTGCTTTTTGAAATTGCTCATACCAAAAAAAGTCATATTTTTTTCTATCTACAATGCGAAAGGGTCGCTCCAATTTTCCCTGCCAGAAAATTCCCTGCCTATTACCCACTCCATAGGAAGTAGATTTAAACACAATAACCTTTTTTTCTTCCAGATAGCTTACACTTCCAGGAAATATCCGTTCCAGAAGTTGCGCGGTTTTGTCTGTAATCAGGCCAGCACAGAGCTTTTCCCTGGGAAAAGCTTTATAATCAATGCCTAAAACTTTATAACCTTTTTGGGCCAAAAGATACCCCAGCGTACTTCCTGCTGGACCCAGACCAATAATTGCCACATCCAAATTTTTCATTTCCTTCCTCTTGTCTTTTTACTGTCTTTAATCTATCATCTTTAAGAAAGCAAAGGAGTAAATTATGTTAACTGTAGCAGAACTCATGACCAAAGAAGTTTTTACTTTAAAAAAAGAAGATACCCTGGCTGCAGCTAAATCTCTTATGCAACTGGCAAGAATTCGCCATATTCCCATAGTAGATGCAAAAAACAATTTTATAGGCCTGGTAACCCACAGGGACATCTTAGCTGCCACTATTTCCAAACTAGCTGAAATAGACGAAGAAACCCAACAAGAACTGGATGCCAGTATTCCGGTATGTGAAATTATGCGCACTGATGTGCTTACTGTTTCTACTAAAATCCCCCTAAAAGAAGCAGCATCCTTACTTCTAAAACACAAATACGGCTGTTTACCTGTAGTAGAAGGTGGCAAACTGGTGGGTATTTTAACTGAAGCAGACTTTCTTTCTCTGACCATAAGTCTCTTGGAAGCCCTGGAAAAGGAGACAGATTTTGCCTAGTTTACCTGTAGGGACCCTGGTAAATGGCCTTACAGTCATCCTGGGCAGTTTAATTGGAATTTTTCTGAAAAATAGAATTCCTCCCCAGGTTCAACGCACTGTTTTTCAAGCCATTGGTCTGTGCACCCTTCTTATAGGAATTCAGATGGCTTTAAAAGTAGAAAATGTGCTCCTCTTAATTTTTTCTCTTTTAGGCGGAGCCATAGTGGGAGAAAGTCTTAATCTGGAAGCAAAGTTGGTGGCTTTAAGTGAAAAGTTAAAGAAAAAAGTTAATTCTTCTTCCTCTACCTTTACTCAGGGACTTTTAACTGCTTTTTTGATTTTTTGTGTAGGCTCCCTTACCATTTTGGGAGCCTTTGATGAAGGTTTACGCCAGGACCCTACCCTTATGTTTACCAAAGCCACTCTGGATGGCTTTACTTCCATTGCCCTTAGTGCTTCTTATGGAATAGGTGTACTGTTTTCTGTAATTCCCCTTTTAATCTATCAGCTAAGTCTAACCTTTTTAGCCAACTCCTTACAGACTTATTTTACTCCCCTACTTATAAATCAACTAACCGGTGTAGGAGGAGTGCTTATTTTGGGGCTGGGCATTTCTCTTCTCGAACTAAAAAAACTTCCCATTACCAACTTACTTCCCTCTCTTCTCTTCGTACTCTTATTAAAATCCTTTCTGTAGATTACTTTTCCTTCAGGATTACTTCCTGCAAAGTTCTTTTGGGTACATGATGCACATCCTGTTCATCTCGAAAGTACTTTATATCCCCTCTAACCAGGCCTTCTTCCAGGACCACCTTTTCTTTAGGATAACCCGGGGCCAAAACTAAAAACAACCTATAACCAGGCTCTATTTCCAGAATTTCTTCCAGTTTCTTTTTGTTTAAAGAACCAATTAAACATCCGCCAATCCCCTTTTCCCTGGCTGCCAAAAGTATGGTCTGAGCTGCAATACCCACATCCACTAAAGAAAATTCTTTTATCATTTCCTCTTCTTTAAGTAAAAAAGCTATATAGGCAGTGGGCCTTTCTTCTGGCTTGGGTCCTTTAAATTCTGGCAAATAAGCAGCCCATCCCAAACAGGGAAAAATCTCCTCTCTTACCTTAGGGTCAGTTACTAAAATGTAACGCAAAGGCTGTTTATTACCTGCTGAAGCTGTCAGTCTGGCCAAGTTTACCAGTTCTCTTAACTCTTCCAGAGAGATGTCTTTTGGCTCAAAACGCCTAAAACTGCGTGTTGCTCTTACCAGTTCAAGCATGTTCATTTATCACTCCTCCTTTAAAATAGTTAATATTTCCAAATTGCTGGCCTCCCAGGCTGGATAAAGGCCTGCCACAAAACCCAGCATACAGGCTAAAAGAAAAGTCCCCCCCAGGCTCCAGGGAGCCAGGACCAGAGGATAAAACTTAAACGCCACGCCCAAAAGCACCAGCAAAACTACTAGTAAAATGCCCAAAAATCCTCCTACTGAACTTAAAAGAGAAGATTCCAGTAAAAATTGCACCAGAATATCTTTTTTTCTGGCTCCACAAGCCCTTTTCAGGGCAATTTCTCGCTTTCTAGTCCTGACCAGAAGAATCATTATGGATAAAATTCCTATAGAGCCCACTCCAAAAGAAAGAAGGGAACTTATAAGCCCCAAAGTCTTCACCAGGTCTAGAGCTTGTTGTTGAAGCTTTTGTAAATCCTTGGCAGCCAGCAGGGAAAAGTCCTTTTCTTCCTGGGGCTGCAGTTTATGAAGCCTGGTTAATATCTTCTCCATTTCCTGTTTCACATAATCTTCAAAGGTAGAAGAGGAAAGGTTAAAATAAGCTCCAGAAATCCAATCCTGATTGCTAAGCCGACGCAAATAGGTACTAAGGGGCACAAAGACCTGCTCATCCTGGTCATTTCCAGCAATATCACTGCCCTTAGGGGCAAGCACTCCTACCACTTTTACAGGAGCTCTAAAAAAATACACCACCTTGCCCACAGGGTTTTGCTTTCCAAAGAGTCTGGAAGCAATTTTAGCTCCCAACACGCAAACCATTGCTTTTTCCTGCATATCCAGGTCAGTTAAAAATCTACCCTGAACTAAAGAAAGTTTTCGAACCTGCAAATAACCAGGCCATACCCCTAAAAGCTGGCAACTAACCTTATCTTTGGCATATTTAACAGGCATGGTCCTTCGGGCAAAAGGACTAAACCTAATCACCTGCGGGAAAAGAGAAGCTAAGTAAGTGACTTCTCTTAGTTTAAGGGTCTTTGCTTCTTTGCCCAACCTGGCTCCACCACTGGGTCTAAACCGTACCTGAGCATTGGTGAGTAACAAAAGGTTGTTCCCCAGCTTTTCCACTTCCTGCCTGGTCTTTTCCTGCATTATTAAGGTAGCCTGGTTTACCCCTGCCAGAGAAAAGCTGCCTAAAAAAATACCCAGCAAGGTCAATAAAGCCCTTAACTTAAACCTTCCCAGGGAATTCCACACTATTTTTAATAAAAAACCCAGTTCCACTATTTTAACTCCCAGAAATGAGCCTGTTTTTGAGCATAATTATACACATCCTTACGCCAGTGTTCGTATTCAGTAAGTAATTTAAGGGCAAAAGGCGTAAGTTGTAATTTCTTACTGCCTTTTTCTTTTATCAAAAGCTTTTCCCCCAAAGCCTCTTCACTGGCTTTAATTTTTCCCCAGGCTGCCCGATAAGACATCCCCAGTTCCTTGGCTGCCTTATGCAAGGAGCCCACTTCCTCAACTTTGGCCAACAATAAAGCCCTACCTGGCCCAAATACCACCTGCCCTTGTGCATTTTCCCACCACAGTCTCAGATGTAAAGTTGCTGATAGCATCCAAATTCTCCTCAAGTTGCCAAGTTTTCTTAAAAGGATTAAGTTCTATTTATTAAATTAAATCAAAATCCCAAGAAAAACAACCTGAAAATAGGAGAAAGGGAAATGCAAGCACTTTTACTGGTAGATATCCAAAATGATTTTTGCCCGGGCGGTGCCTTACCTGTACCCAGAGGAGATGAAGTTATACCTGTGGCCAATAAACTCCTGAATAAATTTTCTCTGGTCATAGCCACCCAGGACTGGCACCCGAAGGGGCATATAAGTTTTGCTTCTACCCATGGTAAAAAGATAGGAGAGATAATAGAAGTTGAGGGGATAAAGCAGATCCTCTGGCCAGATCACTGCGTACAAAATTCTTGGGGAGCAGATTTTCCAGCCAAACTAAACAGGGAAAAAATAGACTATATCGTCTATAAAGGCACTCATCCTAAGATAGACAGTTATAGTGGCTTTTTTGACAATGCCAGGCAGCAAAAGACCTCACTGGATAACTACCTGCAAGAAAAAAAAGTCTCTGAGCTTTATGTCCTGGGATTGGCCACTGACTATTGTGTAAAGTTTACTGTTTTAGATGGTCTATCCCTGGGATATAAAGTTTATGTAGTGGTGGATGGTTGCAGAGGTGTAGACCTCAACCCAGGAGATGTACAAAAGGCCCTGGAAGAAATGCAAGGTAAGGGAGCCAGGCTAATTACAAGTGAGGAAATAAAATGAGCATCTTAAATCCAAGTACTTCTGGTTTTCTCTTTACAGACTTTTATCAACTCACCATGGCCCAAGTTTATTTTGAACATAATATCCAGGAAAAAAGAGCCCATTTTGACTATTTCTTCCGACACTATCCCCACTATGGTTCTCACCAGGCAGGCTATTGTGTTTTTGCCGGTTTAAAGACCTTTTTTGAATGGCTAAATAAGGCCAAACCCACCAGAGAAGATATTTCTTACCTGAAAAGTTTAAGGGGAAGAAATAAACAACCCTTATTTAGCTCTTCCTTTTTAAATTGGCTGGAAAAAGAGTGTGATTTTAGCAAATTACATATTGAGGCCATCCCTGAAGGAAGGGTAGTCCATCCCCAGGTACCTCTGGTCAGTATAAGCGGGCCTTTGGCCCTGGCTCAGATAGTAGAAACTCCTTTACTCAATCATTTAAACTACCAGACCCTCATTGCTACCAAGGCCTCCAGGATAAAAGAAGCAGCCAGAGGGCAAATGGTGATAGACTTTGGCATGCGCAGGGCCCATGGACTGGGAGCCAATGCGGGCACCAGAGGTGCTTTGATAGGAGGAGTGGATTTTAGCTCCAACATAGGCACTTCCAGGGCTTTAAACCTGCCTCCCAAAGGCACCCATGCCCACAGTCTGGTCCAGGCCTTTATGGCCATGGGTGGTTCAGAACTGGATGCCTTTCAGGCCTTTGCAGAAATTTTTCCCGATGACTGCGTACTCCTTATTGATACCATCAACACCCTAGAAAGTGGACTACCCAATGCCATTAAGGTTTTTCAGGACTTAAAGCAAAAAGGGCATACTCCTCTGGGCATCCGCATTGACTCTGGAGACCTGGCCTATTTGTCTGTCCAATGTTATCTGGAGTTAAAAAAAGCCGGGCTTCAAGAAGTATCCATCGTGCTTTCCAATCAGTTAGACGAACTGGTAATCCAGCAAATTTTAAATCAAATAGAACAAAAATGTAAGGAACATAGGCTGGATGCTGAAGAAGTTATATCTAAACTTGTCTTTGGCGTAGGCACGAGAATGCTCACCTCTGAAGGGCAACCCAGCCTGGATGGAGTGTACAAGCTCACTGGAATTTATCACCAGGAAAAATGGCAACCAGCCCTAAAAATATCCAACTCTCCAGCCAAAATTATCAATCCAGGACATAAAAAGACCTTCCGCCTTTACGATAAGAGAGATAAGGCCATGGTGGACCTCATCTGCCTGAAAGAGGAAGAACTATTTTCGCAAGAAGATATGCAAATCCATCATCCCACAGACCCCAATATCTCTAGAATAATTCACCAAAAAGAAGTGAAAAAAATCGAAGCCCTGCAAACCACCATTCAAACCCAGGGCAAAGTAATCTATGAATTTCCAGAACTAAACACCATCAAGCAAGTGCGTCAGCAGGACTTGCAAAACCTGGATAGTGGAGTAAAAAGACTAATAAATCCACATATATATCATGTATCCTTAAGTCCCAAACTTTTTAAACTTAAAATGGATTTGTTAAAAAAATATCAACCTCCAAGACAAACCCTTGACAGAGAGCTGGGGTTTGAATAAAGAAGGTCTTCTCATTTGAGCGGGAGTAACTCAGTGGTAGAGTGCAACCTTGCCAAGGTTGAAGTCGCGGGTTCAAATCCCGTCTCCCGCTCCAAAAAAAGGCGGCATAGCCAAGTGGTAAGGCAGCGGTCTGCAAAACCGCCATTCTCCGGTTCAAATCCGGATGCCGCCTCCAGTTCTTTTAAAGGCCTGCCCATAAGCGGGAGTAACTCAGTGGTAGAGTGCAACCTTGCCAAGGTTGAAGTCGCGGGTTCAAATCCCGTCTCCCGCTCCATTCTTTATACTTTTTTATATTTCTCTTCCTCTCTCAAGGATAATCCGTATTTTTTACAATAAACAGTTAAGGATTTTAGCATGAAATATTCAGAAATGGATTTAGTTTCTTTACAATCTCTGGCTGAGCAAAAGTTTACTCTCTTTTTTGAACCTCTAAAGGTGGCTGATATAGAACTGCACATAGCTCAAATCAAAGATTTAGAGCAATACTTAGACAAGCTCGTAGAGAGTCAAGAGCAAATAAACCTACCCTATTGGGCCAAAATCTGGCCAGCTTCTTTACTTTTAAGCTACTTTTTACTTAAGTACTTGCCTGCAGAAGGCAAAGTTTTAGAAATAGGGGCAGGATTGGGTATATGTGGCCTTTTTTTAGCAGCCAAAGGCATGGAAGTAACCATTTCTGATGTGGAAGAAGATGCCCTTTTATTTGCTCAAATAAATATTCTCAAAAACAACCTGCAAAAAAAGGCCAGAGTTCAAAAGGTGGACTTTACCACTGCTGTTTTGCAGGAAAAATATGATTATATCATTGGTTCTGAGGTCTTGTACCTGGAAGACACCTACCGACCTTTGCTTAAATTTTTTCTAAAAAACTTAAAAAATAACTCTCAGAGTGAAGTAATTCTGGCCCAGAACTACACTCGCAAGGCCAAAAAATTCTTTTCTCTGGCCCAAAAGGAATTTCACATCCAGGAAAAGACCATTGGCTATAAAAGTCAGGATCCAGAAGACAAAGAAAAGTTTCTCTGTCAAATCTATAGAATGAGGGCTAAAAAACATGTTTAAACTAAATAGTTGTCCTAAAAAATACACTAAAGACTTAGACAAGGCCCTTTCTCCAGAGGAAACTGTAGCTAATATTAGCCAACTCCTCCAAAGACACGGGCAAGAAATCTTACTGGAACTAAAAAGAATTGATACAGGTAGGCTAGATATACCAGTATATTTAAGCCTCTGTGGAACCAAAGCCAGACAAATTATGCCCACCAGAAAACAGATGGGCAAGGGGGCTTCGCCTGTTCAAGCCCAGGCTTCTGCCCTAATGGAGCTGGTGGAACGCTTTAGTTATTTTAGCTTTGTCAACACTCCTGCTAATTTTCACCAGCTTACCTTTAGTGAGGCACAGAAAAAGTTCGGCTCTAAACTCATTCCCCTTAGAGAAATCCTATTCTCAGTCCAAGAAAACTTATCAGAAAAAGAAGGATTGGAAATTTTAGACCTGGTACGGTGGAAATTCTGCCTGGCCCTGGATGTACCTGAGGAAGAGGAAGTTTACCTACCCTTTGACTGGTTTAAAAAATTAAATGAATTTAACGGCTGTTCAGCTGGCAATACCTACGAAGAATCCCTGCTCCAAGGAGCCTGTGAACTCATAGAAAGACACGTCTGTGCTCTTATTGACCGTCAAAAACTAATTACTCCCACCATAGACCCTGCTTCCTTTAAGGACCCGGTTTTAAAAGAACTTTATGCCAAATTTCAAAGACAAAACATAAAAGTGTGGCTAAAGGACTTTTCTTTAGGTTTTCCTGCTCCTACTGTGGGAGCCCTGGCTTATGACCCTGTAACCTTTCCTCACTTAAGCGAAATTGTCTTTACTGCAGGAACTGCCTCCACACCCACCAAAGCTGCCATAAGAGCCCTTACGGAAATAGCTCAGCTGGCAGGTGATTTTGAAACCAACAGCAATTACGAGGCTTCTGGTCTTTCCAAGTTTAAGTCCCTGGAAGAAATAGACTGGATTATCCAGGGAGAAAAGGTAGACCTAAATAGTTTACCCACTTTGGAAGACCAGGATATCTATGTGGAATTAAAAAAGCTCTGTGAAAGGTTAAAGGAGCAGGGATATACTCTTTATAGCATAGATACTGCTCATCCAGACCTAAAAGTACCTACCAATTACAACATAATTCCTGGTTTTGAATTTCGCGAACGCACTCCTCACGCCAGCTTAGGACTTTTTGTGGGGCGCATTTTAGCAGAAGAAGAAGAGCCTTTACTGGCAATAGAAAAAATAGAAACCCTGGCCGCCATTTATCCTCAAGGATATTTTATTCCCTTTTTTAAAGGCCTTATTCAACTCCGCTTGGAGAATTTAGAAAAGGCCCTCGAACTTTTTGAACAAAGCATTCCCTTACAACCAGACGCTGAAGAAAAGGCCCTGGCTCTTTTTTATCTCGCCTATACCTTGAGTTTAAAAGAAGAATGGGCAAAATTAGTACCCTACCTGGATGAAGCCATAGAGCTTTCTCCAGAAGTCAAAGAATATTATAATTTAAGAGGAGTGTCTTATTTTAAACAAGCAAAATATGACCTGGCCCTGCTGGACTTTCAAAGTGCCCTGGATCTGGACAGTGGCTCAGCTATAGATTTAGCTAACCTGGGAATTTGTTATAAACGTCTTGGCAATGAGAAAAATGCTGCTTATTTTTTAAAAGAAGCCCTTAAATTAGAACCCCATCTGGAGTTTGCCAGGAAAGAATTAGCTGACTTGGAATAATAGCTTATCTAAAAAAACGTTGACAAAAAACAATTTCTTATCTTAATAAACTTTAGCTTTAGTTAAAGCGGAAAATGGCCCTGACTTGGTCAGGGTCAAATAAAAAGATAATCTTTAAGGAGGTTAAAAATGGCTGTTGTTGAATTCAAAGGCAAAAAATTTGAAGTAGATGAAGACGGTTTCTTACAAAAGTTTGAAGACTGGTGTGAAGAATGGGTTGAGTATGTAAAAGAGCAAGAAGGTATCAAGGAAATCACTGAAGACCACAAAAAAGTTATTGAATTCTTGCAAGACTACTACAAGAAAAATGGTATTGCTCCTATGGTTCGTATTCTCTCCAAGGTTACTGGCTACAAGCTCAAACAAATTTACGAATTGTTCCCCTCTGGACCTGGTAAGGGAGCCTGTAAGATGGCTGGTCTTCCCAAGCCTACTGGTTGTGTATAATTTAAAAGATAACCTTAAAAGGCGGGTTTTTATCCCGCCTTTTTTATTTTTTCAGGACCTAAAATGGATATAAGTAAAACCATTGCCCAGCTAAAAAAAGAACCTGATTTTGCTCAAAAAGTGGGTATGATTCTGGTTCATAATGGCGTAGTGAGGGCCTGGTCTAGACAGGACAGGGCTGAAGTCTGCCAACTAGAAGTAAAGCCAGATAAGGAGAAAATTGCCCAACTGGTAAAGGAATATGAGCAAAAACCTGGCATTTACAAAATCCTGGTAGAGGCCAAAGAGGGTATTTTTACTCCTGGAGATGATCTGCTTTTTATTTTAGTAGCCGGGGATATTAGAGAAAACGTAAAGCCTGTTTTAAGTGAACTTTTAGACCGCATCAAAAGCGAAGCCATTCGTAAAAAAGAAGTAAAGAACTAAAACTGCTCTCCCAGGGCTTTTACCCTGGCAGCTTCTTCCAGTTTACCTCTTTTTAAGCATCCCTGCACATAGATATCTATCTTTTCCTGGAGTATTTGAGTGAGCAGGCTTTTTTGCCTGGCTGTCAGAGAGCAGGTTTTAACTATCTTTAATAAGGCATTAATGCGAAAAAGGTCTAAGCCCTGGATAGAACGTGAAAGCTGGTCAAAATGCCCCCCTCTTTTTACCACCAAACCCTCTGGAACCAGGCCCACTGGGAATTTTAACAACAAACGCAACCAGAGCTCATAATCTTCACAGGCCAGGTAATGGGTATCAAAGCTTCCAATTTCCTCAAAAACCTCCCGGCGCAAAAGCACACAGGAAGGACCTATAAGGCAAAGTCTTAAAGCCTTTTCCCAAAACCAGCCAGCAGGCATCAAATGCTTAAAACAGGGATTTACCCTTTTACCCTTTCTTATCCACTGTTCTTTGCATTGGACCACCCAAAAGTTTCCCTCAAGTAAAAAGTGAACCTGTTTTTCTAGTTTATGCTTTAGCCACAAGTCATCAGAATCCAAAAAAGCTATTAACTCTCCCCGGGCCTGTTTAAACCCCAAATTCCTGGCTGCAGAAACCCCTTTATTTTCTTGATAAAAATAGCGAATCCTTTTATCTTTAAATTCCTGTACAATTTGGGAAGTTTGATCTGTGGAGCCGTCGTCCACTACAATTAACTCCAGATTTTTATAACTTTGGTCTAACACTGAAGTTATGGCTTCAGCTAAAAATTGGCTCCGATTATAAGTAGGAATAATGACTGAAACAAGCATCTCTTCTCCCTTAAGAATAATCCAGGTAATCAATGTGCGCTGGTTTAATGCCACAGCCTGGTATGGCCTGTTTCTGGGACAGCTCCTGGCCAGGCAAGGACATGAAGTCCTTATCCTCTGTCTTCCCGATACGCAAACATTAAACAGGGTCCAGAAATCTGGCCTGGCCTATCAAACTCTAGACTTAAATAGCAATAACCCCTTTGTCCTGGCCAGGACCTTAAGTCAACTGAAAAAAATTATTCAAGACTTTAAGCCTCATATTATCAACTGCCATAGAGGAGAAGCTTTTATTCTCTTTGGCTTGCTGGCTTTTAAATATGGCTATTCCCTGGTGCGCACTAGAGGAGATCAGCGCCTGCCTAAAAAAAACCTCTTTAATCTCTGGTTGCACAACCAGGTGGCTAGAGCTGTTATTACCACCAATTCCACCATGTTTAAACACTTTCAAAATGTATTTAAAACCCCTTCTTCCAAGCTACATTTAGTCATAGGGGGGGTGGATGAGAGCAAATTCTACTTTTCCCCTGCAGAAAGGGAACAAATTCGGCGTCAGTATAATTACTTGCAGGAAGACTTTGTCGTAGGATTGGTTGGTAGATTTGACCGGGTCAAAGGACAAAAGGAACTTATTGCTGCTATATCTCACCTTTACCATCAAGAAAACATCAAAAATATTAAATTACTGCTTATTGGTTTTGATACTGCTTTAAAGGAAGATACTATTAGGCAGTGGCTAAAAGAATACCAGATAGAATCTATAACCCAGATCACAGGCAAAGTGGACAACCCCAGGGCATACATCTGTAGTCTGGATTTGGGAGTAGTAGCTTCCCTTTATTCAGAAACCATTATTCGAGCAGGACTAGAAATCATGGGTTGTGGGGTACCCCTTATTGGTACCAAAGTGGGAGTACTTCCAGACATCCTTTCTCCTAAGGCCCTGGTAGAGCCAGGGAACCACCTTGAGCTGGCTCAAAAGATTCAACAATGCCTTTTGGACAAACCCTTCCTTACTACTCTTCACCAGGAGCAAAGAGAAAAGATTCAGACCCTCTACTCTCAAAACTTTTACGAACAAACCCTGAAGATATATCTGGGGACCTTGCAATAACTTCTTTTAGAAAAATCTGGACATTTTCTTCACTTTGATTGTATTTAACTTCCAAGATGTTAAGTAAAAGAAAATTTTTAAAGCTCCTCTTTTTTATCTTTATCTTTTCACCCCAAAAAATATGGAGTTTTGTTATGAAATTTTTTCCCACTCGTACCGTGGAAAAAAATACCTTCCGCTTTGATTCCACAACAGGCCAGATTATTTACCAGGATGGAAAAAAAGAACCTTACTATCTCTACCTTGATGGAGAAGTAGAGCAGCCTTTAAAAATAAGTTATTCAGAACTCTTAAAATTCCCCCAGGCCACCCAAACCTGTGATTTTCATTGTGTGGAAGGTTGGTCCCTTTACGACTTAAAATGGGAAGGTATCCCATTTTCTGTTTTAATAGACCTGGTTAAACCCACACCTAAAGCCAAGTATGTAGTTATCCACTCTCTGGGACAAACCAGTTCTAAACCTCAAGGATTAGACCATTATTTAGAATCTTTTCCTCTAGAAGACTTACTCAACCCAGAATTAAAGTATCTTCTGGCCTTAAAATTAAATGGAAAGTTTTTAAGCCTGGATAGAGGCGCACCTTTGCGCGTGGTTGCTCCCTTTGACCTGGCTTATAAAAGCGTCAAATTTGTTTCCAGGCTTACCTTTTCTCCTACTCTAAAACCAGGCTGGTGGACCCTGGCCAACCCCATTTATCCTTCTTTTGCTCCTGTACCTCAAAAGAGGTTGCGTCAAAAATCTCCCAAAAGAAAATCCTACTAGAGGTAAAACCATGTTCAACCTTTCCTCTTTACCCGAGCTTACTCCAGAAGATTTGCTAACTTACCAAGAAGCCATAAAAGAAGAACTACAAAAAATCATTCCTGCTCAAAAGTTTACTCTTTTTTTCCCTGCTGCAAAACCAGACTACCTAAGCAAACAAGATATTTTTATAGAAAAAAATAAAATTCACCTGGCTATAAACTACTCTCAAAAATTTTTAGGCGTTATTACCCTGCATAATTACACCAAAAGAAGAGTTAGAGGGTTAAAAACTGCCCTTCCCACTATTTTACAATTAATTTTACAACATATTTCTATTTATAAAAAGTTTTTTTTTAACGAACAACTACACATATATACTTCCAACTATATAGATTTTTTCCTGCAAGAAACCATTAGAGACATCCTGCTTGGCCTAAACCCAAAGGAAAATAACTTTTCTTCCAATTATTTTTCTGTTTCTCTTTTAGCTATCAACCCTTTGTTAAAAGAATATCCTCTCAAAACGCAAAAGTTTTTACTTCAGGAAATAATAGGATTAGTTCAAACTAACTTTTCTCCCTGGCCCCTTGCCCTGCTTTCAGGTCAAAAACTCTGTCTTTTACTTACCAACCTGAATTCTTCTAAAGGCTCATCTTTGCTTACTCACCTTTGGAGTAAACTCCATCAACATAATTTTTCCCATCCTGTGTTAAAAAACAAACTTAAACTTAACTTTGGGGTAAGTCTGGTCACCTTTCCCAAAGACTTTGACAGCCAGGAATTACTCTTAAACAACACAGAGATTATTCCTCTCTTTAAGGAAAAACTGGACTTAGCCCTGGAAAAAAGTCTTCAGTTTAAGGAGCCCTTTAGCTTTGATAAAATCCTAAAGCTGGGAGGAAGAATAAAAGAAGTAAATTGTGAAGAAATAACTATTGATATAGGTAAGGAAAGTAAAGTTCAGGATGGATATATATTTACAGTACTAAACAAGGATAAAATAAATCCCAAAGAAAAAGGGAAAATAATAATCAAAGAAGTAGGACAAAAGCAAAGTAAAGCAAAGGTAATAGTAAATTTAGAACCAATCTATAAAATAAAAAAAGGAGATAGGTTAAAACTAACCAGTCAATCAGACTCTAAATTTTACCTGGATTACAAAAACACAATCCTGGAAGAAGCCAGGAAAATACTTGAAAGTTATGGTCAAGTAAAATTAGCTTTATTCCAGGTAAAATCGGAAAAGATTAGCCATAAAGACAGTCTAGATTTATTAGAAGAAGAAATCCAAAAAATAACTTCTCCTTTATTTATTACCTCTAATGAAACCCAGATCATTGCAGCTCTTTACCAGGAAAGTAATAAAGAATTAAAAGAAAAGCTTTTAAAACTGGAACAAGAATTTTATAAGCAGCACCAAATAACTTTTTATGTAGGAGTTGGGCATTTACCTCTGCCACCTTTCCACTTAAGCGATTTATACAGAAATGCGGAAAAGGCCCTGATTCACTCTCGCTACTATGAAGAGCGTCCTCACCTGGCTTTTTTTGACTCCATAAGTCTAACCATTAGCGGAGACCGAATGTTTTCCCTGGGTAATTACTTTGATGCCCTTAGTGAGTACCAGAAGGCGCTCTATTTAGATGCCAAAAACATTCTGGCCTTAAATTCCCTGGGCATAAGCTATGCCAAAACCGGCAATTTGCCCAGAGCCAAAGAGACCTTTTTAGAAGTCCTCAAAATAGAGCCAGGAAATGAACTGGCCAGATACAATCTGGGGCGTATTTTAGAACAACTGGGGCAGGAAAAAGAGGCTGAATTAGTTTTTCTACAGTGTAAAACTCCACTTTACAGGGGATTTAGTTTACTCAGGTTAGGGAAAAAGGCTGAAAAACAAAAAGACTTCAAAAAGGCCAGGGATTACTATCTGCAAGCCAAGGAATTGTTGCCCAATTATTCCCAGCCTCACACCTTGCTGGCCTCTTTGTATTTAAAAAAAGAAGAAATGGAAAAGGCCAAAGAAGAACTCCACCAGGCCCTACTTAAAAACTCTTTAGACGCTCTGGCTCTAAACCTTTTGGCCACTATTTACTTAAAAAATAAAGAAAACTTGAGCCTGGCTGAAAGCCTGGCTCAAAAGAGTATTTCCTTAAAACCTGAAATTCCAGAATTCTGGAAAACCTTAAGAGAAATCCTAGCCGCCCAACACAAAGAAAAGGAATTGGCCTTTTTAGTGAATTAGTTGCTAGAAAAAATAATAGAGGAGAAGATAGGACTGTCCCCTCTTAAAATTATTTTACAAGAAATTGTTGCAACTTATCTGGATTATAGACCAAAGGTTATGGTTTACAACAACAAAAAAACAAAAAAATACTTTTTCTATTCCTGATAAAAGCTTAAAAGGCTAAGCTCTCTCCTGTAATGGATTTTTTATTTTTCCAATTTATTATAGTTATTAATCTAAAACTCCTAATCTATTTTTTTCAGAGCAAAACCACATCTATTTGGTATGTATAAAGATAGGTAATGAAAATAGTTATTACCTCGTTTTTCTGCCAGTGTTAGATGTTCTTCTTCTGGCATAAGCCTTCCAAAACCACCATATTTTTTATCATCAGAGCAAAAAACAAGTATATATTTCCCTGGCCTTGCACATATTCTATAATGAACATAGGAATTTTGAGGATGAAAGTTAAATACGAATACGTAATCTCCCCTTTCAAATGCAATTATCTTATATTCATTGTGGTCATGAAGATGGATTGGAGGCACATCTGGTTTTAATATATTTGCCTCTTTTATAAAATCTATCATATCAATATCAAATTTTAGTAAATATTCATATCTAAGCAGGGGATTTTCACATAAAGACCATTGTCTCCTTGCATACTTGTATGACCAATTATTTCCCTCTCTTGGAAAATCGATCCACTCAGGATGTCCAAACTCATTCCCCATAAAATTCAAATATCCTGCACAGGCTGTTGCTATTGTAATAAATCTAATCATCTTATGCAGTGCAATTCCCCTATCCACCTTTAGATTCTCATCCTCTTTTCTCATTGAATAGTACATATCTGCACCAATTAATCTAAAGATAATAGTCTGATCCCCAACCAAGGCCTGATCATGGCATTCACAATAACTAATAGTCTTCTCCTCTTTTCTGTGATTGGTTAGCTCATACCACAGATGTCCCATGGGCCAATCTTCGTCCTTTAAATCCTTAATCAATTTAATCCAGTAATCTGCAATTCCCATGGCGAACCTATGATCAAACCCTATGCCTCCTCCATCTAAGGGATAACAAAGTCCAGGCATTCCAGACACATCCTCTGCAATTGTAATTGCACTAGGGTTTATCTCATGTACTAGCTTGTTGGCCAAAGCCAAATATGTAAGGGCATCTTCATCCACTTGATCATTAAAATAATCATCATAGGTCAAAAAATCCTTGCCAATACCATGGTGTAGATACAACATGGATGTGATACCATCAAACCTAAAACCATCCACATGGAACTCTTCTAAATAATACCTCAAATTAGAGAGTAAAAACCTTATAACTTCTATCTTAGAATAATCAAAACACCTACTACCCCATAGAGGGTGAAATCCCCTTGGGTCTTTGTGAAAATATAGATCATAGGTGCCATCAAATCTAGATAATCCTTCAACTTCATTTTGCACTGCATGTGAATGTACTATATCAATAAGTACATATAGCCCCATCCCATGTGCCTTATCAACTAGGTATTTAAAATCATCTGGAGTTCCAAACCTGGAGCTTGGTACAAAAAAACTGGATACCTGATATCCAAATGACCCATAATATGGGTGTTCAAGAATCGCCATAAGCTGCACTGTATTATATCCAAGTTTTTTAATCCTTGGCAAAATATTGTCTGCAAACTCCCTGTATGTACCAATCCTTTCTTCTTCCTGTGCCATTCCCACATGGGCCTCATATATAAGTAAGGGTTCTGGAAACCTTTGCTTTCCATCGTTTTGCCACTGAAACTTATCAGGAGGATCCCATACCACAGCTGAAAAGATTTTAGTATTTTCATCTTGCACCACATATGTTGCATGGGATGGAATCCTTTCCCCTTCTCCCTCATCCCATTTCACAATTAATTTATATAAATCCCCATGTGAAATTTTATTCAAAGGAACACTCAATTTCCAAACACCTGTTTTCTCATCTTTTTTTAGTTTAAATTCATCTTTTGTAAGCCAATAAGTCATATCCCCTATAAGATATATCTCTTTTGCATTTGGGGCCCATTCACGAAATATCCACCTATCCTTTTCTCTGTGCAGACCAAAATATTTATAAGATGATGCAAATTCTATTAAAGATGTATTTTTTGTAATTTTTTTTAATGTATTATTTATCTTGTCTATCCTTCTTTCAATTATCTTATGATAAGGCTCTAAGTATGGATCTATTTCAATTAGGGGTATTTTTTCCATATATTTCACCGTATAAGTTTCCTTTTCAAAGATTAATTAACTGCAATACCAAATTAAACAAATCACACATAACTAAAATGGTCTTTGTAACATCTTTTCATATAATTCTATATATCTTTTTGCGCATTCTTTGTGGTTAAATCTCTCCATTGCTTGTTTCATAATCCTTCTAATGTTTGCATTTTTTATATTTTTGGGGAGTTTAAAAAATCTCATTGCCTCATCTATTGCCCAGAAAAGCCCCTGTGAATCAAAATAGTTAAATAAAAATCCATTTCCTGTGTTATTATAGGGATCTAAGTGTTCAATTGTATCGTGTAGACCACCAGTATCGTGTGCCACAGGAATTGAACCATACTTTGGTGCAATCATCTGAGGAAGACCACATGGTTCAAAAGAAGATGGCATCAATATAAAATCAGATGCAGCAAATGCAAGTCTTGATAAATCTTCATTAAAACTACATACTGATACCCTATTATGAAATCCGTGAAAATCCACTATGTTTTTAAATACATCAAAAAATGGACCATCTGCAACAAATACAATCTGCAAATTGTCTTCCCAATACTTTGATACAACATTATATAAGATATCAGCTAAAAGCTGGCATCCCTTTTGCACTGGATCTAACCTTGATGGCCAGAAAAATAGCGGTGCATTTTCATCAACAATTAGACCAAGCTTTTTCTGCAAAAATATTTTATTTTCCCTTTTTCCTGATACAAAATTTCTTATTGAATAATTTTTTGCAATTGCTGAATCAATTGATGGATCAAATGAGGCATCAGGAGCATTTAATATTCCCACAGCGCACCCTGCATAATATTTATTTCTAATCTCCTGCCTCACAGGATATCTTATAATAGGATGATATCCCTCCACTACCTCCCTTAAAAAGGTGGGGCTAACTGTATTTATAAAGTGGGATGCAAAGATTCCTGTGGTAAGAAGATCAACAGGATTATTATTTCTCGTTTCTTCGTAATTTATGGGAATTCTTTCAAAATAGAAGTTTTGCCAAAATTCTGCTGCATCTATACCATTGTCTTCAATTTCAGATAAAGTACTCAATACTGTATATATATTATGTATTGTAAAAAGAGATGGTATTCTGTTCTTTTTCAAAAAAGCAGGAATAATCCCTGTCATCCAATCATTACAGTGCACTAAATCTGGTTTAACGCTAAAAATAATATTATTTATAACTTCTCGTTGAAAAACTAAAGAAACTTTTAGATTATCATATCCATATGTAGAATATACATTATCCTTATGATAAAATATCCTATCTCTTGCCAAATGGATTCTCTCTTCACATAAATGTTCCATATAAATAGTTAGTTGTTCCTCATATAGTTTAGCAAATTTACCTATTTTTTTGGAATATATTTTTTTATAATCAGGTATAGCAACATGTATATCAACACCCATTTCAAATAATTCTCTAATTAACATAGCAGATACATCTGCAAGTCCTCCTGCTTTTGCAGAAAGATACCTTGCAAGGATACTGCTACCCTCTGGTAAATAAGTCACCTCAGGGGTGACAATGAGCAGCCTTGGAGATCTTTTCATTAAAAATTACCTCCTTTATAAAAAATTTCTTCTATTCTGACCATTTGATAAAATTGGAACTAAAAACCAGATAATCATCCCCTCTGGGAACTATCCTGGCGTTAAATCCATAGCGTCCAGATAGGCCACACTTTACTTTGCACTTGTAAATGTATGAGCCTTCTCCATTTTCCTGATTCATCTCCATCTTAATAACATCCATTTTTTCTATTTCTTCATATCCCTTAAATTTCCCAAGATATAGCTCCACCTCCACATCAGAAGGACTGAGCTCCCCTAGATACACATCAACCACCACCTCAAATTCCTGCCCAACCCTAAAATGAGATGGCCCCATTTTTATGGGTTTTCCAATCTTAATATTGTTCCAGTGTTCCTTTAATTTTCTTCTCTGCTCAACAAGATATTTCAATTTTTCAAAATTATTATTTATTAAATCAAAATAATTGGCTGAGGCCTTTGAATAATACTCATCCACATAATCTTTAATCATCCTTTTTGCTGAAAAGTTTGTTATACCCATTTTCATAGACTCTTTCATCATGTGCACCCATGCTTGAGGTATATCTCCCCTTCTATTATCATAAAAGAGTGGAATTATGTCTTCTTCTAATGTATTGTAAAGTGCCTGAGCCTCAACCTCATCTTGATAAATTGGGTCACTATATTCCTTTCCACCACCAATCTCCCAGCCTCTGTCTTCCCTATATGCCTCGCACCACCATCCATCTAACACACTGAAATTTAAAACACCATTTATTGCTGCCTTCATACCTGATGTGCCACATGCCTCAAAGGGACGCCTTGGAGTATTGAGCCACACATCCACACCTTGAACAAGGTGCCTGGCAATATTTATGTCGTAGTT
>LGER01000034.1 GCA_001507915.1 Desulfonauticus sp. 38_4375 | reverse complement strand
ACAATTCTGACAGTCAACAAAAAACAAAAGGAGGTTTAAGATGAAAGTTTATGGTCGCAATCCTTTTTTCATCAAGGAACAATTCTGACGAGACTGACTACCCTCAAGAACTGTATGATTATGACACCCGTCGCAATCCTTTTTTCATCAAGGAACAATTCTGACTCTGCCCGGCGTTTCAAGAGTTAAAAGAATGGATGGATAGGTCGCAATCCTTTTTTCATCAAGGAACAATTCTGACCCGTGAAGGTGGAGTGTGAAGAGTGGGTAGAGTTGAAATCCCTGTCGCAATCCTTTTTTCATCAAGGAACAATTCTGACGGAAGCCGGGGCCGATTCCGGCCTTCAAGCCGTGATCGACGTCGCAATCCTTTTTTCATCAAGGAACAATTCTGACTGAAAGAATGGATGGATAGTATTTATCAATTTAACCTATAAAAGTCGCAATCCTTTTTTCATCAAGGAACAATTCTGACAGGACGTAGACAGGGCTTATAAATTACTTAAATTTATAGCGTCGCAATCCTTTTTTCATCAAGGAACAATTCTGACAAGAAAGGAGGGATAAATGAATATTTGGAAAGTGGAAAAATTGAGTCGCAATCCTTTTTTCATCAAGGAACAATTCTGACAAAAAAAACAAAGGAGGTTATAGTTATGAAGGAAGTCGCAATCCTTTTTTCATCAAGGAACAATTCTGACTCTGTCTCTTTTATTTTTAAGTATTTCAATATATTATGCCCCAGGTTGCGCCAACCTCCTGGTAAAAAATACTTATTGGAGTTGTTTTCAGGAAACTTTTTAAAATTAATTAAATTATTTCAAGTCCTTATCTCTTGCGCCGACCTCAAGGGTATTAAGCCCTTTTTTAGTCTTGAAAAGGGTTGGCGCAAACTTTTTTAACCCCTTCTCTTTTGTCCAAAAAGCAAAATTTGTTATTTTTTAGCCAAAGATTAAGCTTTTGGCAACTTTTTAAACTTTGTTTTTAAAAAGAGAAACAATAAGTTCTTTTTTTTCCAGCAAAGAGCCTGAGATAAAAAAGTTGGGGGAAGTTCTGAGGGCTAAAAAGCTATCCAGGTTTGTTAAAATTTCTTCACTGTTTTTTTGGAGCTGGCTAAAAATTCCTGGTTGTTGAAAAAGATAGGTTTTTAAGTCTTCTGCATTAAACAGGAGTTGTTGTTGAAAGGTTTCCTCCTGTAGCTCTAACCTTCCTTCCAAATTTACATCCAGGCCTGTTTTTACTTTTAAATCCTTTGCTTCTTTCAAGGGAGAAGTTAGCTTTTCCTTTAAACCAGGGTTGATAACCAGGCTATTTTGCTCCAAAAAATCTAGGAGTTGATTGTAGCTTTGTACTACCTTTTGCAGGTTGTTGAGAAGAGGATTATAATCAGCAACTACTTCAAAAAATACATTACCACTTTGTTCTTGTAACAACTCCAGGCCAATTTTACCCTCTTTAAAGGAAGCCAGGTTAGAAGGTAAGCAAAAGGAAGTGCCACTTATTTTGAATTCACTATCCACTCCTGGAGTGGCCGTGCCTTTTAGTCCAAGCTTTTCTAGAGGCGAACTGGTGCCATCGGTAAAATAAAAACGCTCCTGGAATTTAGGGTTGTTTATTTTTAGGTGCAGGTATTGGTAGTCAAAGGGATAGATTTTATCCAGGAGGTAAAAGCCTTTTTGCTTTTTTACTTGAAACTTTAGTTTTTGCTGACTTAAAACCTCCAGTTTTGCTCCCAGTTTATTAAAAAGTTGAGCGTAAGTTGTTTGGGGGGTGAAAATTAGATAGTCCTTGAGCGCACTTTTTAAAGTTTTCCAGCTAGTGTTACTATCTATATCACCTGGAGAAAAGCCCAAGTTTTGGACTATATCTTGCCAGTTGCTGGTTTCCTGAACCAAAGAAGAGGAATCACTGCTTAAAAGGTTAAGTTTATCCAGAGCATCCTGGTCTACAACTGCCAGATATACTGGATAAGAATCCTCTCCTAGAGTAAAGGTAAAGTCATAATGTCCCAGGTCCCAGTTTAAATTGGCCCTGGGGTCAAAAGCAGTGGTGTTGAAACTAGCTGGAGCAAAAACCTGGGGAGTGGTAAGGGAATAACTCTGGGTAAGAGGAGTTTGCCTGAAGATAGGCTCTTGAAAGTTCAATTGCTTAAAAAGAAATCCCGAAGTTTCTTTTACCCTAATAGGAGTGGTACTAAATTCATAAGGAGTGGAAAGGGCTAGAAAAGTGCCTGTATTGGGAGTGGGTGCTTTTTCCCGGCTTGTTTTTTGGTTTATGATTTCAGCCTGGAGGTTTAGTTTGGAATTGTTAATAACTTCCTTTAGCCTGCTAAATAAAGAGCTTGCTGTATCGCCCTTTTTAACTTCTACTTCCAGGTCCTGGCTCTGGTCTCCTAGCTCAAGAGTAAACTTATAGGTTTTAGGCTCTATGTTTAATACTTCGTCAGGGGCATAAGCCCTGCTTAAGAGACGAAAGTAGGGCTTATCCTCTGCTTCCAGCTGGGCTTTCAGGTAGTGGGGATTGGGGTTGAGGACAATTTTTTGCGAAGTAATAAAGGAATGGGGCAAGTCAAAGTCGTCCAGGTCCTTTTTAAGAGCAACAAGATAGGTTTTTAATTTTAGACTAAACTGGGATTCTTTCTGAGTTTTGGCTGTACTCCACTTTTTCAGGTTAAAAAAAGTGGTTAGCCTTTCATTTAAAGGCGTGGAGAAAATTTTCTGCCAGAAAGAAAAGGTCATTTTTAGTATTCTATCTTTTCCAGAGTAAGTCCTTTGGCTGGGGCTGTAGGTGGCCACATTTCCCTTTTAGGGGTTTTAAGAAGTTTTCGGACAAAGTCCTTATCCACTTTAGCTTTACCCAAAAGCCAGACCAGGCCTGCAATATTGCGCACCATTTGTTTGAGAAAGCCATCTCCCTTTACCCTTAGAATTATCTCCTGAGGATAAGGCCCTGGCTCTAGTTTTAGCCAGTAAAGGTTGCGAATGGTACTTTTTACTGGGGTACCTGTATTCATAAAGCTGGCAAAGTCGTGCTCTCCTTGCAAAAGGGATATCCCCTCTTCTACCCTTGGCAAATCCAGAGGACCACACTCCCAGACAAAGGGATAACGCTGCGGCAAGACATATTCTGGCTCTAACCAGAAACTATAGGAATAGGTTTTGTTTTTAGCTGAAAAGCGGGAATGAAAATCAGAACTCACCTCTTCCACTTTTACTACGGAAATGTCTTTGGGTAAAAGGCCATTTAAGGCTCTTTGCCAGGGTATGGCTATTTTGTCTTGAGGCGGGTCAAAGTGAGCCACCTGTCCCAGGGCGTGCACCCCTGCATCTGTGCGCGAAGCACCGTGCACCCTTATGGGTTGCTGGCAAATAGTGCTAACAGCTTTTTCCACTTCTCCTTGAATAGTGGAGACATTTTTCTGAAGCTGCCAGCCGCCATAACGACTACCCAGGTAAGCAAGCGTTAGTTTTAGACGCATTTTAGGTGTTTGAAAGTAAGATTTTTAAAAAAGACGGCTAGCCAGATAGTATTTTCCCCTTGACTTGTCCACCCTGCTTTTTATTGGCCAAAGGGAGTTTGGAGTTTGGTTAGCTTTTCTGATAAGGTAGCGGCCTTTTTGGTTTTAATGTAAGAAAGGATTTCCCCAGCCTTGCGGCCATTCATTCCTGCCAGAATTTTGACAGCCAGGTCCTCATCTAAAGTTTCCAAAACCTGGGCTGCCTGTTGAGGTTTCATGTTGGCATAGACATCTACCAGGTGTTTTATTTTCTTATTTTTTAAGACATTGGCTTCTTCTAACATCTGGTTTATATTGGCTTCCATCTTTTTTAACTCTGCCAGTTTGCTATCTATTCTTTTTTCTAATTCCTTTAGCGAGGCTTCCTTTTGCATTAGTTCTTGTTCTTTGGCTTTGAGCTTGCTTAATTCTTCAGAAAAGTTTTGAGGTGAAGTCTTTTCAGGGGTTGGTTGAGCTTTTTTTTCCTGGGCAGTGGCTATGGCTGGATTTAAGGGAAGTTGATTTAAAGTAGAAGAAGTAACACTTTTTTCCCATTCTGGATAGAGTAGATAACTCAAGGTCAAGGCTATCTTGAGAAAACTAAATAAAATAAGCAGGTTAAAAAGAGTTTTCCACTTTATGCTGGAAAGACAGAGTTGCCACTTCGTCCAGTTCTTTTTGTTCTTTTTGTTTTTGTTCATGGATAAACTTTTCCCATTGTTTTTGTTTTAAGTTTTCTAAAACCTTTTTTTCCTTGTTGCGTTTTAATACCTCTTGCCGCCAGAGAGTGATTTCCTGGCTTAAAATGTGCTGTCTTTGTAAACAGATTTTTAACTCTGCTTCAAGTCCTTTTAGGTGTTGCTGGGTAAGGAAAATTTCCTTACCCTGGATTTGACCAGAGGCAAAAAGTTGTTTTTTGCTTAGCAAAATAGCTTCTCTTATTTTTTGTTCTCTGGCTACTTCTTCTTGATAGGCTTTTTGAGCCTTGCTAAGCTCTATCTGGGCTTGTTCCAGTTTTTGTTTTTTTAGCTCTAGAATTTTTTCTAGGGAAAATTTAAACTTGGGCATTTGCAGATAACCTATCCAAAAAATGTGCCTATTTTTAGCAAAGGAGAATTTATGGCCAGAAATATTTACTTAAAAACAGTAAGTATTGAAGAAGCAATCGCAAAGGTTCAACAAAAGATAGATAAAAAGTCTTTTTTGGGCTCAAAAATAGTTCCCAGCGAGCAGGCCATAGGTATGCGCCTGGTTGCTCCCCTGTATGCCAGATACTCCTCCCCTACTTTCCATGCTGCTGCCATGGATGGCATTGCTGTGCGAGCCAGGGATACTTTTCTGGCCAGAGAGGGCCAGCCCTTATTGTTAACACCAGAGAAAGATTTTGTTTATGTAAACACAGGAAATCCTTTGCCCCAGGGTTTTGACGCAGTAATCATGATTGAGGAAGTGGTGGAGCTGGAAGATGGCCAGGTGAGCATTGAAAAGCCAGCCTTTCCCTGGCAGCATGTGCGAAGGATTGGAGAAGATATTGTGGCCAAGGAGCTCCTTTTTCCTGCCAGGCACCTTTTAAGCGCCTATGATGTGGGAGTGCTTTTAAGTGCTGGCATCTTTGAGGTGGAAGTGGAGGAAAGATTGCGCTTGGCCATTATTCCCACAGGTGATGAAGTTTTGGATTTTACCTTAAGGCCAGAGCCCAAACCTGGAGAAGTGGTGGAAAGTAATTCTCAGGTCTTAGCTGGCCTGGCCAGGTCCTGGGGAGTGGAAGTAAGGCGTTTTGCGCCTGTGAAGGATGACTTTGCGCTTTTAACTCAGGCTGTAGAAGAGGCCCTAAACTGGGCCCATATTGTGGTCATGGGTGCAGGTTCTTCAGCTGGGAGTAAGGACTTTACCAGGCAGGTAATGGAAAGCGTGGGTGAGGTGCTGGTGCACGGCATAAAGGCCATGCCTGGCAAACCTTCTCTTCTGGGAATCAGTAAGCAGGGAAAGCTTTTGGTCGGAGCACCAGGTTATCCTGTAAGTGCGGTAATTTGTTTTGAATATCTGTTAAAACCTCTGGTTTACTGGTTAAAAGAAGAACCTTTGCCCAGGGAAGAGGAAGTAGAAGCTATTTTGAGCCGCTCTTTACCTTCTAAGCTGGGTATTCGAGAGTTTGTGCGAGTGGGTGTGGGTAAGGTCCAGGATAAGTATGTAGCCATTCCCCTGCCCCGAGGAGCAGGCATGATTACTTCTCTTTCCAGGGCCACAGGCTTGTTGACCATTGCGGAAAATAGTGAGGGCCGGCAAGAAGGGGAAAGGGTCAAGGTCTCTCTTTTAAGGCCCAGAAGAGAAGTGGAAAATTCTCTGCTGGTTATTGGCAGTCATGATAACTTGCTGGATGTATTAAAGGATTTACTTAGAAAAGAAAGGGAACCAGTATATTTATTTTCAGGACATGTGGGAAGCCTTGGCGGGTTAAAGGCCATTGCTAAGGGCTATGCCCATCTTGCTGGAACCCATCTTTTTGACCCGGAAAGCGGGGATTACAACTTCCCTTTTGTGCAGAAACTTTTGGGAGAAGAAGAGGTTGTTTTGGTCAACTTGGCCTATCGGCAGCAAGGACTTATCCTTCCCAAGGGAAACCCCAAAAAGATTCAAGGGCTGGAAGATTTAAGACGCAAGGATATTGTCTTTATCAATCGGCAAAAGGGAGCAGGCACCAGGATTTTACTGGACTATCACCTGCAAAAGTTAGGCATCTCCCCTGCTGAAATTCAGGGGTATAACCGCGAAGAATATACGCATATGGCAGTGGCGGTAAATGTCCTAACTGGTACTGCTGATTGTGGTTTAGGGATTTTGGCTGCAGCCAGGGCTTTGAATCTGGACTTTATTCCTCTGGTGGAAGAACGCTATGACCTGTTGTTAAAAAAGGACTTATTGAAGGATAAGCGGGTTCAAAAATTACTTGCTTTATTACAGAGAGAAGAGTTTAAAACCCGGGCTCAAGAACTGGGAGGATATGACCTGAGGTCTAGCGGTCAAGTAATGCAAGCAAAAAACTAAGCTCTCCCCAAATGATGTGGGCACCTAAAAAGTCTCCATTTAACCCCTGGTGTTTTTGACCCAGCTTGTACAGGTATAGACTGGGTAAGAGGTGGATAAATATGGCCCAAAAATAGGTTTTAAGGCTGGTCAAAAATAAGACGCTTAAGAAAGATAGACTTAGGTTAAGGAGTAGATTTTGAAAATTGGCACCTTGCAAAAAGATTCTACCCATGCCAACAGAGCGAGCCAACTTTTTACTAAAGTAGGCAAAGGGCGTTAGGTTTAAACGGCTAAAAAGCACCAGGGCTATTATTTCCCCGGGAGAGGATACCTCTTGCAAGAGTACATATTCACTTAAAAGACCTAAAATGAGCCCCAGACAGGCAAAAATACCTACCCTGCTGTCCTTTAACACCAAAAAAAACTTTTCCTTCTGGGCATTACTGCCCACTCCATCCAGGATGTCCCCAAAACCGTCCCAGTGCAGTGCCCTGGTTAAAAAAACCAGCAAAACCAGGCTAAAAAGGGCCTGTAAATTTTTAGGCAAAGGCAAAAAATAGGGAACGCTGGCCAAAGTTCCCAGAATAAGGGCTACAGGGAAAAAATAAGCCCAGCTGGCTGCAATGTCTTTTTCTGTGGCCACTACACCTTTGTCCAAAAGGGTTAAGAAGGAAAGAGTAAGGCGAAAGCGCTTTAGGTGTTCCATTGCCAGCTTATTTCCTTACCTGGATAGGTATTTAATTTTTGAGCTAGATTGTCTTGGTTTAAACAAAGCTCCCAAAAGCCTTGACTTCCCTGGAGCAGACCCACTTCTCCTGCTTTTAGCTCTGCATAGGTTTTAACTACCCGTAAGGGAAAATTTTCTAACACCCCCTTTTGCCCCAAAGGGAAAGCATAGTGCTTATTTTCCAGGTTTAAAAGGAGATTTCCAAATTGGTCTTGATAGTAAATAGTAGCTTTGACTTGAGAAGGGGTAAGCACTGGCCTGGGCAGGGCAAAGGTTTTGAGTTCTTTAAGAGGTACTTCTTTCCACCAGGTTGGGTCTATTGGTTGCTGGGCCAGATGGGCAGCTACCCTGGCAAAGATATCCCTGCCGTGAAAGGTAGAGGAAGCCGGGAATTTTTTTTCTAAAAAATAAGCTTGTTGTAAAAGCTTATGCTGGACAAAAAAGCTAAGCAACCCGTTGTTGGGTACGAGAAAAGAGTAATCCTGGTTTTTGGCCAGGACAATTTCTCGCTTGCTACCTACCCCTGGGTCTACAATGCCTACAAAAAGGGTGGAAGGGGGAAAGTGTTTATAACTGGTAAAAAGGACAAAACTTCCTTCCAAGACATTAAAGGAAGAGATTTGATGGGTTAAATCTAGAATAGGGATTTGAGGTGCCTGTTTTAAAAGGGTGGCTTTGACCTGAGCTACATAAGGGTCTTTTAAGCCAAAATCTGTAAGCAAGGCAATAAACATTTTAGTAAACTTTTCTAGAAGAAAATCCTTTACCTAAAACATTTAAAGTTTTTTCTTCAATAACAAAAGCTGAAGAGTCAATATTAAAAATTATTTCCTCCAGTCTTTTTAATTGCATACTATCTACCACAGTAAGAACTATTTTTTTATCTTTTTTGGTATAACTACCTTGCCCAAAAAGAAAAGTTGCTCCTCTATGGAGTACTTTGCTGATGTTTTCCACTATCTCATCAGGTTTTTCCGTAATAATGAGGACCAATCTTCTTTGGTTAAAAAGCCCCAAGAAGTATTCGCTGACATAAGAAGCTATACCTACTCCTACTAAAGAATAAAGAGTAAGGTCTAGAGAAAGAAATTTTAAAGCCAGCAAAAAAATGAATAAATTGAGGAAAAAATTGGTCTGTCCAATACGCAGGTTAAACTTGTTATAAAGGATTATGGCAATTATATCCGTGCCTCCAATGGAGCCAAGACTACGGTAAGAAAAGCCCAGACCTGCACCTAAAATAGAACCATAGGCAATAGTAGACAAGAGAGGATCTTTGATGGGAAGGGTTAAGTTAATAAAGTAGAGAAAAATGGTAGTCATAATCATTCCATACAAACTATAGGCAAAAAAGCGTTTACTTACATAAATATAGCCGAGAACAAATATGGGGATGTTTAATACAAAGAAGAGATAGGACATTTTTAGTTTGTTACCAGAAAGATAATGAAGGATAAGGGATAGTCCCGAAATGCCACCAGATACCAGGTTGTGAGGAATGGCAATGGCCTTTAAACTAAGAGCTACCAAAAAGGCCGAAAGGGTGAGTAAAAGCAGGTTCCACCAGGGTGTATAGGTAAAGGCAAAAAGTTTTCTTGTCATTTTATTTTGTTCTCACTAAAGTTTTAAGATTAGATTGCTTTTTAAGGAGTAAGCAAAAGTGGATTTTGAAACCATAGACCTTTTTGGTCAAGAAGAATATTTGGCTAATTTAAAAAAAATTCCCCAAAAAATTTCTGATTTAAGCTTTATCAACCTTTATGGTTGGGCTGAAGAATACGGGCTAAAAATGGCCTTTGCAGAAGGCCTGTACTGGATTAAACAGACCAGGCCCAGGGAAGTTTTCTGGCCGCCAGTGGGAGATTATGAGCAGGATTGGGCAAGCCTTTTAAAAAAGCTAGACCTGTTAAAACCAGGCACAGAATGGGTAAGGATGCCTGAGGTACTGGTTCATAAGTGGCAGAAAACAATTCCTAATTTAACAATAAAGCCTGCACGTGAACACTGGGATTATCTTTACCTGGTAGAAGAGCTTATTGAGCTTAAGGGAAATCGTTTTCACAAAAAAAAGAATTTGCTCAATCAATTTTTAAAAAAATACGATTTTGTATATAGAGAATTGGAAACAGGAGATATAGAGGCTGCCCTTACCCTTCAGGCCGAATGGTGTTTGTGGAAGGAGTGTGCAGATTCTATGCCCCTAGAAGCAGAAAACAAGGCTATTTTTAGAGTCCTTAGTAATTGGGCAAGGTTAAAAAATATTTTTGGGGGGGCGCTCTGGGTGGAAGGTAAAATGATTGCCTATACTGTGGCTGAGCCTCTGGATGAAGAAACCCTGGTTATTCATTTTGAAAAAGGATGCCCCAATTTTAAGGGAGTTTATCAGGCAATTAATCATCTTTTTTTAAAAAACTCAGCCTTTCATTTTAAATATGTGAATAGAGAGCAGGACCTGGGAGATTTAGGCCTGCGTAAGGCCAAGGAATCTTATAACCCCTGTGACTATCTTAAAAAATATAGAATTTTTATAGAGTAAAGTTTTTTTCTTCCCACGAATAAGTCTGAATTTAGAAAATGAAGCTTTTTTATTTTTTAAAGGTAGTTAAATATTTTACCAGAGTAATAAAAAAATCTTTCTGACGATAATTATATCGAAATTCCAATTCTTTAAAATAAAGTAAAAAGTTTAGACTACTGGTAGTTTTAAAATTTTGCAGTCTTTTTTTGACAAAAGGCCAGAAGCTTTTATTCCCATCCAGAGTTAAATTTTCTCCTTGGTGTGAAAGGTTAAATCTTTTACTTATTCCCTGATCATAAATAAGAAGGCTTAAATATTGCTTTACTGGAGAGGTATAGATTATTTGCCCTATTTTTTTAGAAGGCAGACAAAAATTTTGCTTGAGGTGAATAAAACTATCCACTCCAAATTCTGGCAGAAAATCAACAAAAATATGCCCTGCTTCTTCTATTATTCCCAAGATAGGTACTTGATTTAATTGAGGAGTTTTTTGAGAGGAGATAAGGTCGTTTAATTGAAAAAGGGATAATAGCAACGGGCCATCTAAAGAATTGGCTAAAATAGCTAAGCGAATTATAGTGAGAGCCTTTCTTGCTGTATTGTAGCTTATGTCCAGTTGTAAGGCGATATTATCTGGGCTTGCCTCTATTTCAAAGAGTTTGACTAGCCTTAACCAATTGTCAGG
This sequence comes from Desulfonauticus sp. 38_4375, assembly GCA_001507915.1. Lineage (GTDB taxonomy): Bacteria > Desulfobacterota > Desulfovibrionia > Desulfovibrionales > Desulfonatronovibrionaceae > Desulfonauticus. The sequence continues at coordinate 13,288 of LGER01000034.1, read as the reverse complement.
AGATAGGCGTACACAGTCAAGATAGCGCTGGCTAAAGTCAGTAAAGACAAAACCACAGCGCTTACACTTGCGTTTTGAATTTAGTTTTTGCACTTTTCTAAAGTGGCATTGGGGACAAAAGCGCTGGTAATTGGGCCAGCAGTGCTTGAGTAAGAATTTTTCAGCTTTTTGGGGAGAGCTTACTAACTTTTCATATTCTTTTAACAGCATTTTTTATATACGGAGTAAAATTATGGAAATAATGGTCAGCCCAATACCCCAGATTTTTCTTTTGGTCAATTGTTCTTTAAAAAAGAGTATGGAGAGGAAGATGGGAACCACAAAGTGCAGGCCATTTAAAGTGGCTACAATGGAAAGGGGCCCCTTTTTTAAGGCTAAGAGGTAGAGGTTAAAGGAGACAAAATTGATAAGCCCCATGACCACTCCCCAAAAGAACTCCTGTTTTAGGTTCTTACTGGTTTCACTTTTTTTCTGGCTGAAAAGATAGCTGCTTAAAGTGGAAAGGGTATAAGAAAAAAACATAAAAGCAGGGATATTTACCTTTTGGGCTGCCAGCTTGCAGGATATGGAAGATAATGCTCCACAAATGAGGGCGATCAAAATGAGATAAAAATGAGATAGGTTTTTATTATCCCTGGAAAAGGTAAGGGTAAAAAAGGCCAGGATGGCCAAAATAATGCCACCTGTTTGAAAAGGCGTTAGACTTTCTTGCAGAAAAATAACAGAAAAAAGCACTACCAGCAAAATATTTAAACGAATTAAAGGATAGGTAAAGTTGGCAGAATAGTATTTTAAGGCTTTTATATGGGCAATGGTGGCAGTTACAAAAGTAGCACTATTGAATAAAGAAAAAAGGATTATCCATGGTAGATTGAGTAATGTACCTTGCCAGAGGAAGTAAAAAAAGCTGAGAGAGGTTACTGTAGCCATAAAAAAGAAGGTGGCTTTAGAAGAAGAAAGGCCCTTGTGCGCTATGACTTTATAGATAAAACGCTGGCTACCAGTAAAAAAGAGAGAAACAAGGGCGTAGATAAACCAGGCAGGCATAATTTAAAGCGGAAAAAGAGGTTTTATTCCTCTTCTACTTGTTCCCAATAACGACAGCCTTTTTCCGGGCAGGCCAGGTATTTTCCCCTGGCTTTGCTTTCCTTTTGCACTAAAATTTTAGAGCTACATTTGGGGCATTCTTTGGCCACAGGATAATTCCAGACTGCATATTTACACTCAGGATAATTGGAACAAGAATAGAAAATTTTGCCTCTGTGTGAGCTTCTTTCTACTAGTTCACCTGAGCAGCCTTTTTGAGGGCAGGGAACTTTAGTAGAAAAACTGGCCGTATATTTACACTTGGGATAATTGGAGCAGGCTATGAATCTTGCTCCTGCCCGACTTCTTTTTTCCACTATATCGCTTCCGCACTGAGGGCATTTCCCCAGGACCTTTACTTCAGCAGGTTCTGGCTCCTCAATTACTATTTCTCCATCGGCATTGCGGGTAAAGTTGGTGGTATATTTACACGCAGGATAATTGGAACAGGCTAAGAAAGAACCATTACGGCCAAACCTGATAAGCAACTTAGCTCCACATTCAGGACAGGTTAAATCCGTGGTTTCTCCTTTTTTAAGAGATTTCATTTCCCTGGAAGCGGTTTCCAAAGTGGGATAAAATTCCCGGGCAAACTCCTGTAAAACTTCTTGCCACTTTTTTTCTCCCAGGGCTATTTTATCCAGCTCTTCTTCCATTTTAGCCGTAAAGGTTACTTCCAGAAGTTTGGGGAAGTGTTTGATTAAAAGTTCACATACAGAGAGCCCCAGTTCAGTAGGAACGAGCTGTTTTTCCTGTAAAAGGGCGTATTTTCGCTGAAGTAAAGTGGAAATAATGGTAGCATAGGTAGAAGGACGGCCAATACCCAATTCTTCCATTTTTTTTACCAGGGTGGCTTCTGTGTACCTGGCTGGAGGTTGAGTAAATTTTTGTTCAATCTTCAAATCTTCTAAAGCTAAGGTGGTCTTTTCTTTAAGTGCTGGCAAAAAGGTTTCTTTTACCTTTTGAGGAGAATAAATTTTTAAAAAACCAGGAAAAGCGATTTGTTCGCCTTTTACTTGCCAGAGAGTTTTACCTGCTTTGATGTAAAAAGTAGTAGCCAGGATAGTTGCTGCAGTCATTTGAGAGGCAATAAACCTTTCCCAGATGAGCTTGTAAAGTTTGAAGTGGTCTGCAGGCAAATAAGCTTTAACCATTTCTGGCGTAAGAGTTGGGTCCACAGGCCGAATAGCTTCATGGGCATCTTGGGCAGAACTTTTGGCTTTATAGATGCGCGCCTTTTGCGGACAGTATTCTGAGCCTAAGTTTTCTTTTATCCAGGTCCGGGCAGCTTTTTGGGCTTCTGGAGCAATGCGTACAGAATCGGTACGCATATAAGTAATGAGAGCTGTACTGCCTCTGTCTCCCAGCTCCATACCTTCATAAAGCCTCTGGGCAAGGCTCATGGTCCTTGAGGCAGAAAAGTTGAAACGAATGTTGGCTTCTTGTTGCAGGGTGGAAGTAATAAAGGGTGGTTTAGGATTCCTTTTTTGTTCTTTTTGTTCTATTTTTTCTAAAATAAAAGATTGATCTTTTAAATACTTTTCTAATTCTTTAGCTTCCTGGGCATTATTGATTTTAGCTTTTTTATTATTAATTTTAGTTAATTCTGCTACTAAACTTTCTTTCCCGGCTTGCAGTAAGGCCTTAAATACCCAGTATTCTTCTGGAGTAAAATTAAAACGCTCTTTTTCCCTTTCCACCAGAAGCCTCAAGGCTACAGATTGGACTCTACCTGCAGACAGGCCTCGTTGCACCTTTTGCCAGAGTAAGGGAGAGATTTTATAACCCACAATGCGGTCTAAAATTCTTCTGGCCTGTTGAGAGTGAAAAAGGTTTTCATCTAAATCCCTTGGATGCTCCAGGGCTTCCAGTACAGCCCGCCTGGTTATCTCGTTAAACTGGATACGATGAATTGCAGCCTTGCTGTCTTTAATTAGTTCTGCAATGTGCCAGGCAATGGCCTCACCTTCTCTATCTGGGTCAGGAGCGAGATAAACCTTTTCTGAGTTTTTAGCCGCTTTTTTGAGTTTAGTGACAACTTTTTCCTTTCCAGGAATGATTACATAAGTAGGGGTAAAGCCTTGATCTTCTTTTACTCCCAGTTCATTGCTGGGCAGGTCTCGTATGTGCCCTAGAGAAGCTTCTAATTTGTACTCTTTGCCTAAAAATTTTTGAATGGTTTTTATTTTGGCTGGGGATTCTACAATAATTAAGTTTTTGGTCATAATGTTTTGGGGCTATAGCCACTAGAATTTAACTTGGCAAGAAAAAATAAAGGGAAGTCTTTAAAGACTTCCCTTTAAACTTTTGCAATGGAAAAGTAATTTTTTTTAGTTCTTTTTTCTCTTTTCCCAGAGCTTCATGGATTCCATTTTTTTTCTTCTTTCCCTGGCCAAAGATTTGCAAACCAGAGAAGTATTTTTCTTGTAGCCCCATTTGGCTTTGTATTCTTGAGCAGTTAACCCATGGGAAGCCAAGTGTTTTTTAGTCAAAACCTTAAAGGACTTTCCACACTCTAGACAAATGATGCTCTTTTCTCTAATAGCTTTTTTGGGATCAGTGGCTGGTTCTTGTTCTGTGTCACAGCTCACACCTTCACTGGCTCTTTTGATCCCTTCAGCAATGGATTGAACCATAGAGTTGATTTCTTCCTCGGTCATGGTCCTGACAGAAGCTTGGGCTTTAACAATTTCCAATGCTTGTTTTAAATATTCTTCCATTTGCTACCTCCTTTTATGTTATATGTTTAAAGGTCGAATATGATGAAGTATTATTAATTTATATAAGTTTGTCAATACTAGATTGAAAAAATGTTCTCTTATTTAATGAGACTAAAATTTAGCAAAAGAAGTATTAAATGGTTTTTAGGTAAAGTTAAATAATTTTTATAGGTTATAAGAAAATAAGTTACAATTTATGTTCCTAAAATGTTCTTAAAATTTTAAAAAGGAGAAAAAGATGCAAGAAAAAAAACAGCTTACTGAGGAGATGGTTTTTAGGGTTTTTCAATTTGAATATTGGTTGCGTTTTTACTTTGTGGAAGAGGAAGGCAAAAAGTTGACCTTTAATTTTGAAGAAAAATTCCTGGATGACCTTAAGGAAAGTTATGGAGAGCTGGCAGAATTGGCCTTGCGTTTAAATGGCCAGTACTTAAGTCCAGAACTTTCTCGCCGGGTTATTGTGGAGTTTTTGCAGGAACATTTTGAAAAGCCAGAAAGTAAAAGGGATATTGTTGCCCCTATTTTGGATAGCTCTTCCTTTTTAAAGAAAATACAGCTTTTTAATGTTTGGTTAAATCTTTTTGAAGAAAAGTTGGAAGAAGAGGTCTTGCCTTTTGAAGTGTGGGTTGCCAACTTTCATAAATGGCAGGAAAGCGAACAAGCCCAAAAGATACTTTATTCTTTGCAGATGAAAAAGTTAAAAACCCCTTCCTCTAAAGAGATAAATTAATCTTACTAATAATTAAGGGCTCCCTGACTGGCGTAAAAGATTAAATCTTTATCTTCAGTTAGGGGGCTGGATTTAAAGCCAGGTTTGTAATTGGCAGCAGGAGTTAGCTTGAAGCTGTAGCCAAAGGTGATAAAAAGAGGGCGCTTGCTGGGGATTTCTTCCGGAGTAAGGCTAAACTCAAAGGGAATTCCCCTATCTTCTAACTTTTGAGGAAGATAGACCTTTAGCTGCTTGGCCAGTACTTTTCCCTTGGCATCACTTAAGTAAATGGCCAACCACAGCTCTTGAATGTATTTAGCCCAACCAGGGATGCTTTCTTGTTTGAAAAAAGCTGTTCCCTTTACTCTATATCCCTGAGTAGTACAAATAGGTGTGTAGCTAAATTGGAGATAGCGCATCTCCAGAGTGGTTTTTTGCTGGGTTAGTAAGGGGCTTTTTTCTAGGTGGCGTACACTTAAATGGCTGCAACCTATAAGAAAAACAATTAAAAAATAAATAGCTTTTTTTAGAAAAGACATTTTTCTTATCCTCAAGTTAGAATTTAAAGTTAGTTTATCTAAAGCCAAGAAAAAGTAAAGCCATAGCTTTTGGCAAGTGGAAGAAGTATGCTTAAGTTCCTGGGGATTAAGGGATAAAAAGGTTGCTAATCCTGCCGATTGGGAGTAGATATAAACTTCTACTTTTTTATACATCTTTTTAGATACACATTATTCTTAAAAGTATGCCAAAATTACGAATAGTTAAGCGAGAAAAAGACCTTTCTGCAGGAATGCAGCTACTGGGCATTTTTTTAGCCTGTTTGCTGGCTGTAGGTTTAAGCATGTTTTTGCTTTGGGGGCAGGGCAAGTCGCCTGGAAAAGGATTGCTGGTTTTTCTAGAGGGTGGGTTTGGTTCTTCCTTTGCCCTGGAGGATATGCTTATTAAGGCTATTCCCCTGTATTTTTGTTCTTTGGGTGTGGCCTTGGCCTTTAAGTTAAAGGTGTGGAATATTGGGGCAGAAGGTCAATATGTGTGGGGAGCCATTGGGGCTACTTTGGTGGCTTTAAGTGGAATTAGTGAGAATTCCTGGGTCTTAATAACTCTTATGATTTTGGCTGCAGGTGGGTTGGGAGGTTTATATGCCCTTTTGCCTGCCTATTTTAAGGTCAGGTACAAGGCCAATGAGATTATTATTACTCTGATGTTAAATTATGTAGCCATCTATTTCCTGGAATACCTGGTGTATGGACCTTTAAAAGACCCTCTTAGTTTTGGTTTTCCCATGAGCCCTCTTTTCCCGGAGCAAGCCCTTTTAGGCGCTATTCCAGGCACTAGAGTTAGTCTGGCTTTAATTTTAGCGGTTATAATAGGTATTGTTTTTTATGTGTTTTTAAACTTTACCCGTTTGGGCTTTGAGTTAAAGGTGTGTGGAGAAAGCCCCAGGACTGCTCTTTATTCCCGAATAAGTCCTGCCAGGTTAGTACTTTTGAGTATGTTTTTGAGTGGCTTTCTGGCTGGATTGGCAGGTTTTGTAGAAGTATCCAATGTGAATCGTTTACAAACCAGCATAGTGGTAGGTTATGGTTATACAGCTATTATTATTGCCTGGTTGGCAGAGCTATCTCCCTGGCAAATAGGCCTTTTTTCCTTGCTCTTAGCTGGATTTAGGGTGGGAGTGGAAAATTTACAACTGGAGATGCAAGTGCCTGCTGCTTTTAGTTTGGTTATACAGGGCTTATTGCTTATTGCTGTTTTAATCTTTTCCTTTTTTAAAACCTATAAACTAAAGTTTAAGGAATAGCAGTGTTTTCTATAGAAGTTTTAGGTTTACTTTTAAGTGCAACTATTCAAGCTGGCACTCCCATTCTTTTGGCCACCTTAGGGGAAATTATAACAGAGAAGGGGGGGATTTTAAACCTGGGTGTAGAAGGCATGATGGCCATGGGAGCCTTTATGGCCTTTTTGGGCACTTATCTTACCCATAATCCCTGGGCAGGTTTTGTGTTAGGTGGTATGGGAGCCTGTTTCTTGGCCTTTTTGCATGGAGTTGTGTGTCTGATTTTTAGAGGCAACCAGGTGGTTTCTGGTTTGGCCATAACAGTACTGGGATTGGGATTAGCCAATTTTTTGGGGACTCCCTATGTGGGAATAAAAACAGTGGGTTTTGATAAACTGGACCTGCCGTTACTTAAGGACATACCCTTTTTAGGAGAAGTGTTTTTTAAACAGGATGTATTGGTTTATTTTTCTCTGCTTTTAGCTCCAGTACTCTATCTTTTATTTGAAAAAACAAGGTTTGGTTTGCGTTTAAAGGCAGTGGGTGAAAATCCTTATGCTGCCAGGGCAAGGGGAATAAAGGTCTTTTTTTATCAATGGGTAGCCCTGCTAAGTGGAGCTTTTTTGGTGGGAGTTGCTGGGAGTTACCTTTCTCTGGCCTATACCCATGTTTGGACCAATGGGCTTACTGCCGGCAGGGGATGGATAGCTGTAGCCCTGGTTATTTTTGCCTTTTGGCGTCCCTTTAGAGCTATCTGGGGGGCTTATCTTTTTGGAGGAGTAATGGCCCTGCAATTGCGCATTCAAGCTCTGGGAAGCAATATTTCTTCCTCTTTATTACTCATGCTACCCTATCTTTTGACCATAGGTGTACTTCTTCTGGCCTGTTTTAAGAAAAAGGGCCTGGATGCACCTGCCCATCTGGGCTTGAATATTGAACCCAAGGATTAAGAGGAGTTTACTCAATGAAGAGTCGGTATACAAAAACCTATCCCATTTCCTGGGAGCAATTACATCGAGATTCCAAAGCTCTGGCCTGGCGATTGCTGGAAATAGGTCCTTTTGAGCGCATTATTGCCATTGCCAGAGGTGGCCTGGTGCCAGCAGCAATCATTGCCAGAGAATTGGAGATTAGAATTGTGGATACCGTATGTGTGGCTAGTTATGACTGGCAAACCCAGGGGGAAACCAAAATCTTAAAAGAAGTGCAGGCTCAAGGTGAAAACTGGCTAATTATAGATGATTTGGTAGATACGGGCAAAACTGCCCAGATAGTAAGAGACATGTTACCCAGGGCCCATTTTGCCACTGTGTATGCCAAGCCTTCGGGTCGGCCAGTGGTAGATACCTACATTACAGAAGTAAGCCAGGATACCTGGATTTTGTTTCCCTGGGATGCAGAATATCAGTTCGTCCAACCTCTTGTGCATCAGAGATGAAAATGAATCCTCTGGTTAGTTTGCGCAACATAAGTAAAAGCTATGGCTCGGTTAGGGCCAATGATAAAATCAATCTGGATATTTACCCGGGCCAGATTTTAGCCCTTTTAGGTGAAAATGGTGCAGGCAAAAGTACTTTAATGTCCATTTTAGCCGGCAAGAGTTTGCCTGATGAAGGAGAAATTTACTATCAAGGCCAACGCGTTTTTTTGACTTCAGAAAAGGATTCTTTGGCCCTGGGCATTGGTATGGTGTATCAGCACTTTATGCTCATTGAAGAAATGCAGGTCTGGGAAAATATAGCTCTGGGTCAGGAGGAAGGTTTTTGGGTTCGAAAAAATAAAATAAAGGAAAAGATTAAGGACCTGATTGCCCAGTATGATTTTACCCTGGATGTGGACGCCAGGGTAAAAGACCTTTCCATGGGAGAAAAACAACGGGTGGAGATTTTAAAATTACTCTACCAGGATAGTAAAATCCTCATTTTAGATGAACCCACTTCTGTACTTACCCCCCAGGAAACAGAAAAGCTTTTTGCTGGCCTTAGGAAAATGGCCAGGGAAGGTCGGGCGGTTATTTTTATCAGTCATAAATTAGAAGAAGTCCTGGAAATATCAGATGAAGTGGCTATTTTACGCAAAGGACAGATTGTGGATAGAGTGGCTACCAGGGACATTGCCTCGCCGAAAGAGTTGGCCTTGAAAATGGTGGGTAGAGAAGTGCTTTTGGATTTGAAGCCCCGGGAAATAGAGCCTAAAGAGGAAGTTTTAAAGTTAGAGAATGTTTGGGGAGAAAAACTAAAAAATATAAATTTGAGTTTAAGGCGAGGAGAAATTTTAGCCTTAGTAGGCGTAGCTGGCAATGGTCAGCAGGAACTGGTGGAAATTATCACTGGTTTAAAGAGAAAATATCAAGGAAAGGTATGGCTTTTTGGAGAAGAAGCCAGGCTTTTTTTTGATTCTCCCAAGTCCAGAGATTACCTGGCTTACATTCCTGAAGATAGACTGGGCATGGCTACCTGCCCGGAGTTGGTGTTGACTGAGAATTTTCTTTTAACCTTGAGGCATCATTTTCAAAAAGGCCCTTTGGTGGACTACAAAGGTGCAGAAAGAGATTTGTGGAGCAAAATAGAAGAATTTAAAATCAAAACTCCTGGTACCCACTTAAAGGCCAGGCAACTTAGTGGTGGAAATTTGCAAAAACTGGTGCTGGCCAGAGAATTCAGGCGAGAACCCAAATTGATTATTGCAGAGCAACCCACTCAGGGTCTGGATATTGGGGCTATGCAGGAAGTGTGGAAGTTGTTGTTAAAAGCCAGAGAGAAGGCGGGAATTTTGCTTATAAGTGGAGACCTGGGGGAAGCTTTGAGTTTAGCTGATAGAATTGCAGTTATTTTTGCTGGAGAAATTGTTACGACCTTTTCCAGCAGAGATGGGGAAAAGGTAGCTCAAATAGGCTTTTTTATGGCTGGCGGTAAGTAGTAATGGCAGCCCAGATGGAGACCCTTTCTTTAGAAATAGGTGGGCAAAAGTGGCAAATTCAAAGGCCAGGGGACTTAGAAACCCTGTGGGCAGAGATGGATGTCCTAGAAGAGGATAAGATTCCCTATTGGGTGGAAGTATGGCCTGCAGCCAAGTTGCTGGGTGAATATATTTTCAGTCATGCTGATAAAATAAAGGCAAAAAGAGGGTTGGAGGTTGGCTGTGGCCTGGGCCTGGTAAGTTTGATTGCTAAGTCTGTGGGTGCTAAAATGTTTGCTTTTGACTATACTTATGAAGCTTTAAGTTTTGCCCGAAAAAATGCCCGGTTAAATGGGGTGGAAAGCCCCTTATGGTTGCAGATGGACTGGCGGAAGCCAGCTTTAAAGGAAAAGAGTTTTGACTTTTTATTGGCCAGTGATGTGCTTTACGAAAAGATTTTTTTTGAAGTGTTGCACAATTTTTTCCAGACCTATTTAAAAGATGCAGGTTTTATATGGCTCAGTAATCCCAATAGAGAAGTGTCCAAAGAAGGGGTAGAATTTTTGAAGGAAAAAGGCTGGCAGGTTTTGCCTTTAGTAGAGAAAAAAGTAAAACTTTCTCTCCAATCTCCTTTAATAAGTATTTGGGAATTGCGTAAGCAAGGAGGCTAATTATGGGAAAAACTATTCGTTTTGGCGTATCTTTGGATTCAGACTTATTAAAAAAATTTGACGATCTTTGCGACGAAAAGAGTTATCAGACCAGGTCTGAAGCCATTAGAGACCTGATTCGCAATGCTTTGGTGCAAAAGGAGTGGGAAGATCCAGAAAGGGAGATTATTGGCATTTTAAGCCTGGTTTATGACCATCATCAAAGCGACCTATCTCAACGGCTTACAGAGATTCAACACGGTGCCCTGGATGTTATTGTTACTTCCCTGCATATTCATTTAGATCATCACAATTGCCTGGAAGTCTTGATTTTGCGTGGAAATGGACTCAAGATAAAGGAAACAGCTGAAAAGCTCATTTCCACCAAGGGCGTAAAGCATGGTAACTTGTCCATGACCACTACAGGAGAGGACTTACTTTAATGTTGGATGTGCAGAATACACCAGCTAAGATTCCCTTGCGGATAGATAAAGTAGGGGTAAAAAATTTAAAGTTGCCTCTTACTGTGCAGGATAAGAACAAGGGAATTCAGCATACCACTGCCCAGGTAGATATCAGTGTGGATTTGCCCAAAGAATTTAAGGGCACGCACATGAGCAGGTTTTTAGAGGTGCTTTCTCAGTGGCAGGGAACACTGCATTATGATAGTTTAAAGCAGTTGCTTTGGGATTTAAAGGGAAAATTACGAGCTAAAGACGCTCATGTGCTTTTTACCTTTCCCTATTTTCTCAGCCAGAAAGCACCGCAAAGTGGTCAGGATTTTCTTTTGGACTTTTTGGCCCAAGTGGAAGGAAGCCTTATTGACGATAGGCTTACTTTCACCTTAGGAGTGGAAGTCCCTGTTTTTACTGTATGTCCCTGTTCTTTGGCTATTTCGGAAAAAGGTGCCCACAGTCAAAGGGCAGTGATTAAAATCTCTGCCGGGATTAAAGAATTTTTATGGCTGGAAGACTTGATTTTTATTGCCCAGAAAGCAGGTTCTTCTCCTGTTTATCCCTTGTTAAAAAGGGAAGATGAAAAGGAAGTCACGGAAAAGGCCTTTGACAATCCCATGTTTGTGGAAGATGTGGTGCGTAAGGTAGCCAGGGAATTGGACAAACTGGATAAAATTCTTTGGTATAAAGTAGAAGTAGAAAGTTTTGAATCCATACACAATCATAGTGCCTATGCCATTATAGGTCCCAAGAATAAGGAGTTTTAAAATGAGTAAGAAACTATCTCCAGAAGAAGCCAAAAAAGAAGCTTTGGAAACAGCTTTAACTACTATTGAACGCAAATTTGGGCAAGGGGCAGTGATGAAACTTTCTGACCATGCCCATTTAAAAGTTCCTGCCATTCCCTCTGGGTCAATTTCTCTGGATTTGGCACTGGGAATAGGTGGAATTCCTAGAGGAAGAGTGACAGAAATCTTTGGCCCTGAGTCTTCAGGTAAAACCACTCTTGCTTTGCATGTTATTGCTGAAGCTCAAAAGCAGGGTGGGGTGGCAGCCTTTATTGATGCCGAGCACGCCCTGGATGTGGATTATGCAAAAAAATTGGGCGTTAAAACCGATGAACTTCTTATTTCTCAACCTGATTATGGTGAGCAGGCTTTGGAAATTGCCGACCTCTTGGTGCGTTCTGGAGGAGTGGATGTGGTAGTTGTGGATTCGGTAGCAGCCCTTATCCCTCAGGCTGAACTGGAAGGCAATATGGGAGAAACCCAGGTGGGAAGCCAGGCCAGGCTTATGTCCCATGCCATGCGTAAACTCACAGGTACCATTCATAAATCCCGTACTGCTATTATTTTTATCAACCAGATTAGAATGAAAATAGGGGTTATGGGCTATGGCAACCCTGAAACCACTACAGGCGGTAATGCCCTTAAATTTTATTCCTCCATTCGTCTGGATATTAGGAAAATGCAGACTTTAAAAGATAAAGAAGAAGTTTATGGTAATAGGGTAAAAGTCAAAGTAGTAAAGAACAAAGTGGCTCCTCCTTTTAAAGAGGCTGAGTTTGATATTCTCTATGGTCGAGGGATTTCCAGGGAAGGTGAACTTTTGGATTTGGGCGTAAATCTGGGAGTTATTGACAAGAGTGGAGCCTGGTATGCCTTTGGAACTGAACGTTTGGGACAGGGCAAGGAAAATGTACGCCAGCTTCTTTTGGAAAATCCTGAACTGGCCAGGCGTATAGAAGAAGAAGTTCTGGAGAAGTTGGGTTTGGGAAAGAAAAAGGAAGAAGAGAGTTCTTCAGAAGTTAACCAGGAAAACAAGTAAAGGGAGTGAAAATCGACCATGAAGGCCAAAGAAATTCGCAAGAGATTTTTGGAATACTTTCAAAAACAGGGTCACACCATTGTTCCCAGTTCTCCTTTAGTACCCAAAGACGATCCGAGCTTGCTTTTTACCAATGCTGGCATGGTGCAATTCAAGCAGGTCTTTTTAGGGCAGGAAAAGCGTGCTTATATCAGAGCTACCACTGCGCAGAAGTGCCTGCGGGTAGGTGGTAAGCACAATGACCTGGAAAATGTGGGCAGGACAGCCAGGCACCATACTTTCTTTGAAATGTTAGGCAATTTTTCCTTTGGCGACTATTTTAAAAAAGAGGCTATCCAGTTTGCCTGGGAGTTTTTGACCCAGGAGCTTAAGCTAGACCCCAATAGATTGTATATCACTGTGTATAAGGACGATGATGAAGCTGCTAGTTTGTGGCAAGAGGTAGCTGGCGTGCCCAGGGAAAGGATCTTTCGCCTGGGAGAAAAAGATAATTTCTGGGCTATGGGTGATACCGGTCCTTGTGGTCCTTGCTCAGAGATTTTGTTTGACCAGGGAGAAGAAATGGCCTGTGGCCCCAATTGTGGTATTGGGGTTTGTGATTGTGACCGCTATCTGGAAATCTGGAATCTGGTTTTCATGCAATTTAACCGCGATGAAGCAGGCAAGCTAACGCCCTTGCCCAAGCCCAGCATTGATACGGGCATGGGTCTGGAGAGAATTTCTGCAGTTTGCCAGGGAGTTCATTCCAATTTTGATTCAGATTTATTCCAGGGTATTATTGGCTATCTGTGTGACAAAGCCAAAGTAAAATACAAAGAAGATGAAGATATAGATACAGCCCTTAGAGTTATTGCCGACCATTTGCGAGCCATTTCCTTTATGATTGCTGATGGAATTTTGCCTGCCAATGAAGGACGGGGCTATGTATTGCGCCGTTTAATTCGCAGGGCCTATCGTTTTGGACGCCTTTTAGGGTTTAAGGAGCCTTTTCTTTTTGAATCCCTGGCCAAGGTGACAGAAGAGATGCAAGAGGCCTATCCTGAGCTTTTAAAAAGCGAATCTTTTGCCCGGGATGTGGTTTTAAAAGAAGAGGAAAGGTTTTCTCAGACTCTGGATAAGGGACTTGGTATTTTAGCAGAAGAAATGGAAAATTTAAAAAAGGCTCA
>LGER01000033.1 GCA_001507915.1 Desulfonauticus sp. 38_4375 | reverse complement strand
TTCGATCTCTTTTTATTGCGGGCAAGTTTGTAAGTTTCAGGTGCAATATATGCCTTCCCTGCTTTAGGCCACTTTTTTATGTATCTAGCAATTCTATTATATGCATTATAAACAGGTTTTGAGTATAATTCATATAAGGGAGCACAGATATAGATACGATTTTGATATACTGTATTTTCTTCGTGGGTGGATAGCCCAAACTCTATGACGGGTGATACATGAGGCAATATATATGATTCAGAAGGGTCAATCGTAGGTTTATAAAACACCTCTACTACAGGAATATCTTTGGGAACTAAATATATAGTACCTCCCTCTGCATCTTTAAACTGTACAGGAGGTACAGCTTTCAGGTCTCCCAGGTCATATTCATCAGTGGGGACAAAAGGGGGAAGAGCTAACAAGCCTGTATCCTGTGTAAATTGTAACAAGGCGTTCAGTTCTTTATCTATTGCATAAAAATAAACCGCTCTTCCCATGCTTATAGTCCTTCCTCTAATCAAGAATTTTTTAATTTTTAGATAGCTAAATAAACTTTAGATATCCTTTTAGCTCAGATTGAGTAAGGGCGCTTTTTTAAAAGCGCCCTTGTAAGTATAAGCAGGTTATTTTAATAGACCTGAACTTCTCCAGAAGTAGACTTTCTTTCCGGAGTTTGGTTTAGCAGTCTTTGTTGTTGTTCTAGTTTTTGCATGTCTCTTATCTTTTTGTTTATCCTTACCTTGGCTTCTATATACATGTCCTTGGAATTGGCCTTAATGGCCTTTAAATAATAGTTCCTGGCTTGAATAAGGCTGTTTAGATCCCCTCTGGCTTCATAAGCTACTCCCATATTATAGAGGGCAGGCCCGGAGTAAGGATCTTTTTCTAGGGCCATTTGCCACATTTCCATGGCTCCTTCCCAGTCTCCTTTTTTGGCCAGTTTAACTCCCTTACTTACATCACTGGAGCCGCCTGTATCCAGGGCTACTTCCATGGTGTATTTGGTGGGAGCAATTTTGGCTACCAGGCGTGTAGCAACCTTTTCAGCTAGGCTGCTTAGAGTTTCCTCTGGCGTGGGTAGGTCTTCTATGGTTTTGGCTCCAAAGAGGCAGCTTAAGAAATCATTTCCTTCTTTGCCTCCATATTTTTGTTTGAAGCTTTCGGTAACCTGTTTGGTGGCCAGGATTTTTCTGGTTTTTAAGTCAAACACCTTAATGGAAGCAGTAAGAGAGGCAGTGCGTACAATGTAAGGGACAGGTTTTAAGACTGTACGCATAATCTCTTCTTCTACCCATTCATTTTTACCCGTAAAGATATTTTTTCTTTTTACCTTGCGATACTGGCCTGTTCCTTCCTGCATTTTGACCTGGTCTGCTCCTCTTATATCTTTAATTTGATGAATCACCTGCCCGGCAATGGCTGCATCTGCCTTAATTCCTGCAAATTCAGGCATAAATCTGGGGTCGTCCATTTGTTCCCACTGAATTTTATCCAGAGCTTCATTGTAACGAAGGTCTTGCAGGGTAAAGTGTTTAACATCATCTAATTTGGAATAAAATTCATCCCTTACCAGATCTCCATATTGCCCTCTAAAAGGCAATATGGCCAGTGTCCTTACTCCGGGCATACTGACTTCAGCTGGTTTTATGGCCGTGAGTTTCATCTTAGGTGCACAGGAAAAGACAAGAGTACTTAAAAGTAAGCCCAAAAGTATGGTTAATCCTTTTTGCATTTTAAAACCCCTTTTTAGGTTATTGTAAGTTTACTTCTCCAAAAAAGGATTGTTGGTCCCTGCTTTAAAGAAGAGGAAACGATTACCTTTGGCCTGTTGAGTTTCAAAGGCAATGCCTCTTTGTTGCATAGTTTGGTAGAGTTGGCGCTGGAAATCGAATTTTTTGCCTTGATAATTGACATCTACCTGGAAATTACCCGGGGATTGTTGACGTACATTGATATCTTTAACCCCTGGGATATTTTGTAAAATGTCATAAATGGTATAGGTCTCTCCTTCACTAAAGTTTCTAAACCAGATATCAAAACGAGCTCCACCGTGTACCTGGCGTTCAAAATAGGCTAAAACATCGCCCACCAGGGCTTCAGCAACAGCCTTTCCTACCTTATCTGCTGCTTGGGCTGCCATCATGTCTTCATAATAGTTGCCAGCCATTTTTGCTGTTCGTACATAAACATCTCCATGTTTTTGGGCAATAAGATCAGCAGTTGCTGGAGCTACTGCTCTTAAATCTATTTCTACCATTACGCCACCAAAATACTTACTCTGTCCACCTTGCTTTACTCCCACATGTACATCATAGACCAAGAGCAAGTCTGCTCTATACTTGAGGGCCAGAGCAGAAAGGTCGTCCATGTCTATATCAATGCGTCCAGCTTGTTCGATTTCATTATAAACATTATCTACAAACATGCGGTCTAAGACCACAAAGCCTTTGCGGGCAAAGACTCCGTTGATAGCCTGCTCAGCTGCTACTACTGCCCTGGAATGTCTATAGGCACTAGATTTGGTTTGAGGTAGATAAATAGCCATGAATCTAGGATTACCCACTTGTTGTTTTAAGATTCCAATAGCCCTGAGGTCGTTTTTTATACTTTCGGTAGAAACGCTGGCTTTAATGGTTACATTATACATTTGCCCATCAGGACTTAAGCCTTCAGAAAGGATTTGATAGTTGGTTACATAACCAGAGGCCTGGGAATAGATTTTATCGGAGATTAATTGATAGTTTTGCACCATGGTATTGGAATCAATAAGCGTACCCACTCCTTGCTCTACAGCATTGCGCAGGGCCTGACTTAAGGCTTGATTCCTGGCTTGAGCTTGATTGCCTAATAGCGGGGCCATGCCAGTGGTAATTACTTCTTTGGCTGCACTACTTGAGTTGGGGATAAAAAGTAATAATCCTAGACTAATAAGCGATAAAAAGATAAAAAATTTTCTCCTCATAACCCTTTCTCCTTTTTATAATTTTTAGTTTATTTTTTTTAGCTAAAAAATATCTTTTTGGCAATTGATTTTATTTTTAAATTTTATCCTCTTCTTTTTTTCTTTTAGGTAGTAGAGTATTAAATCAGGTTTTTAAAGTCCTTACTTTAAATTTTAGAAGCTGAGTTGGTTTTTGCAAAAAGTAGTAAATTCTAAAAGACAGCAAGAAAAGCTTGGCACTTTCAGATATTTTGGGTAAATTTTTCTCTTATAGTTTAAGAGCCTAAAAGGAGGTCTTTAGGGTGAGAATCAAGATAGGTGTATTGGGTGGAGGTAGTTGGGGTACTACTTTAGCCAATATGTTAGCTGAAAAACAAGATCTGGAAGTTGAACTCTGGGTGCGGGAGCCAGATCTGGTAGACGAGATAAAAGAGAAAAGGGAAAATAGCTGGTATTTACCAGGAATAAGGCTTAATGATAATTTAAAGGTGAGTAGTGATTTAAAAGAAGTGGTCAGATATAAAGATTATTACCTGGTAGTGGTACCTACACAGTTTATCAGGCAGACTTTAACCCAGGTAAAAGACCTTTTTCCCATGTCTCCCACAATTATTTGCGCCAGTAAGGGAATAGAAATTGCCAGTTTAAGCCCTTTATCTAAAGTGATTGAAGAAAGCCTGGCTGAAAAAAAGCCTGTATATGCCATTTTGTCAGGTCCTTCTTTTGCCAAAGAAGTAAGTTTAAAACTACCCACTGCAGTTAGCTTGGGTTGCGCTAATGAGCAGATAGGCAAAAGAATTCAACGCATTTTTTCCAATAACTATTTTAGGGTCTATTATAATTCTGATTACTTGGGAGTGGAATTGGGAGGAGCTTTAAAAAATGTGATGGCCTTGGCTGCGGGGATTGCTGATGGCCTTGGTTTTGGTCATGATGCTAGAGCTGCCCTGATTACCAGAGGATTAGCTGAGATGAGCAGGTTGGGAGTAGCGCTGGGAGCCAGGGAAAGGACTTTTATGGGGCTTTCTGGTATGGGGGATCTGGTCTTAACCTGTACTGGGGATTTAAGCCGCAATCGTCAGGTGGGCTTGCGTTTGGGAAAGGGAGAAAAGTTAAAGGAGATTATTGATTCCATGCGCATGGTGGCAGAAGGGGTAAAAACCACAGAAGCAGTGTATAAGCTGGCCCAGAAAATTGGCGTGGATTTGCCCATTACCTCTCAGGTGTATGCCATCTTATATGAAGGAAAGGATCCCAGGGAAGCAGTATCTAAGTTGATGCAACGGGAATTAAAGGAAGAATAGATGGGTTTCTGGAACTTCTGGCAACATCTGCCTTCTTTGGTCAGGCCTGAAATATTTCGGATTGGCAACTTTCCCCTGCGTTATTATAGCTTGATGTATGTAGTTGCCTTTTCCCTGATTTATTTTTTGGTGCGCTGGCGTTTGCAAAAAAAGGAAGTGGATTTGCCTCTTAATCTGGTGGATGATTTTTTTACCTGGGCCATTTTGGGCGCTATTCTGGGTGGTCGACTGGGCTATGTGCTTTTTTATGATTTTCCTTACTTTAGCAAGCATCCAGCCCAGATTTTTTTACCCTTTGTTTGGGAAAAGGGACACTTTATTTATACCGGCATTTCCGGGATGTCTTATCATGGTGGATTACTAGGTCTTATCCTGGTTACTTTATTTTTTTGTAAAAAGAAAAGGGTTTCTTTTTTAAAACTAAGTGATCTTTTTGTCCCGGCTGTGCCCCTGGGATATACTTTTGGGCGCCTGGGCAATTTTTTCAATGGCGAGCTTTATGGTCGTCCTACAAGTGTAAAGTGGGGCATGTATTTTCCTGCAGATCCCCTGGTGTTGCGCCACCCTTCGCAACTGTACGAAGCCCTGGGAGAAGGTGTTTTTTTGTTTCTTCTTCTCTGGTGGCTTAGAAAGAAACCTTTTCCTGCAGGTACACTGCTTGGTTTTTATCTTTTGGGGTATGGAGGGGTAAGGTTTGTTATTGAGTTTTTTAGAGAGCCAGATCCTCAACTGGGTTTGGTCTGGGGACCTTTTTCTTTAGGTCAGGTTTTTTGTCTGGGTATGGTGGGAATGGGGCTGGGTTTAAGTATTTATCTTTTACGCAGGAAAAATGTTTAAGAGAATTGTTGGCAAATTACTTTCCCTAATTTTGACTTTTTTGGGTATTACAGTGATAAGTTTTTGGGTAATACACCTGACTCCTGGCTCACCTACAGATTTACAGACCACTTTAAACCCTAAGGCAGATTCTCTGGCCAAAGAAAGACTAACCAAGCTTTATGGCCTGGATAAGCCTTTAGGAGTACAGTATCTTAACTGGCTTAAAAGGATTGTACGCCTGGATTTTGGCAATTCTTTAAGTGGAGATCATCGTCCAGTCTGGGAAAAGATAAAGGAAAGGTTGCCTGTAACCCTGGCTCTAAACTCCATTTCCCTTTTTTTGATTTTTCTTTTGGCTCTACCCATAGGGATTTTTTCAGCTGTTTATCCTGATAGCTGGTTTGATAAGAGTATGACGGTATTTGTCTTCCTGGGATTTTCCATTCCTGGCTTTTGGCTGGCGTTGCTTTTGATGTTGTGGTTGGGAATTTATTGGCCCATTTTCCCCATTTCTGGCCTTACCTCTCTTAACTTTGAACAGATGAGCTTTAGTGCTAAACTTTTAGATCTGGCCAGGCACCTGGCCTTGCCGGTGTTTATCTTTGTTTTTACTGGCCTGGCTGGTCTATCCAGGTATATGCGAGCCAGTTTGCTGGAGATTTTGGGGCAGGATTTTATTTTACTGGCCAGGGCTAAGGGGCTTTCCTACTGGCAGGTGGTTTTTAAACACGGTTTAAAAAATGCCCTTTTACCCGTGGTAACCCTTTTGGGCCTTTCTATCCCTGGGCTTATTGGAGGAAGTGTAATTATTGAATCCATTTTTGCCCTGCCTGGTTTGGGACAGCTTTTTTATCAGGCAGTAATGGCCAGGGACTATCCTCTTATTTTGGGAAACCTGGTTTTGGGTGCTTTGCTTACCTTACTGGGAAATTTGCTGGCTGATATCGGTTATATGTTGGTAGACCCGCGGACTAGAAGGTAAGAGATGAAAAGGACCAAAATTTTTCTTTTTCTGGGGCTTATTCTGGTTTTGTTCTCTACAGTTCTGGCCCTGTTTGCGCCTTACTTAGCCCCCTATGACCCTTTTCAAATCAATGTAGACCAGTTATTGCAACCGCCGTCCTGGGAGCACCTTCTGGGTACAGATGCTCTGGGCAGGGATGTGTTTTCTCGCCTGGTTTATGGGGCCAGGGTGTCCTTGTGGGTGGGTTTTGTGGCTGTGGGTATTTCTGTGGGTATTGGCGTTGTTTTGGGACTTTTAGCTGGTTATTTGGGCGGATGGGTAGATGAAATAATTATGCGCTTTGTGGATATAATGCTTTGTTTTCCTTCTTTTTTTCTTATTTTAGCGGTGATTGCCTTTTTAGAACCCAGTCTGTTCAATATTATGGTGGTCATAGGCCTTACTTCCTGGATGGGAGTGGCCAGACTCATGCGGGCAGAAACCCTTAGTTTAAGGAAAAGGGAGTTTGTCCTGGCTGCTTATTTAAATGGAGCTTCCTTGCTCCGAATTTTATTCGTCCATATTTTCCCCAACGGCATTGCCCCTATTTTAGTATCTGCTACCCTGGGCGTGGCCTCAGCTATTTTAGTGGAAGCAGGTCTGAGTTTTTTGGGAATTGGAGTTCAACCCCCTATACCCAGCTGGGGCAATATGCTTATGGAAGGAAAGGGAGTTTTGGAAATTGCGCCCTGGCTTTCTATTTTTCCCGGACTTATGATTTTACTTACTGTCCTTGGGTATAATCTTTTGGGTGAGGCCCTGAGGGATATTTTAGACCCTAGAAAAAAAGAAAATAAATGAGAATTCTAACTATCAATTCCACTCTTGCGCCCTATTTCCCGGATACTTGCCAGGTAAAGAACTTAGATTTGTCTGGTGGCATTGTGGATTTGAGCAAAATAAGAGAAGTTAAGGAGTTTAATCCTGATTTAATTTTTCAACAGGAAAACTTAGGCCCCAGAACCCTATTGCTTGGATTTAGTGAATTTCATTGTAAAAAAGTTTTTTGGTCCATTGATACCCATTTAAACTTTTTTTGGCATAAAATTTACGGCAAAAATTTTGACCTCTTATTAACTACCCAGCCTTCCTTTGTATCCCTTTTTAAGAAAGAAAATATTAGCAGTGATTGTTTGATGTGGTATGGCTTACCTCTTAACTGGAATGCCTGGGAAAGTAGAAAATATAGTATTGGTTTTGCAGGAAGAGTAAATGAGTATCGTACCCTGCGTAAGGCCTTGGTGGATTTTTTAAAAAAAGAATTTAGTTCTCATTTTGTACATCAGGAACTTCCCTTTACGCAAATGCTAAATTTTTACCAGCAGACTAAAATAGTGGTTAATGAAGCCATAGCTGGAGAGATAAACTTTAGAACCTTTGAAGCCCTTTCCTGTGGATGCTTGTTGTTTTCACCAGGTTTAAAGGAAGATTTAAGAGAGTTTTTTGAACCTGAAAAAGAATATTATGTAGAATATAGAGATGGGTTAGAATTAAAAGAAAAATTACATTATTTTTTAAATCACCCGCAGGAAGCCAGCCTAATTGCTAGAAGAGGGTGGGAAAAGTTAAGGGCAAACCACCTGGCTCCAGCCAGGGTGCAAAAACTACTTGCTCTTACTCAAAATTTGGAAGTGAAGAAAACTTTAGCAGTAGAAGAAAAGTCAAGGGTGATAGCTAGTTTTTTTCTTTTAAAAGAGAACAATAACTTTCCTGAAGAAGACAAAGATTTAGAAAATATCTTGCTGGCAGGTTATAAAAATGCGGAGATATATTGTTGTCTTTTAGAACTAAATTTGCAGCATAGAAACAAGCTGGAAGAAATATTGTATTATTTACTTAAAAAAGGCTTATATGAGGAGAATTGGGAACTAAATCTTTGTGCCTCTTTTGCTGCCTTGTTCTGGAAAAATCGTGAACTGGCTAGAAAGTTTATAGTTAGATATGTAAAAAGCAATTCTTTGTATAAGGATATTCCTAAAAAGATTAGAGACATGATTTTATTTTGGGCTAAAGAGCTCATTAGAAGAAAACAAAAATTTAGAATTGGTTTTTTATTTGACCCCAATAAACACCTTCCTCGTTCTGCAGCAGAGTGTTTGTATCTTTTGCTTTTAAACAATCCTGCAGATGAAGAGGCTTTAAAATTATTAAAAACTCTTTTAAGAGAACAAAAGGGAGTAGAAGATAAGTTGCTGCAGCTGGAAAGCCAGTTAAGTTTGCTGCATCCAGAGGACTGGCGCCTGGGATTGGATTTGGCTGAGACCAACTTGAAAAATTTTAGAATCCAGGAGGCCAGGGAAGAGTTTCTTTTGGCCTGGCAAAAGGCCAGGGAACAGAAAAAGGAGCAAGAGTTTTGGTTGAGAGTAAAAGGTAAAAGGGGTATTGCCAGATTGGTCCCAGGAGGAAGATATGCTTGAGTTGTTGAGGATAAAAAACTTTGCTCTCATTGAAGACCTGGAGTTGGAGTTTCATTCTGGCTTAAATGTTTTTACGGGTGAAACAGGGGCGGGCAAGTCCCTGGTGGTAAATGCCATAAGCGGTCTTTTGGGAGGCAATTGGCAGCACAAAGAGGTGCGTTTGGGGGCTGAAAAGGCCTGGTTAGAAGGTGTGTTTGTCCTGGAAGAAGAGGAATATATTTTACGCCGGGAATACTTACCCAAAAGAAGCCGTTTTTATATAAATGACCAACTGGTTTCCAGTGTTAAAATAGAAGAACTTAGTAAAAAGTTTTTACTTTCAGCTACGCAACATGCCCAACAAAAACTTTTAAAACCTGGCTTTGCCACAACTCTGGTAGATTCCTTTTTAGGTGAAGAGATTCTGGCTAAAAAGGAAAGTTTGCTCAAAAAATTAGAAGCAATAAAAGAGGAAAAGGAAGCTATTTTAAATAAAATAAAAGAACTGGAGCAAAAAAAAGACTACTTAGAGTATCAAAAAGAGGAAATAGAAAAGGTAAATCCTTTGCCTGGAGAAGAAGAGGAACTTTTGGCCAGAATAGAACAAATTAAAAAAGAAAAAAACATCCAGGAAAAGGTAGAATTTTTACTCTCTTTACTGGGAGAAGGTAATTTATATAAAGAATTTAAGGCAGTGCTTGAGGCTTTAGGGGAGCTATCTAATCTGGATGAATTTGCTCCTGACCTGGAAAAGGCCCAGGATTTTTTTTATTTTCTGGAAGAGCTGGAATTAAAATTAAGAAAACTGGAATTGGTGCCCTTAAGTGAGATAGATAAGATAGAGGCCAGACTGTATGAGCTGGCTTCTTTAAAGCGTAAGTTTAAAGGCTCTTTACAGGATATTTTAGCTTTAAAAAGCGAGATAGAGAAAAACCTGTCTTTTTTAGATGAGAGTAAGTTGCTTTTAAAAGAACTGGAGCTTAGAGAGGAAGAGGTCAAGCAAGAACTTGCCAGAGTACTTACTCAGATTAATGAACTCAGGTTGAACAAATCCCGGGAAATAAAAGCCATTTTAGAAAAAGAACTCAAGGAATTAGGATTTTCTGCTGAACTTAGTTTGTATTTTGCCCGGGATTCTTATTTTTGGTTTGGCGAGCTGGAAGAGGTAAGGTTGAAATTGCTCTGGCAACCCAACCCCGGGCAAGAACCCAGGCCTTTAAATCAAATTGCCTCTGGTGGAGAACTTTCCAGACTTTTACTGGTGATAATGATTTTACAGGGAGGCGAGAAGGGTACGCTTATTTTTGATGAAGTGGATACGGGAATTGGTGGCCTTACTTTAGTTAAAGTAGGAGAAAAGATAAAATTATTAGCCAGCACCCAGCAAATTATCTTAATTACGCACTGGCCTCAGTTGGCTGTTCTGGCAGATAGGCACTTTAAAGTGGAGAAAAAGATAGAGGAAAATACAACCAGAATTGGTTGTCAGCTACTTAAGCAGGAAGAGGAGATAAAAAAGGAATTAGCTCGAATGGCTGGAGGTGGTAAAGAAGGCGAGTTGCTGGCCTTAAATTTATGGCAAAAGAGGAAAAGATGATTCAAGAAGGTTTGTTGTGTAAAGAATTAGAGGTGTTAGAAGTTAGACCAATCCCGGGCTCTCCAGTAGCCCATTTATTTTTAGAGCCCTTAAATTTGCCCTTTACGCCAGGGCAGTTTGTAATGCTCAGGCCCAAGTTGTGGGAATATGATCCCTTATGGCCTAGGCCTTTTTCCATTTGCGACCT
This sequence comes from Desulfonauticus sp. 38_4375, assembly GCA_001507915.1. GTDB lineage: Bacteria > Desulfobacterota > Desulfovibrionia > Desulfovibrionales > Desulfonatronovibrionaceae > Desulfonauticus. The sequence goes on along the minus strand of LGER01000033.1, from coordinate 13,729 downwards.
TAACTCTGAGTATTTGCAGATATTTTTTCAGGTAGTGGGAAAAGGGACCAATTTGCTTCTGGCCTTGCGACCAGGAGACAAGGTCACCTGCTGGGGGCCCCTGGGACAGGGATTTCCTGTGGCTGATAGGGCCTTACTTCTTTGTGGAGGAATGGGCATTGCTCCTTTTATTGCCCTTTGTAAACAGCATCCTCACCCAGAAAGGTTGAAACTCCTCTTTGGTCATAGGCTTCCCCTGGAGGTTTATCCCTGGCAGGATATTTCAGATAAGGTGGAAAAAAGGGCCTCGAGGCAGGAAAGTGAAGAAGAACTGCTTTTATTTGAAGAAGAGCTAAGGGAGAGTATCTGGCAGTATGCTGGCAAGGGTAAAATTTTTGCCTGTGGGCCACATCCCTTTTTAAAGGTAGTGCATAAATATTTAGTGGAGAGTAAAGCCCAAGGGTATCTTTCTTTAGAAAATAGAATGGCTTGTGGTGTGGGAGCCTGTCTTGGCTGTGTGGCCAGGACCAGGCAGGGGTTGGTTCAGACCTGTACAAAGGGTCCGGTATTTAAAGCAGAGGAGTTGGAGTTGTAATGAGCGTTGATTTAAGAGTAAACTTAAGTAGTTTAAACCTGAAAAATCCCCTTCTTTCTGCCTCAGGAACCTTTGGTTATGGCCTGGAGTTTGCTCCTTATGGAGACTTGAAAACCCTGGGAGGGATTATAGTAAAAGGCATTTCTCTTAAACCCAGGGAAGGCAATCCCCCGCCTAGGATTGTGGAGACTCCCTGCGGCATGCTCAATGCCATAGGTTTGCAGAATATAGGCGTGGAAAAGTTCCTGGAAGAAAAGCTACCTTTGCTCCCTGAAGAAACCCCAGTAATTGTCAATATGTATGCCCAGAGTGGGGAAGAGTTTGTGGAATTGGCCAGGATTTTAGATAAAGCAGAAAAGGTGGCTGCTTTAGAGTTAAACATTTCTTGCCCCAATGTAAAAAAAGGTGGGGTTTTGTTTGGCCAGAATCCCTTACTGGCAGCAGAGCTTACCCGGGCAGTAAAAAAGGTCGTTAGCAAGCCAGTAATGGTAAAATTAAGCCCCAATGTTACTGACATTAAAGAAATTGCTTTGGCTGTGGAAGAAGCTGGAGCAGATGTGATTTCTCTAATCAACACCCTGGGAGGTATGGCGGTGGATATCTATCGCCGTAAACCCTGTTTAAAAAATGTCTTTGGCGGGCTTTCGGGCCCGGCGATTAAACCTGTGGCCTTAAAGATGGTCTATGAAGTTTGCCGGGTGGTTTCCGTTCCTGTAGTGGGGATTGGAGGTATAAGCAAGGTAGAGGATGTCCTGGAGTTTATGCTGGTAGGAGCAAGTGCTGTGCAGGTGGGTACGGCCAATTTTATGCGGCCAGATACTCTGTTTAGATTGGTGGAAGAATTGCCCTTAAAAATGAAGAAATTGGGGATTAAATCTTTTCAGGAATGGATAGGTAAGCTGGAAGTTTAGATTTTGCCCCACAGATAAAGGGTCTTGTAGGTTAGAAAAAATCCCTTGTCTGCCTGAAAGTGCTTAGCATAAAAGTGAAAAAACTTTTTTAGCCGAGAAGGAGAGACCGCCTTTTTGTCTGGGGTGTAAGAAGTGCCTGTGTTTTTTAAGTGATAGAGAATATCCTTTACACCTGGAAAATAGATTTTGCTTTCTTCTTCCTGGGCAGAAAATTTTATCTTTGCCTGAGTAAGAAAGTCTAAAAAAGGTTTGCTTGCGGGCAAGGGATAAACAGAGCCAAAACCGCTTTCCTGACTGGCTTTGGCTATCTCCTTTAAAGTCCCTTGCACAAAAAAGGCAAAGGAAAAAAATCCTCCTTTTTTCAACAACCCCAGGGTGTTGAGCAAGGCCCTTGGTCCTTCTTCATACCACTGAAAAGTAGAAGCACTAAGTACCAGGTCAAAGGAAGCTCTTTTAAAGGGCAAATGCTCCCCATCTGCCAGGATTTTTATACCCAGAGGGCAGAGTTTTAGCATTTCTTTTGCTAAGTCTAAAACAACAAGCTGAGAATACTTAATTTTTTGAGGTATAAGGCAGGTTAAAATCCCTCCCCCTGCCCCTATTTCTAAGACCAGGGGATAGTTTCCTGGAGGTACAACCTCAAGGCACTTTTGGGCCACCTGGGCCTGAATTTTAACCTCCTGGGGGTACTTATGGGCCTGGCGGTTAAAAGCAGCAGCAATTTGTTTTTTCTTCAAGTACATGGAGGAGTTGTTCTTGCGGTAAAAAGTGTCCCTGGTCAAGCAAAATCACCTTTCCCTGGCCTAGTTCAAGTTCAGCAGCTAGCCTGGTTATTTCCTCTGCTGAAATGAGTTTGTCCCTTTGACCATAGAGTAAATATAGGTGCTTTATGTTCTGGGGTTTAGAAAGCTCTGTTAGTCTGGAGGTTAATAAAAAATTAAGCCCTTCTGCTAAGTTCTCTACCTGGGTGGGGGTGGGTGAAAAGTTTAAATCCACTCCAATGCGCTTATAAAACTTGTGCAGGGTAAAAGAGGGGTTTTGGAGAAGGTTTTGCTTTGTTTTTTGGAGCCAGAGAGGAGAGATATGTTGGCTAAAGTCTTTAAAGGGTGCAATTAAAAAAAGGTACTCACTCTTGATTGCTTTTAAGTATTTTAAACATAGATGTGCCCCTGTGGACCAGGCAACCAGGAGGTGGAACTGGTTCTGTTGGAAGAATTGAGGAAAATCCCGGGGCCAGAGGTCTTCAAAAGGCACTACAAAGTTTCCCTTCTGGCTGATTAAAGGATAGAGATTGGGCCAACCAGCCCAACCAGAGATAAAAGTTAACATAGTACTTTTTTTAATTCCTTAAAGGCTTCCTGGATTTGCTCCATTTCCCTGTCCTGCAAGTCTAAACGCAAACTAATCCTCAACCGGGAGGTGTTTTCTGGCACAGTGGGAGGCCTTATGGCCGGGACAAAAATATTTTTTTCTTCCAAGAATTTTTGGGCCCTCAGGGTTTTTTCCGGGTCTTTGAGGATAACAGGAATAATCTGGGTGGAAGAATTACCTGTATCAAAACCAAGTTCTTGCAAAAATCTTCTTAAGTTATGGGCTAGACTAAGTAACCTTTCTCCCAGCCCGGGATTTTGTTCCAAAAGGTTTAGTACTGCCAGATTGGCGCCAATTACTGCTGGAGGCAAAAAAGTAGAGTAGATAAAGGACCTGGCTTTGTTGATTAAAAAGGAGATAATGGGCTTAGAGGCACAAACATACCCTCCCAGAGAAGCCAGAGCCTTGCTAAAGGTACCCATGTGAATATCCACTTCTTGCTCTAATTTTAGGTGGTGAGCCAGCCCCCTTCCCCTGCCAAAAATGCCTGTAGCATGGGCTTCGTCTAACATAAGCAGGGCAGCATACTCTTTTTTTAACTGAACCAGAGTGTTTAAAGGAGCTATGTCTCCATCCATACTAAAAATACTATCGCTTACAATGATTTTACGCGGGTGGTCTTTGTATTTTTCCAGGGACCAGGCAAGATGCTCCATATCCAGATGTCTATAGCGCACCAATTTAGCTCTAGAAAGGAGTATGCCATCAACAATGCTGGCGTGATTTAGTTTGTCGCTAAAAACAATGGTCCTGGAATCGGCTAAACTGCTTAAAATGCCTAGATTGGCAGTATAACCAGAGGTAAAGATAAGGCTTTTTTCTGTTTTTTTGAATCTGGCCAGAGTGTTTTCCAGTTCTAAAACTTCCTGAAATCTTCCACTTACCAGAGGAGAAGCTCCAGCAGTGGTGCCGTAAGTGTCCAGTAATTCCTGGCTTTTTTGCTTTAAAAGGGGGTGTTTGTGCAGGCCCAGGTAATTGTTGGAAGCCAGATTGAGAAGTTTTTTATTTTGTATGTGCAGGTATAAGTCCTGTCCCTGCTTAAAGTCCTTTAGCTCTCTAAAGAGGTTGGCTTTTTTTTGCTTTTCTAGTATGTCTTGGAAATAGTTTAACCAATTTTTAGTCATAATTTTTTAGGAGTGATACATGCAGTTAATTGAAACCCCTTTTCCGGGCTTGTTTATTCTTAAATTAAAAGTATTTGAGGATAAGCGCGGTTTTTTTATGGAAACCTACAACCAGAATCGTTTTGCTAGCTTAAAGTTAGACTATAATTTTGTCCAGGACAATCATGCCTATTCCAGGCAAAGGGGTGTTTTACGCGGGCTTCACTTTCAGGTTCCTCCCAGAGCCCAGGCCAAGCTGGTCTGGGTGAGCAGGGGCAGGGTTTTGGATGTGGCTGTGGACTTGCGTAAAGGCTCTCCTACTTTTGGTAAGTACTTTTCTTTTGAATTAAAGGCAGGTTCAGGCGAGCAGCTGCTTATTCCCAGGGGATTTGCCCATGGTTACCTGGTGCTAGAAGACCATACAGACTTTATGTATAAGGTGGATGAGTTTTATTCACCAGAGCATGAACGAGGTCTTTACTACCTAGACCCAGACTTGAAGATAGACTGGCCTAGAGAAGAGGTAATTGTTTCAGATAAGGATAAAAATTTACCTTTGTTTAAAGACTTTGAGAGTCCTTTTGTTTTTGAGGAGTAGACTATGCAAAAGAAAAAAGACTTTTATGCCTTTATTTTAGCAGGAGGTTCAGGTAGCAGACTCTGGCCCCTTTCCAGGTCTCTTATGCCCAAGCAACTGCTTTCCTTAAATGGAGAGGAGAGTTTACTTCAGCAAACAGTAAAGAGGGTATTAAATTTTTTCCTTCCCCAGAATGTCCTGGTCATTACCAATGAAGAGCATGTTTTTGAGGTAAAAAGCCAGATAAAAAAGATTAGTAAAGAAAGTATTCAGGTTTTGGCTGAACCAGTAGGTAGAAACACTTTACCTGCTGTTCTGGCCGGGTTTGAGTATTTTCAGCAAAAGCAGATGATTGCAGCAGTTTTCCCTTCTGACCATCAAATTGAAGACGAAACTGCCTGGCAGGCAGATTTGTTGCAGGCCTATAATCTGGCCAGAGAAGGTTTTTTAGTTACCTTTGGGATAAAACCCTACAAACCAGAAACTGGCTATGGCTATATTCAGGTGGGAGAGAATTTGGAAGGGGGATTTAGAGTAAAGAGGTTTGTGGAAAAGCCAGATCTGGAACGAGCCAGGGAATTTGTAAATAGAGATGATTTTTACTGGAATAGCGGGATTTTTGTCCTGCCCCAGCAAAAGGTCCTGGCTGAGGTGAAAAGACAGCAGCCAGAACTGTGGAAGTTCTGGGAACAAAAGGAGAGCTTGCTGAGTCTTTATCCCAAATTGCCGGACTTATCCCTAGATTATGGAATTATGGAAAAGGCTCAGGATGTGGCTGTGGTGCCAGCCAGTTTTTCCTGGGATGACCTGGGAAGCTGGGAAGCCTTGTTCAGATTGGGAGAAAAGAACCAGGACGGTTGTGTGGTTAAAGGCGATGTGCTGGCTTTAGATTGTGCCAACAGTTTGCTTTTTTCCTATGGCAGTAAGCTGGCAGCAGTGGGAGTGAAAGACATGGTGGTGGTGCAAACCAGAGACGCCACTTTGATTGTGCCCTTAAGTCAGGTGCAAAGAGTAAAAGATGTGGTAAATGCTTTGAAAAGCAAAGATAAACATCTGGTGGAAGCCCATCTTACGGTCAAGAGGCCCTGGGGAAGTTATACAATTTTGGAGGAAGGGGAATTTTATAAAATTAAAAGGATTGTGGTAAATCCAGGAGCCAAACTCAGTTTGCAGATGCACCACCATCGAAGTGAGCACTGGGTGGTGATTAAAGGTACGGCTGAAGTGGTCGTTGGAGAAAAGACCCTGCTTTTAACAGAAAATCAGTCTGTGGATATCCCCAAGGCTGTAAAACATAGATTGGCCAACCCTGGGAAAGTGCCTGTAGAAATTATAGAAATTCAGTCCGGGCCTTACCTGGAAGAAGATGACATTGTGCGTTTTGAGGACATGTATGGACGGAAAAAAGAAAAATAGCCCAAATTTAGCTTGAATTTCTTAGAAAATTCAATAAAAAACCATGTGAATTTTTTCTTTAACTCTCTTGACACTCTTTGGCTCTCTTCAATAAGGTGAGCCAAATTTAGGTTAGATTTTGGCAGTTAGGTGGTTTAGGTTTTTTCAAAAATAGTGCTAGGGAGGGTATGAAAGTGGCAAAAGGTAAAAGTTGTGTGGTGCTTCCTTTTCTCATTGGTTTTGTGGGAGCACTAATCGTAGGATGGGGGCTTTTCCCGAAACTGCTCTATAGTGAAAAGGCTCAGCCTATTCGCTTTAGTCACAAGGTGCATGTGGAAGATCAGGGAATGGCCTGTGATGAGTGTCATACTTTTCGGGAAGATGGTTCCTTTGCTGGTATTCCCACTACAGAGGAGTGTGCTGAGTGTCACGCTGAGGTGATGGGAGAGGATCCTGCGGAAGCAAAGTTTGTGGAAGAGTATGTGAACGAGGATCGTGAAGTGCCTTGGCTTATCTATCAGAAACAGCCAGACAATGTGTTTTTCTCCCACATTGCGCATCAGGACTTTGACTGTACTACCTGTCATCCTGATGTAGGTAATAGTGATACTCCTCCTGTCTATTATGAGAACAAAATTTCTGGTTACAGTAAACAAACCATGAAGATGTGGCAGTGTGAGAGGTGTCATGCCCAAAATGGGGCCAGTAATGCCTGCTATGTTTGTCATAAATAAATGAGGGGTGGAAAAATGGGACTTGATCGAAGAGGATTCATTACCTTTTTAGTCGGTGGTGCTGTGGGCACTTTATTTACACCAGTGCCCTGGAAACTGGCAGACGATGTATCCATTTGGTCTCAAAACTGGCCATGGATACCCAAACTCCAATATGGAGCTAGAAGTGAGGCTCCTTCTTTATGTAAATTATGTCCTGGGGGATGTGGGCTTTCTGTACACAAGGTGGGTAAACGCCCGGTAACTGCCCAGGGTAATAAAAATCATCCTTTAAGTCAGGGTGGTGTTTGTCCTTTAGGTTCTTCTGCAGTACAGCTTTTATATAGACCTGCCAGAGTAAAAGGACCTTTAAAGAAAAACAATGGTCGTTTTGAAGCTATTTCCTGGGAAGAAGCTGCCCAGATAGTTGCTGATAACCTTAAAGGTAAAAAGATTGCTGCTCTTAGTGGAGATGAAAATGGCTCTGCCAGTGAGGTTTTAGCTGGATTTTTAAAACTTTTAGGCAGTGATGATTTTTACTTTATGCCCAGCGATGCCCAGGTAAGTCAGCGGGCCTGGTCACTTATGGAAGGTAAAGGGCAATTGGGATTTGACCTGGAAAATTCTGATTATGTCTTGATTTTAGGGGCAGATATCCTTTCCAGTTGGGGTCCTGTAGTTCGCAATCAGAAGGCTTTTGCCTCTAGAAAGGGTAAATTTGTCTATGCTGGTCCAGTACAGACAGGTACTGCAGCTACTGTGGATAAATGGATGCCAGTATATCCTGGTCAGGAAGGTGTCCTGGCTCTGGGTATTTGTTATTATCTTTTAAAGATGGGTAAGAGTGCTTCCCTTAAGAACTTTGGCCTGGTTAGAGACTATATCTTGAGTAAATATACTCCCAGTGTGGTAGAAGCCAAGACTGGAGTTAGTGCTGCTCAGGTTCAAAAACTGGCTCAGGATTTGGTTAAGGCCAGTGCTCCTTGTGTGCTGGTTGGCTCTGATTTTGGCCAGGGAAGTGGTGCTTTTGAATGGGCTAGTGGTATCTTGGTGAACTTGCTTTTAGGTACTCTTAATCAAAAAGGTGGCCTGGTTGCCCTCCCTGAAAACAAGGTCATTACAAGTGCACCCTGGCGTAGTGAGCTAAATCAAAAGAGTTTTCTCAAGTTCTTGGATGAAGTGGAACAGGGTAAGGCTGTAGATGGCTTGTTGGTTTATGAAGCCAATCCTCTTTATGCTTTGCCTCAGCCAGAGCAGGTGAAGACTGTTTTGGAAAAGATTCCTTTTAAGGTAAGTTTTAGTACTTTCCTGGATGAAACAGCTATGGCCTGTGACCTTATCTTGCCTGCTCCTCATTTCCTGGAGCGTTTTGATGATGCGTACACACCCTTTGGAGTAGGTCAGGAGATTTACAGTGTTGCTGCTCCTGTGATTGAGCCCATATTCTCCACCAAATCTACTCCTGATTTTATTCTGGAAGTGGCCAATAAGCTGGGAGTTGATCTGGGCTTTGCTTCTTTTGAAGAAGTTTTGCAGGCCAAAGCAGAAAGTTTGGGCACTGATTTAGAAAGTGTAAGTGCTGAAGCTTATACCTCTGATAAGTGGCTGGCTCAAAACAGCTTGAGCTTACCTGTAGAAATTTTAGCCACAGGTCTGGAAACAGAAGGAGAAGGTGTCTTTTTAGCTCCTGTAGCTAGAAATTACCTGGGCAATACCAAACAAGCCCTTACTCCTTTTGAAGTGGTGGTAGTGAAAGAATTTGAATTGCAAAAGAAGGATTTTTATATCCAGGTAAATAAAAATACTGCCAACAAGTTGAAATTAAAACAAAATGGCAAGGTAAAATTACAAGGTGCTGGTGGAGAGTGTGTAGCCAGAGTAAATATTACGGAAACAGTGATGAATGATGTTATAGCTGCACCTCTTGGTTTTGGGCACCAGGCCTGGGACGAGTTTGCCAAGGGCAAGGGCGATAACCTGTTTAAAGTATTAAGTGTGAAGGAAGAAAAAGGCAGTGGTCTTAAGGTGTGGAACAGGTCCCAGGTAAAAGTTGTTAGGGCGTAAATTTGGAGAGAGGGGTGAATTATGGAAGCCATAGAATTTAAAGTAAAATGGGGAATGGTTATCAATATAGATAAATGCACTGGCTGTGGGGCCTGTATGGTAGCCTGTCAGGCAGAAAACAACATTGCGCCAATGGTAGATGGGTCAGATAAACGCATGACCTTGACCTGGATGTTGGTTTATGAACTTAGCAATGGTAAACCTTTTCCAGAGCATGATATTGCTTATCTTCCCAGACCCTGTATGCAGTGTGGTAAACCTTCTTGCTCTACAGTGTGTCCTGTAATTGCTACCACTAAGGATGAAGAAGGTGGAATTGTAAGCCAGATTTATCCTAGGTGTATAGGTTGTAGGTACTGTATGGCTGCTTGTCCTTATCATTCCAGGTATTTTAACTGGTATGATCCTAAATGGCCTGCAGGTATGGAAAAGACCTTAAACATTTCCACTTCAGTGAGACCCAGGGGTGTGGTGGAAAAGTGTACTTTTTGCCATCATCGTTTTATGTACGCCAAAGAAAAAGCCAGATACAATGGTGAAGATCCTATGGATTTACCAGAAGATGCTTATATTCCTGCCTGTGCAGAAATATGTCCTACTGGAGCTATTGTATTTGGCAATCTTAACAATCCAGAACATAAAGTGGCTAAGTTAGCTAAGAGCAAATATGCTTTTAGGTTGTTGGAACGCTTAGGTACTGACCCACAAGTCTATTATTATAGTGAAAGAGAGTGGGTCCGTAGGCAGGGTGATAACTATTTGCCACACGAAAAGACAAAGGGAGAATAAGCCATGATAGATAGAGAATGGTTACCTGAAGGAGTGGAGCGTTGCTCCTTTGGCAAGTTTGCAGTATGGTTGGCCATTATTGGTGTGGTCTTTGCCTGGGGTCTTTATGCTACCTATAGAATTTTTGCTAACGGTTTAATAGAGACCAATTTGGATAACTATTTTGGATTTGGCCTTTGGATTACTTTTGACCTGGCAGTAATTGCCCTGGGTGCAGGGGCCTTTTTTTCTGGTTTTCTTAAATATATTGTTGGCATTGAAGAGTTAAAAAATATTATTAACTTGGCAGTAATTGTGGGTTTTATCTGCTATTCTGGAACTATGCTCATTTTGACTTTGGATATTGGTCAGCCTCTTAGAGCTTGGTTTGGTTATTGGCACCCCAATGTTCACTCCATGCTCACAGAAGTTATCTTTTGTATTACTTGTTATTGTATGGTTTTAATTATTGAATATATTCCTATTATTTTAGAAAATAGAAAGTTAAATCAAAATAAGTTTATCCACAATTTAGCTCACAACTTTCATGTTTTTATGCCTCTTTTTGCTGGGATTGGTACTTTCTTGTCCACTTTCCACCAGGGTTCCTTGGGTGGTATGTATGGTGTGCTTTTTGGTCGCCCCTTTGCCTATAGAGAAGGTTTCTTTATCTGGCCCTGGACCTTCTTCTTATTTGTAGCTTCTGCTATTGCTTCTGGTCCTGCCTTTACCATGCTTATTGCTACCTTGATGGAAAAGATTACTGGCCGTAAGCTGGTTTCCTATGAAACCAAGGCTTTAATGGGTAAGATTGCTGGTTCCTTACTTTGCTTCTATCTTTTCTTTAAGTTCTTAGACACCTGGTATTGGGCTACTGATACTCTGCCCAGAATGGGTCTTACCTTTGACCAGATGTTTAATGATGTCTATGGAAAATGGCTGTTGTGGGCAGAACTTGGCCTTTGTGGAGTAATTCCAGCTATTTTACTGGTAGTGCCTAAGTTTAGAAATATTCCTTTCTTACTTTATACTGCTGCCATCTTAGATTGTATAGGCATTGTAATTAACCGCTTTGTCTTTACTGTCCAAACCATTGCGTTTCCAGTAATGCCTTTTGATAAGTGGTATTCTTATGTTCCAAACTGGGCTGAGTGGGCTACTACTTTTGAAATTTTGGCCTATGGAGCTTTGGTCCTTAGCCTGTCCTATCGTTACTTGCCCGTATTTCCACAGGAAAAAGAATTGAATTAAGCTGTTAAAGAAAAAAATAGTTTAAAATAAAAGGGCTATCCCGCAGGGTAGCCCTTTTATTTTTTATTAACCACTTGCTACTTTAAAGCTTTTTTGAAAGTATGGCTTAACCTTAAGGAAAAGGATTAGGAAAAATGAAGGATTATTCTTTAGTTCCCATTGGAGAAGTGCTTTCTCCTTTTAAGAAAAGAGAAGAAGTCCCCAAACAAGGAGATAAATCCTTACCCCCGGTTAAAATAAAGATATACTCCAGGTATTTACAGGGACTTTCCAGATTAAGCAGAGGGCAAAAGGTTTATATCTTTACCTGGCTGCATCTGGCTTCCAGGGAGGTGCTGGAGGTACATCCAGGAGGAGACAGGCAACTGGCCCTGCATGGTGTTTTTGCCTCCAGGTCTCCAGCCAGACCCAATCCCATAGGTCTGCATTTAGTGGATATAAAAGAAGTACTTCAGGATGGTTTAGTGGTTCATCCCTTAGAAGCCATAGATAAAACTCCGATTATTGATATAAAGCCTTATTTGCCTGAGGTAGATGAAAAAGGCTTTTCCATATTTTTTGACTTTAAAAAGGTAAAAGAAGTAATAAAAATTGGCCAATTAGGCTGGGAAAAAGGACTTTTTAGTGGGTATAATGGAAATATAAGTGTATTAGATACTTCTAAGGTCTTAATCACCAACTCCAAAACCTTTAAAGGTAATTTGACTTTCAAGGATTTTTCCGTGTTTGATTTAAGGGAGAATAGACTTTTAAATCAGGGAAATCCTTCTTCTGAGAGCAAAATGCATTTATTTTTATATAAAAAGCAACCTAAGGCCAGGGCTATTTTGCATACGCACCCCCCTTATTTAAACTTGCTCCTGTTAAAGGGATATGATTTGTTAGAACTGCCTTTTTTTGAGATGGACTTGTTTAAAAACAAAATTGCCTATCTTCCTCCCTTAAAGCCCGGGAGCCTGGACTTAGCCAGGGTAGTAGCTAGGGCAGGAGAGAAATATTCTATAATTTGCTTACAAAAGCATGGGTTGGTGGTTTGGGCTGAAAACCTCCAGGAAGCTCTGGCTGTAAGCGAAGAAATAGAATCTTTAGCTAAACTTTTCTGGGAATATAAAAGATAGAAATAAAAGGATATCCCTTAAACTCAAGATAAGGGATATCCTTTTTTTAAGATGTTTACTGGTTTTGAGCTCGAATTGCTTGAGCTTGTGCTTCCAATTTTTGGGCTTCTTCCTGTCTATTGGTTGCCTGATAAAGCATAGCCAGATTTTCCAGACAGATAGCTACATTTGGATGATTGGGGCCTAGAGTTTGTTTCCAAACTTCCAAGGCTTCTTTAAAGAGAGGTTCAGCAGCAGCATAATCTCCTTTTACATAATAAAGAGAAGCTAAATTATTGATGCTCGTAGCTACTGCTGGATGTTCCAGGCCATATAACTTTTTTCTAATATCCAGACAGCGTTTATAATACTCTTCAGCTTGGACATATTCTTTTAAGGTTTTGTGAAAATAGGCCAAATTATTCAAGCTACTGGCTACTGTAGCATCTTCTGGGCCAAAAGCCTGCTCTGCTTTTTGTAAGGCAAGCTCAGTTAAGGCAATGGCTGCAAAATAATCTCCACCTTTCGCAGCTCTTAGGCTTTCTTGCATTAAATTATCCCATTCTGCTCTAGGATTAAAAGGGTTTTCCTGGGCTGTAGATATAGACACACAACCAAATAAACAAAAAATACTAAAGAAAAAAATACTTACCAAGTGCTCCATCGCTTTTCTCCTTTAACTATTTTTAGTCACGCTAAAGACAAGATAGAGCTTTGTCAATAAATATTATTTTTTTATTAAATGGTTGAGAGTAGTAGGTTAAATTTTTTCAAGGTCTTTTGGAGATGGAGATAGAGTTTCTTATTTTTTAGAGTAGGTTGTCCAGCAGTTCCAATAACTTTTCAATCTCAAAGGGCTTTTGCAAGGCTGCTTTAAAGCCATAGTCCTGGTAGTTGGCAAGTACAGGGTCATGACTATAGCCACTGGAAATAATGCAAAGGGCTTCAGGGTTTAGGGCTAAAATGTGGGGAATAACTTCTTTTCCGCCCATTCCTCCAGGAATGGTAAGGTCCATGATGGTTACATGAAAAGGTTTATTTTCTTCCAGGGCCTTTTTATACTTTTCTAAAGCCTCTTCCCCTGTACTGGCTGTTTCTACTTCATAACCATAGGATTCCAGCAGTTCCTTAAAGGTCTCTTGCAATACCTCTTCATCATCTAAAAAGAGGATTCTGGCCTTTTTAAGGGAATGTTCTTGAGTTTTTTTTGCTCTTTGAGAGGCTAATTTTTTCTCAGAAGAGGCGGGTAAATAGATTTTAAAGGTAGTTCCTTTTCCCTTTTCTGATTCCACAAAAATAAAACCCTTGTGTTTTTCTATAATAGAATGGACTATGGCCAGGCCTAAACCACTTCCTGTCTTTTTAGTGGAAAAGTAAGGATCAAATATTTTATTTAAAACTTCCCTGTCTATCCCTATTCCTGTATCTTTTATCTCCAGGTAGATGTAATCACCTTGTGGAAGCGAAGGGAGTGTCTCAGAGCTTTCTTTTATTGATTTGTGGTTTAAGCTGATGGTTAAGGTCCCTCCCCCAGGCATTGCTTCTTTTGCGTTTAAAATAATATTGGAAAAGGCCTGTTCCAGTTGAACTTTATCTCCTTCTACCAGGTAATTTTCTTCTGGGAAGTAATAAATGGCTTTTACCTTGCTACCACTTAAGTCTAATTCAGCAATTAAAGGAAGGATAGTTTTTAGGTCTACAGTTTCTTTTATGGGCTCCCAGCCTTTGGTTAGAGAGAGTAATTGACCGGCGATTTTTTGGGCCCTTTCAATGGTAGCTTGAGTTTTTTCTAAGTTTTTAAAACTGGGATGGGAGGGGGCCAGTTTTTTTTGAGCCAGGGTAATCTGGCCAAAAATTGCAGTTAAAAGATTATTAAAATCATGGGCAATCCCTCCAGCCAGAGTG
>LGER01000032.1 GCA_001507915.1 Desulfonauticus sp. 38_4375 | reverse complement strand
AAAAGAAAGTATAGACATTAATAATCGAGTGGAAAATTACATAAAAGACTAGATTAAAAAAACAAAAGTTTAAAAAATTTTTTAAGCCAAAAACAACTCAATCTTAGTCTTCAAATAAGAAAAATAATTTACATAAAAACTAAGAAAAATTGCGCACAATTATCTGTTCCTTTTTCAAAGGACACCATACAGGGACTTTATCTTCTGTACTGATAACTCTATAGGGAGGAAAGGTTACATTACACTTCTGGGTTCCATTTTCCAGCTTAGTACAAAAGGGACATTCAGCACAAGACTTAACTACAATAACCACCTTGCTACCTCCTAGGGATTATTTTCAATAACTTCTACGTCCTTGGGTAAATCAAGAGAAAAGAGTTTATTATCCAACGGAACATTTATCTCTGTATTGGTTAAAGAAAGTTCATTGCCATTACCAAAAAAATCCACCAGCAAAATCCTATTTAAAATACTTTTCTTTTCATCTATCCAGATAAAGGCCAACACCAGATTGGGTTCTGGATTTTTAGGTACCAGCTTAAACTTAAGTCCATCTTTCTCTTTACCCATAAATTCAGGCACAAAGTCCTCTTTGAGATTGGCCTTACCTGAAATAAACTTGAGCATGGTTTTAGAGGAAAACAACTTGTCTTTGGGATACTTATAAGCTGTATTTTCTTCTGGAAAATAATCCCATACCCCCTGGGGGTTGACCAGTAATTTTTCTGGCTCTGGCTCTTCTACTTCCCATAAAATCAATTCTGGCTTTTTAAAGTAAATTTTTCCCTTTCTCAGTTCCTGTTCTTTACTCGCTGCATTGGTCAGGACCTGATAAAAGGTGGTCTTAAAGGAAACAATCTTTTCATAACTGGCTTGCATCTTATCCAGAGGCTCGCTGGCCCAAAGTAAAACAGGCCAGGATAAGCACAGCAAAAACAAGAAGACTAATCTCTTCATTTTTTTATCCTATTTTTTAATTTTCCAGAAAAACTTCTAAAAAACTTAACGCTTAAACTCAAATTAAGCAAGCTGAAAGCTTTTAGGAAAAAGAAAGGGCTGCGCCTATAGCGCCTATAAAATCCGGGTCTTGAGGAATGATAGGAGAAAAGCCCAAATTTTCGCTCAACAATTGAGCTACGCAGGGATTATGCGCCACACCTCCGGCAAAAATCAAAGGAGGAGTTGCGCCTACCCGTTTTAACATGTTGACACAGCGTTTTACAATGGCGTGATGCAGGGCCAGGGCAATATTTTCTGGTTTCTCGCCCTGAGCCATAAGGGAAGTAGCTTCTGTCTCAGCAAACACAGTACACATACTGTTAATAACAGGCACTCTATCTCCCTTAAGGGCATAGGGACCAAATTCTTCAATACCTATCTGAAAAATATTGGCCATTTGCTCCAAAAATTTACCTGTACCAGCAGCACAGCGGTCATTCATTTCAAACTTCAACAAACCTCCCTGCTCATTTAACAATAAGGCCTTGGTATCCTGCCCACCTATATCCAGAATACTTCTGGCCTGGGGAAAAAGCGCACTTACGCCCTTGGCATAGGCTTTTATTTCTGTAATTTTCTTAACAGGCACCTTTAAATCCAGCCTATCCACCAGCCCCCGACCATAGCCTGTGGCCACCACTCCCGCAAACGCCAAGTCCTTTAGCCCCTTTCTTAGCTGAGCCAGAGGGTCAAAGGTGGTGGGGAGTTGCTTTTTGAGCTGCAACTCCCCTTTATCCAGTCCCACTATTTCAATACTTCTCGAACCAATATCTATACCTAAAATCAACATAACTTTATTTTTCCAGCATTTCCACAAAGGCTTCTACTCTGGTTTTTAATTGCTCCACATCTTCCATACTATAATCTGTCTCTATATTTAGTACTGGAATATTATTTTTTTCTAAAAACTTGCCCAATTTTAAGCTTTCCTGTTGATAGGGCTGACAAAAAAGCAAACTATATTGAATAACGCCGTCCACTTTCAACTCTTTGGCCAGGTTAAGCACATTTTCCATTCTCTCTTCATTGGGGGTAAAACAAGCACAATCAATGCGCATATATCTATCTACCAGGGCATCTATCATCTCTTCTAGAGTCTCTTTAGATTCATCCACCAGGTCTCTGGTATTCCTGGTACCTATACAGGACTCTTCTCCCACCACAACTGCACCAGAGCTTTCAACCAGATAGGGAAGCTTCCAGTTGGGTACGGCCATAGGACAACCAGCCAAAAGCAACCTGGGGGTATTTTCTGGCACCACGCCCTCTTTTTCCTTTACCTTTTGCTCCAGTTCCTGACAGAGATCCTCTATTTTCTCGCAAAAACGCTGTGGGTCGTCATAAAAGCTAATCTGGTTTATAAGAAGCACATCCCGACCAGAAATGGGAGTAGGCACCTTGGCTCTAAGCGCATTCAATCTCTGCAACACCTTGCGTTTGCGATTTACCAGTTTAATGGCTTCTTTCAGGCTCTCGGCTGTTATTTTATTGCCTGTAAGCTCTTCCAGCTTTTCCTTATAAGCCAGAACTTCTGCTTTAAAAAGCTCTCTGTCTGCCTTTTTCTTTTGCTGAGGCACTTCCATTACATAGAGATTTACATAGTCCTTAAAAACTTCATAGGCTTTCTTCTTTCCATCACAAGTGGTCTCGCCCACAATAAGGTCACAGGACTCAATAAACGGACATAACCTGGCCAGCTTAAAACCAATAAAGGACTTGATAAGGGCACAGGTATTTCTGGGCACTATTTTTTCAGCCTCTTCCTTGCCTGCTTCTGCTCCAGCACAAAGCCCTACCTGAATGGCCCTGGCCGCTAAAGTCAACTCTTCTGGTACAAAAATACAAAAGGTACCAACTACCTTTTGACCTCTGGCCTTGGCGTCCTGCAGTTCTTTAATCCTCAGGCCGTGCACCTCTGACACTACAAAATCCAGATACTCCATTCCCTTTAAACGCTTATCCTGAGAAAGGTAAATGTCTCCGTAAAATTTGCCCAAAACCGTAAGCAATCCATCATGGGCAGTAAGGTCTAAATTCAGTTTTTCCCACATCTCCCGATATTCTGCACTCATCTGCTACCTCCAAAAATTAAGTTTATTGTTTATAAAGGGAATAAAAGAGGGCAGCAAATTGGTAATCTCAATTGATTTCAAGAAAATATATTTTATTTTTGAATAGAAAATTCAAAAAGATAACCTGATAAGATTTTTAAAATCTTAAGAACCTAGCTTAAGTAGGACTTGTGTATCTCCAGGCCAGGCAAAAGAGAAACAAGTAAGGAAAATAGATGACTGAGGATAAAAAAGGAGACCAAGAAAAGATGAAATGTAAAAAAGCAAGGAGTAATTTAAAATTGGTTATTACCCTCCTCTTTTGAGGGGGCTTTTTGTTTGTCCTGGTCTTGACATGGAATTTCGAAGTTAATAGTTATTAATTTGGTAATAATGGGAGGAGAATATGTTGAGGTATAAAGCAAATCCTCAAAAAATTTTAGAAGCATTGGTTTTGCTAGCACAAAAAAAACCTGGAAACGGGTTTCATAATCTTCTCAAAATTTTATTTTATGCAGACAAGTTCCATCTTCAAAAATATGGAAGACCGGTCTTTGGAGATGTTTATATAAAAATGCCCTATGGCCCTGTTGGTTCTTTTGCCTATGATATTCTTAAAAAAAGTGATTTTATCCCTCAGGATATTTTAAAGGCGATTAATGAATCCCTGGAAGTTAAAAAGGAAAATGATATTCCGTCTGTTTTTGCCAAACGTGAGCCTGATCTTGATTTTTTTTCAGAGACAGACCTGGAATGTTTGAATGAAGCAATGGATAAATGTGAAAAAACTGATTTTAATTCTCTTACTCAAATAACCCATGAAGAAAAAGCCTGGCAACAGTCTAATATGCATTCAGAAATGGATTATGAATTATTTATAGATGATGATATTCCCAACCGTGATGAGTTAATATCCTACCTGAAAGAAACAGCTCACACCATTGTTCTTTAGTTTATTTATTATGCCTTTAAATCCTGGAGATATTATTCTGGTTTTTAAAAAATATTTAAATGGGATTGACCATGATAAATTTGCCATATGTGTTGCTCCTGAATATTTTTTCTTTTTTTATATTAACTCCAAACCGTGGAATAAGGCTCCTGATGCTCAAGTTCAGGTTATGGGCAAACTAGAAATATCCTGCCTACCCCATACATCTTATATTGATACCTCAAGTATTCAACAGCTACCAAAACAAGCAATAGATGCAGCTATTCAAGCTGGCAAAGTATGGTCAGCTTCCCCAAATGTATGTCAGAGAATAAAAGAAGTAGTTAAAGAGAATAAAAGAAGTAGTTAAAAATAGCAGATATTTATCTCTAAAACATAAAAAAATTATATTAAACTCCTTGTAAAATTTACTTTTAAAATTACTCCCTTTTAAAAAAAGGAAGTAATAATATATAAATTTGTAAATACACATGTAACTACAGTCTTTATCCACTTTACCCAAACAATACTATCTAACAATATATTGAGATAAAACTCAATAACAAAAGCGAAAAGTTCAATAAAGAAGACTTTACTGAATTCATTTTAAACTAAAAAGAATTTCTTCTTCATATAAATCAAGTACAAAACCTAATTCTACAGCTGTAAATAAACAGAGTTACAGGTTAGTTCTTTAGGATATTTTTCACTATATGATGCTTGTAGTTCAGCTGGAATCCAGCAAGAAAAACTATATCTTTCAAGTTTTGACAAGTTGAGAATATGTTCAGGAATAAATTAAGGCTTTTGGAAAAAAACACTCATAATTCAAGTTTGAATTATTGAGTCTTTTGGTGCCCCCGCCAGGACTCGAACCTGGGCTAACCGGGATTAGGAATCCCGTGCTCTATCCGCCTGAGCTACGGGGGCGTTAAGAAGAAGTACTCTTACACTTTTTCTTCTCTCTTGGCAACCAAATAATCGCCTACCCTTTTGCTCTTATTTTTTGACTTATTTGGCCCTTTTACCTGCAAAAAAGCTACCTTTTCTTAACAACTTCATCCTTAAAATTTACTTGCCTCTAAAAACTTTTACCACTAAGTAGCTTTCCTTTCACAGGAGACACTATGAGCAAACTAACCGCCTATTTAGGTTTACTTTTGGCCATGTTACTCTGGGGCACTTCTTTTGTAGCCCTAAAAATTGCCTTACTCAACTATCCTCCCTTTACAGTTGTTTTTGGCCGTATGTTCGTAGCAACCTTTATTTTTTTCCTTATCTGGCCCAAAATAAAACCTAAAAAAATCTATTTTTCCGACCTGAAACTCATCTTATTGATGGCTTTATTTGAGCCCTGTCTTTATTTTATTTTTGAAGGATATGCCTTAAAATACACTTCTGCTTCTCAAGCTTCCTTGATTGTAGCCACCTTACCCCTAATGGTAGGTATTGGAGCCAATCTTTTACTTAAAGAACCTCTAAACTTAAAAATTATCTTAGGCTTTATCCTGGCTATTTTAGGAGTATATGTACTTACCATCTTTAGCCATCCAGAAAGTACAAGCCCCAACCCCTACTTAGGCAACTTCCTGGAATTTCTGGCCATGGCCATGGCTACAGGTTATACCTTGCTGGTACGCCTTTTAAGCCGCAATTACCATCCCTTTTTCCTCTCTGCTGCCCAGGCCATTATAGGAAGCCTGTTTTTCCTTCCCCTGGCCCTGTACTTTGACCCCTGGAAAAGCTTTTCCTTTCACCTCTCTGGCTTTCTAGCCATACTTTACTTGGGCTCTGTGGTAAGCTTTCTCGCCTATTCCCTCTACAATCAAGGTGTTGGAGCCATTTCTGCCAGCAAAGCTGCGGCTTTTGTCAACCTTATCCCGGTTTTTACCCTCTTTTTTAGCTGGCTACTCTTAAAAGAAACCCTAAACTTACCTCAAATAGGTGGAGCCATCCTGGTGGGAATTGGCATTGCCTTAAGTCAGGAAGTTTTCCAAAAAGGCTCCAGAAAATCCCACTCCCTTAAAGCAAAAAAGACAAAACTGTAATTAGCAGGGTATTGAGTAAAATTCCTGGCAGAGAATTGTAAAATATCCTTTACCTTATGCAAATAAGCATCCTTTCCCTTTAAACGATAAAGAAAAAGTAAAGTATAAACCAGGGCAGAAAGAGGAGAAATTAAAGTATTGTCAAAATATTGCTTGGGCCTTAAAAAAAGGTCCTGGCTTCCCTTTGAACTTAAATAAATATCTTCATCCGCAAAAAGTTCCCAAAATTTATCCAACAACCTCAAAATTAAATCTAAAACAAACTCTTCTTTAAACAACCAATATACTCTGGATAGGGCCATCAAAAAATAGGTATAATCATAAGCAGTTCCTTTACTGCCTATTTCACCTTCTATAAAGGAGTGATAAAGTTCATCTTGAATATAAAAAGTATCTTTTAAAAAGAAAAAAAGATTTTTTATTGCAGTTTTTATCTTTTCTTGTGGGAAAAGTTGGTAATATTCACAAAGAGCAAACAAAAATAAACTGTTATAATCACAAAGTATTTTTCTATCTATTTCTGGTAAAACCTTTTCCTCTCTTTTTAACAAAAGCTTTGCAAAAATTTTGTCTAATTTATTCAAGTCTATACTGCCAACCTTTTCTGGCGATAAAAATATAATATTTTCTCCAGTATAACTTCCGCTTGCTTCTTCTTTAAAATTTCCTTTATCTTCTATTTTACTTATTTCTTTTAAATAAGAAAACTCTGATTTAGAGAGGGTCTTTTCTAGTTCTTCTGCCCTCCAGAGATAATACTTGCCTTCTTTGCCTTCACTTTCAGCACTAAGAGAGGAAAAAAAGCCGTTATTTGGGGCCTGCATTTTCTGAAAACAAAAATTTAATGTTTTTTCTATGGTTCTAAGAAAAATATCTTCCCCAAATAATTTATATCCGCGAAGAAAAAGGAGTAAATTAAGGGCCTGGTCATAGAGTATTTTCTCAAAATGAGGGAGTTTCCACTCCCTATCCACACTATAGCGAAAAAATCCTCCTCCTATCTGGTCAAAGACCCCACCCCTAGCCATATGCCTCAGGGTTTTCTTAACTATTGACCCAAACTCTTCTCTATCCCTGATACTGCTTAAAAAAAGCCAGCTAGGTACAAGAAAAAACTTAGGAGCTTTACCCAGTCCACCAAACTCCCAATCAATATCTTCTTTTAGTTGGGTTAAAGCCAGTTCCAATTCCTGGCCTGTAAATTCATTTTTCACAGGTAGGTATTGTTGCTTTAACACATTCTCTAGCTCTAAAGCTGTCTCCTCCAGCATTTTTCTTTCCCTTTTCCATAAGATACTTATTCTTTTAACCAATTCTTTAAAACCTACTCTATCCAGTAAGTTTTCTTTGGGAAGATAGGTAAAAGCTAAAAAAGGTTTCTTTTCTGGAGTAAGGAAAAGGTTTAAAGGCCAGCCGCCATACCCATTTAAGACATAACAGGCCTGCATGTACAAAGTATCCAGGTCCACTCTTTCTTCTCTATCCACTTTAATACAGACAAAATTTTCATTGAGGATTTCTGCTATTTTTTTATCTGAAAAACTTTCTCTGGCCATTACATGACACCAATGACAGGAGGAATAACCAATGGATAAGAAAATGGGTTTATCCTTTTCTCTGGCTTCTAAAAGGGCCTTTTCTCCCCATGGTTGCCAGAAAATGGGGTTATCTTTATGTTGTTGAAGGTACAGGTTTTTACTCTGGGCTAACAGGTTCATAACCACCTCTTTATAATTTGCTTGTAAGTTAGTTCAAGAAAAGGTATTTTCACTTTACCTTATCTAAAAAAGGAAAAAATGAAAATCAGTATTTTTTATTTTCTTTTAGGTATTTTAGCCGGGATTGTGGGAGCAGCCCAACCTGGTATAAACAGTATCCTGGACCAAAAATTAGGTAGTGCCCTTCTGGCCTCTACCATTTCCTTTATGGTGGGCACTATTTTTCTCTTAATCTTGAGTTTTAGCCTAAAAATCCTGCCCATACCCTTAAAGGCCTTTGCCCAGGCTCCCTGGTGGGCCTATCTGGGGGGGCTTTTAGGTGCTTTTTTTGTGCTCGTGTCCGTAATCCTTGCCCCCAAAATAGGTGCTGTCACCTTAATGGGCTTATTGCTCACAGGCCAAATTCTGGCTTCTTTGCTTTACGACCACTTTGGAATTTTAGGCTATCCTGTCCATCCCATTTCCTGGTGGCGCATCCTGGGACTCATTTTAATGGGAATAGGCGTCTATCTTACCCACCGCTTTTAAAAAGGAGTTTATTTATATGTCCTACACCCAAAGAAAAATGTATTTTTTCCTTCTGGTCTTAACAGTAGTAACTACTTTTGGTTTTCAGGGATGGCGCACCCTTTTAAATAACTTTGCTGTAGAAGTGGTAAATATAAACGGCCAGCAAATGGGGCTTTTGCAATCTTTACGCGAAGTGCCAGGTTTTTTAGCCCTTCTGGTAATCTATCTTTTGCTCTGGTTTAAGGAACACAGATTGCTGGTCTTTTCTGTTTTTCTTCTGGCTCTGGGAATTGGTTTAACTGGATTTTTACCCACCTTTTATGGCTTTATCTTTACCACCTTACTTATGTCCTTTGGTTTTCACTATTATGAAACCTTAAACCAGTCCTTAACCCTTCAATACTTTTCCCAACAAGAAGCTCCTTTAGTTATGGCAAGACTTAAAAGTTTCTCCCACTTAACCAACATCCTGGCTGGAGCTGTTATTTTTGCACTTTCTTTTTTCCTTTCCTATTCCTCCCTTTTTCTTTTTCTGGGAATAATCATTGCCTCAGGAGCACTCTGGGCCCTCAGGCAAAACCCTTTAGATAAAGAAGTGCCTCTTCAACACAAAAAAATGATTCTTAAAAAAAGATACTGGCTCTTTTATGTGCTCACCTTACTTGCTGGTGCCAGAAGGCAAATCTTTATTGCCTTTGCTGTATTTTTGCTGGTCAAGCGATTTCACTTTAGCCTGGCTGAAATAGCCTTTCTTTTTGTCCTCAACAATCTAATAAACTACTGGCTAACCCCTTTTTTGGGCAAGGCCATTAACTATTTTGGGGAAAGGAAAGTCCTGTCTTTAGAATACTTCTCCCTTATCTTCATTTTTCTGGCTTACGCCTACTTACAAAACCGCTATTTAGTAGCCCTGATGTATATTTTGGACCACATTTTCTTTAACTTTGCCCTGGCCATCCGCTCCTATTTTCAAAAAATAGCTGACCCCAAGGATATTGCCCCTTCTATGGCTGTAGGCTTTACCATCAATCATATTGTAGCTGTAATCATGCCTGTAATTGGCGGAATCCTCTGGATGCAAGATTATAAACTACCCTTTTTAATAGGCGCAGTCCTAAGCTGTGCTTCTCTATTTTTTGTTCAGCTAATCAAACTACCGGATAAGACTCCTTCCAATTAAACAAGAATGTTGTCTTATAGAAATAACTAAGTTATAAGCTTTGCCAAAGGAGGCTTAAGCCATGAAAAAAGTATTGTTTGTCTTTAAAAAAGAACCCATGTGTTTTTTACACGTACTTTTAAATGCCCTGGAATTAAAGGAAAAGGATATAGAAGTGGGCATAATTCTGGAAGGAGAGGCAACCACTCTGGTAAAGGAATTTGGCAATCAGCAAAGTCCTATTTTTCAATTCTACCAACAAGCCCAAAGCCAAAATCTCTTTTATGGAGCCTGTCAGGCCTGTTCGCAAAAAATGGGGGTTTTGGAAGAGGTAAAAGCACTTGGCCTAACTCTACTAGCTGAATTAAAAGGCCATCCATCCATGTTTAAATATTTTAATCAAGGATATGATGTGATTGTGTTTTAATAAACTTAAAAAGGGAGAGGGAGAAGATGGACTTAAAGGAAGAAATAACCACCTTGGCTCAGAGGGCCAAAAAGGCCTCCAGGCTACTGGCCAAAGTAAATACTGCGGCCAAAAACAAGGCTCTGGGGCTTTTAGCTGAAAAAATACTCAGTCAAAAAGAGGAAATTTTTGCAGCCAACCAAAAAGACCTGCAACTGGCTCAAGAAAAAGGCCTGGATGCTGCCAGGGTAGATAGGCTGAGGCTAACTGCAGACACCTTAGACTCCATGTCCAGGGCCTGTTTGGAAGTAGCCAATTTTACTGACCCGGTCGGTTTAATTGAAGAAATGCAAGTCCGCCCCAATGGCCTTAAGGTAGGTAAAATGCGCATTCCCCTAGGGGTAATCGCCATTATTTACGAATCCAGGCCCAATGTAACCATAGATGCTGCCATTCTCTGCCTAAAAGCGGGCAATAGTGTTATCTTGCGAGGTGGTTCAGAAGCCTTTTATTCCAATCAAATCTTGTCCTCTCTTATCTCCAGCTCTCTGGAGGAAGCAGGCTTACCCAGAGATGGAGTAATTTCCCTGCCTACCACAGAGCGCAAGGCTGTGGAATACCTTTTAGAACTGGAAGAATACATTGATGTGGTTATCCCCAGAGGTGGGGAAGGCTTAATCAGGGCAGTGGTGGAAAAGGCCAGAATGCCAGTCCTAAAACACTATAAAGGGGTTTGCCATATTTACGTCCATAAAGACGCCCAGTTGGAGCAAGCCCTGGAAATCGTCTATAATGCCAAGGTACAAAGGCCTGGGGTGTGTAATGCCCTGGAGTGTCTCCTGGTTCATGCAGAAATTGCCCCTGTTTTTCTTCCCCTTTTAGAGAAAAAAATGGGAGATAAAGTAACCTTTCATGCCTGTAGCTTAAGCCAACCCTATTTGCCCAAAAGTGTACCTGCCACTCCAGAAGACTGGGGCAAGGAGTATTTATCTTTAGACCTGGCAGTAAAAACTGTTTCCTCGGTGGAAGAAGCCCTGGAGCATATTGAGACTTATGGTTCCAATCATTCTGAGGCCATTTTGACCCAGGACTACAATTTAGCCCTAAGGTTCTTGCAAGAAGTGGATGCTTCTGCTGTACTGGTCAATGCTTCCACTCGTTTTAACGATGGTGGGCAATTTGGCTTAGGAGCAGAAATAGGCATTTCCACTTCCAAGCTCCACGCCTATGGACCCATGGGGTTAAGGGAGCTTACTTCCACCAAATTTATAGTTTTGGGACAAGGACAAGTAAGGACAGCTTAAAACCAAGGAAATACCATGGCTAAAGTCAGCTACTTTAGACTAGTTAGACAAAAACTTGGCCCCCTTTTCCCCCTATTTTTTGGGGGAGCCTCTTTGGCCTGTATTTTTGTCTATGGATTTTTGGTCTTCTATTGGGGAGAGGGCTGGACACCTTTAGAAAGCTTTTACCAGGTGGTTATCACCCTTTCTACAGTGGGCTTTCATGAGGTTCATCCTTTAAGTGAGCGAGGACAAATTTTAACCTCTCTTTTAATCTTGCTGGGAGTGGGCAACTTTGCTTATCTGGTGGGCGCCTTTTCCCAGATTTTGGTGGATGGAACCCTCCAGGAAATCATTAAACAAAAAAGGTTAAGGCGTATGTTAGCAAAAAAGGAAAATCACTTTATTGTCTGTGGATTTGGCCGTATTGGCAGTGTGGTAGCCCTGGAAATACTCAAGGAAGGACACGCTGTAGTAGTGATTGAACAGGACGAACAAATTGTAGAGCGCTTAAAACTACAGGGCATTGACCATATCCATGGGGATGCCACTATTGAAAAAAACCTTGTCTTAGCCAATATCAAAAAAGCCAAAGCCTTAATCACTGCCCTAAATGATGAAGCCAAAAATGTATATGTGGTCTTAACTGCCAGGCAACTGGCCCCAGACCTACCCATTATTGCCAGGGCTGACCACGAAACAACCATTCCCAAACTAAAACTAGCTGGCGCTACCAAGGTAATGACCCCGCACCTTATTGGGGGGATTCGCATGGCCCAAACAGTATTAAAACCCAATGTAACTGACTTTGTGGACCTGGCTATGCAAGATAGCTCCCTGGACTTGCAAATGGAAGAGCTGATTATTTCAGAAAAATCCACTTTAGCTGGCAAAGACCTCATTCAATCCCAAATAAGGCCTAACTACAACCTTATTATCATTGCCATTAAGAAAAAAGATGGTCAAATGGTCTTTAATCCTGGCCCCAAAACCATCATAGAAGCTGGAGACACCCTCATTGCTGTGGGCAGCAAGGAAAATTTACGGCGTATTGAGGAGATTTTATAGGTGAATCTAGAGAGCATAAAAGCAAGAATTACAGAGCTACGCAAACTAATAAGCTATCACAACTATCGCTACTATGTTTTAGATGACCCTGAAATAAGTGATGCAGAATACGACGCCTTGTACGCAGAGCTTAAGGAACTGGAAGAAAAGTACCCTCAATTTTTTGACCCCAATTCTCCTACCCAAAAAATAGGTGGTCCACCTCTGAAGGAATTTTCTCCCTTTACTCATTCTTTGCCCATGTATAGCCTGGATAATGGCTTTTCTTTAAAGGATGTGGCTGACTTTATAGCCAGAGTAAAAAAACATTTACCTGCAGAGGAACTGGAATTCTGGCTGGAGCCCAAATTAGACGGTCTGGCAGTGGAAATAGTTTATGAACAAGGACAGTTTAAACAGGGTGGTACCAGAGGAGATGGATTAGTAGGAGAAGATGTCTCCAGCAACCTAAAAACCATAAAAAACCTGCCCTTAAACCTTTTCCCGCCCTATCCAGCCTATTTGGAAGTACGCGGAGAAGTGATTTTAAACAAAAAAGACTTTGAACACCTCAATACAGAGCAATTAAAAAAAGGAGAAAAGCCCTTTGCCAATCCCAGAAATGCAGCTGCAGGTTCCTTAAGGCAACTGGACCCCAAAATTACAGCCAGGCGCCCTCTTTTCTTTTATGCCTACGGAGTAGGCAAGGTAGAGCCTTCTTCTTTTGAAGGAAAAACCCAGGAAGAACTCATATCTAAATTAAAAAACCTGGGCCTGCCCACTGTTCCTCTGGGAAAAAAAGTAAAAACTTTGCAAGAAATAGAATCCTTTTATCTGGAGTTGCAAAAGCAGAGGAATTCCCTTCCCTTTGAAATAGACGGAGTGGTGATTAAGGTAAATTCCCTGGCTCAACAAAAGCTCCTGGGCTTTACTGCCAAGTCTCCTCGTTTTGCCCTGGCCTTAAAATTTCCAGCCAAGCAAGGCATAACTACCCTTAAGGATGTGCTTTTTCAGGTGGGCAGGACAGGAGTAATCACTCCAGTAGCCCTTTTAGAGCCCCTTTCTTTAGGTGGTGTGGTGGTTTCCAGAGCCACTCTCCACAATGAAAGCGAAATCAAAGCCAAGGATTTAAAAATAGGCGATAAGGTGCTGGTACAGCGAGCTGGAGATGTAATCCCGGAAGTGGTGCGGCCCTTAAAGGAAGAGCGAACTGGGGAAGAAAAAGAAATCATTTTTCCTGAAAACTGCCCTGTGTGTGGAAGTAAATTGCAAAAATCCGCTCAGGAGGTGGCCATTCGCTGCGAAAACATCTCCTGTCCAGCCAGATTAGAAGCAAGTTTGATTCACTTTGTTTCCAAAAAAGGCCTGGATATAGAGGGATTGGGTAAAAAGTGGATACCCCTGCTTATGGAAAAAGGACTGCTCCAGACTCCAGCAGATATTTTTCGCTTACAAAAGGAAGAACTGATAAAACTTCCCCGCATGGGAGAAAAATCTGCTTCCAATCTACTTCAGGCCATAAAAAGGGCTAAAGAAAAGCTCACCCTGGACAAACTGATCTATGCCCTGGGCATCAGGCATGTGGGTGAACAAACCGCTAAAATCTTAAGCAGCCACTTTAAAGACCTGGACGCCCTGAGCCAGGCCAGCAAAGAAGAATTGATACAATTAAAAGACATTGGACCAGAAGTGGCCCGTTCTATTGTGGAATTTTTTAGCCTCAAGGAAAATCAAAACCTTTTACAGGACTTAAAAAACCTGGGACTCTGGCCCCAGGCAAAAAAAGAAACTGCCGAGCAAAACCTGCCTTTGACAGGAAAAACTTTTATCTTTACTGGAAAATTAAAGAGTTTGAGCCGTGCTCAAGCCAGAGCAAAGGTAGAAACTCTGGGAGGAAGAGTGGTAAGTGCCATTTCCTCTCAGGTGGACTTTGTGGTTGTAGGCGAAGACCCTGGCAGTAAATTGGCCAAAGCCAGGAAACTAGGTTTAAACATCATCTCAGAAACAGAATTTTTAAAACTAATCTCTTAAGCAAAAGGAGTTTTTATGCATACACCTTTAATTATCCTGGGAGCAAAGGGTAGAATGGGCTCAACTATCACCACCCTGGCCCTGGCTGACCCGGCTTTGGAAGTAAAAGCCTTAATTGAACGAGAGGAAAAGTTAAAAGAAATTGAACTTAGCCAGCCTTTTAAGACCTCCAGCCTGGAAGAAGCCCTGCAAAAATTTCCTGGCAGTGTGGTTATTGACTTTACCACTCCTAAAGTGAGCCTGGACACTGCTAGACTTTGTGCTAACCTGCAGGGAAAGGCAGTTATTGGCACCACTGGCTTTAGCCCTGAAGAAATCTCCATCCTAAAGGACCTGGCCCAAAAGACTCCTTTACTCCTGGCCCCCAACATGAGTGTGGGCATAAACGTGCTTTTAAAGATACTTCCTCAGCTAGTAACCCTGCTGGGAGAGCAATACGACCTGGAAATCAGTGAAATCCACCACAAGTTTAAAAAGGATGCACCCTCTGGTACTGCCCTAAAACTAGCAGAATGCCTGGCTGCAGCCAGAAAGGTGGAGCTAAAAGAGGTGGCCAGGTATTGCCGTGAAGGTATCATTGGCCAAAGGCCTGCAGGAGAAATAGGCCTGCAAACCCTAAGGGGTGGAGATGTGGTTGGCGACCATACTGTGTACTTTTTTGGCCCGGGCGAGCGCATAGAAGTAACGCATAGGGCTCATTCCAGGGAAACCTTTGCCCAGGGAGCCTTACGGGCAGCCAAATGGCTTTATACTAAGCCAGCAGGCAAACTCTATTCCATGGCTGATGTCTTAAGTTAAAAAACATTAAAAAACCAGACTCTTAAATTTAAGGTCAGGACTTAACCCTCCTGACCTTTCTTATCTTTAAAAGAAGTAAAAGGAGTTAAACTTATTTTGAATATACTTGTCTGGCAAACTGCTTTTTTAGGTGACCTTATCCTGACCACGCCTTTAATTGCCTCTTTAAAAAACCTTTACCCCCAGAGCAAAATCACTCTGGTAGCCAAAGGTTTTGCCAGGGCTGTATTTCAAAATAACCCCCACTTAGATAACCTGCTAATATACGAAAAAAAGGAAAATTTTTTTAGCTTTATCCAGAAACTAAAAAAAGCCCGCTTTGACCTGGCTATCTCACCTCACCGCTCTCATCGAGCCAGTCTGGCCCTGTTTTTAAGTAAAATCCCCCAAAGAATTGGCTTTGACCGGGCTGGATTTTCCTTTTTATATACCAAAACCTTTCCCCATGCTTTTGACGGCACCCATGAAATAGAAAGGAACTTAAGCCTATTGCAGGGTCTAAGTACCTATGCCAAAAACAAACTTGTTTTTGAACCCAGACTCTACCTAACCTCTAAAGAGAAAAGTATAATCCAAACTTATGGGCTCACTT
This sequence comes from Desulfonauticus sp. 38_4375, assembly GCA_001507915.1. Taxonomy (GTDB): domain Bacteria; phylum Desulfobacterota; class Desulfovibrionia; order Desulfovibrionales; family Desulfonatronovibrionaceae; genus Desulfonauticus. Next base: position 27,439 of record LGER01000032.1, on the reverse strand, counting down.
ATAAAGACTACTTGCTCATTGCGCCTGGCAGCAAATGGCCCACCAAACGCTGGACCAGGCAAGGTTTTCAAGAGGTAATCTCTTATTGGCTAAAGAAAAAAGTACAGGTGGTTTTAATTGGCGATAGGGAAGATGCACCCTTTGCAACCCAGATTACAACTGGCTTTAACTCCCCTCTCCTCTTAAACCTGGTGGGCAAAACTTCCTTACGGGAAAGCTTTGGGCTGATTAAGGGAGCCAGGGTTATTCTTTCCAATGATTCTGCACCAGTACATATGGCCCAGGCCCTGAACACGCCTGCAGTGGTTGTCTTTGGTCCCACCATTACTGCTTTTGGATTTTACCCTTATAAACTGGGAAAAGTCCTGGAAGTGCCCTTAAAATGCAGGCCCTGCGGACTGCATGGCCATAAAGCCTGCCCTCAAAAACACCACCATTGCATGCAACAAATAGAGGTTTCCCAAGTCATTACCAGCCTGGAAAATTTTTGGGAAAAGAACCTGTAAACCGGTTCAAAAAACTTAACCGTAAAAAAAATTGAACCAGGGTCAAAAAAAAGTCAAAATTAGCTTGACAATTTTTTCCTTTTCCCTAATATGCCTTGCTTAAGGAAAAGGGAGAGAATCTCTTTTTCGGCGTCAGGGGTCTTTGTTAATTGCATAGGGGTTTTTGAGTTGCACTCAAAAACAACACTTCAAAAGGAGGAAAACTTAACATGAAAAGATTTGCTATTCTTGCAATCATGGCTGCCTTTATCCTGGGCACTGTAGCCATGGCTTCTGCTGTTGAGCTCAAAGCTCGCGGTGCTTGGCGCGCCCATGCCAACTGGACTGATAATTTGAATTACCAGGATGCCGACAACACAGATGGTGACGGCCAGAGTGAAGATGATTTCAATGTTCAAGAAAGAGCTAGAGTCTGGTTTGATTTTATTGCCAATGAAAATGTAAAGGCTGTTTTAGGTCTGGAAATTGGTAATTTCCGTTGGGGTCAACCTGGTGCTGGTGATCTTTCTACAGATAACACTGGTATTATCAAAGTAAAACACGCTTATCTTGATTTTAACCTTCCTGAAACTCAAATCAATGTAAAGGCTGGTTTGCAGAGGGTAGCGCTTCCCAGTGCTTTTGGTTCTAACATTTTTGATGGAGACGTAGCCGCATTAGTAACTACAGTACCAGTAAATGAGATGGTATCTGTAGTAACTGGTTGGGCCAGGCCTTATGACAGATTTGACGGTGAGAACAACAGCCGCAATGACGAAACAGATATTGCCTTCCTGGTTGTGCCTGTTAAACTTGATGGCGTAGCCTTAAACCCCTTCTTCGCTTATGCCTGGATCGGTAAAGATAGCTACTTGCCTGCAAATAAAGAAGATTGGGTATATTCTAATATTGGATTTGATTTTGATTCTAACGGAGCTGCAAACGGAAGTTTAACCGATGATGCTACAGCCTGGTGGGCTGGCTTGAATTTCAAAGTAACCATGTTTGATCCCATCGTAATTGATGGTGATATCAACTATGGTAGAGTTGATGGTGAAGTTAATGTAGGCGGTGGAGATAAAGAAGACTTGGAAATCTCTGGTTGGTTCTTTGACTTAGCTGCTAGCTACAAGATGGATATGATGACTCCTCAAGTATTTTTTGTTTACTCCACTGGTTTAGATGATGATAGTTTGGATAGTGGTGACAAATTGAAAATGAACTGGTTCCCAGTTTACTACACTGAGTCCTTTGCTCCTACTACCTTTGGTTTTGCTGGTTCCAGCTTTACCTATGACAATCAAATTGGAGCTTATGCCTCTGGCCTCTGGGCTGTAGGTTTTGCCTTAAGAGACATTAAGCTTGTGGACAAGCTTTCTCATGAATTCATCGTTATGTACGCTAGAGGTACCAATGATAAAAATTGTATTAAGGAACTCTCTCTCTCTGCTGATACTTTAACTGAAAAAGACTCTCTTTGGGAAGTTGATTTCAACACCAAGTATCAAATGTATGAAAACCTGGCAGCTATCGTAGAGCTTGGTTATATCAAAGCTAATTATGACGAAGATGTAAAAGTTGATGCCACTGACAAGAGAGGCGACAACTTTGCTGACGAAGCTGCCTGGAAACTTAGCGTAGGTGTTACCTATAACTTCTAATCCCAGACCATAACCCTGACGCCTGTAAGCAAAAGGGCCAGGCTTTGAGCCTGGCCCTTTTTATTTTTTTCAACTCTAAAATAAAAAAGCCCTCTTTGCCAAGAGGGCCTTTTAAACAAAAAAACAAACTCAAAACTAATCTTCGGTCATGCTAATACACTGAGCAGGACAGGATTCAATGGCCTCTTCTATTTCTTCCTTGCTGGCGCCATCAGGATTAATCACATAGGCTTTGTTTTCGCTTTCATTATAGGCAAAAACTCCAGGACAAAGCTCCACACAGGTTTCACACCCAATGCATTCATCCTGGTCTAAAATAACTTCTCTACCCATAACAAACCTCCTTTTTAGTTTAAATTCTAGCTAATCCCAAAAATAGGGTATGTAAAGAGACCAGAATGAAAATATATCCCTTGTACAACCCCTTTTTGGGTTTAGAACCAAAAGTAAGCTCCACTGCCCTGTGAGGGCAAAGGGCAAAACAGGCCAAACAATTGGTACAATAGTGATTAATTTTAAACTTATCTTCCCATTTCTCAATGGCCTGATAAAGGCATTTAGCCTGGCAAATACCACATCCTGTACACTTTTCTAAGTTTATCCTCAATCTTAAGGGATTAACTTTACCTAAAAACACACTAACCAGCCCCAGAGGGCAAAAGCCAAGACAATGGGTCATTTTCCCCTTTTGATAGGACCAGAAAACAATAAAAAACAAACTAACCAGGCCAAAAATACTTACCAGGAAAAACAACACCTGCCCTTCTAAAACTCCATAGCGTCCCATTAAGGCCAAAAGCACCACCAGAGCCAGATTAATCCAGGCTCCTTTCCTACTAAGGGGGGCTTTAGATTTTCGCTTTTGTAAATTGGCTCCCCAATTATCCAGCCCTCCCACATAACAGAGATGGCTACACCAGGCAGGACCTACCAGCAAAAGAGTGCTCAAAAACAAACCCAGCATGAAAAATCCTCCCCCACGGTAAAGAGGGCCACCAATAATCAGGGCAGGAATGGGAAAATGCAACTTACCTGTAAGCAAAAAACGACCATCCACCCAGAGCCCCAGTCCCAATTGGAAAAAAAAGACCAGGGAAAAAAGAGCCCAGATTTTGGGCCTGAGCCTGTACTGTTCTTTAGGCCTTAAAAACCTTTCTCCCACATAAACTCCGTATAAAGCCAGTAAAAAAGCCTGAAAAATCCCCAGCTTAAAAACAAAACGGCCAAAGAGAAGTAAAGGAAAAGAAGATTTTAATCTTAAAAAATTAAGTAAACCAAAGACAACCAAAAAGATAAAAAGTAAAAAAAATCTATCCTTTACTTTTTCAAAATTTTTCCAGCTAAAAACTAAAGCCAAAAAGGTGAATAAAACCACCAGAAACATAATAAACACCAGTCTAAACCAGGGCATATGGGCCTGTATTCTAAAGGATATCAGAGTATAACTCACTTCTATCCAGGTAAAAAATAAAAAAATAAGTGCCAGGGGCAGTATAATTTTACTTAATCTTAGATTAAAGATAGTTAAAATCAGCAAGAAAAAAAAGATTAAAACAAAATTGAGCTCTCCCATTCTAAAAAAATGGGCCATGCCCAAAAGCAAGCTAAAGAGAATTGTTCCCTTGTTTAGAAAACCCATCTCTTATCTCCTGAGGAGAATAAATAGTAAAAAGTTCCTTGCCCTGCTTTACCGCACTCCTTTCCAAGAGTTTAAGCACAAAGGCCAAAAAAGAAACCATCTTTTCTAAAGAAAGCCTATCCACTTCCTTAGCCAGCCTGGCATGTCTTCCCAATCGCCCTCCCAATAGCACCCTTACCTGTATTTCCCCTCTGCTAAGAGCTTCTTGTTCACAGGCCAAAGCACACTCTCCACACCCCAGGCAATTTGAAGTAAGTTCTAAGCCTGGCTCAAGTAAAATAGCCTGCTCCTTGCAGGCCTGCAAACAAAGACCACACTTCACACACCTATCTACCTGCACCTTTATTTCTGCCCTGCCAATAAACCCCACATCCTTGATTTGAGAACGGGCACAGGCATTGGGACAGGCAGAAAAGCCTATTTTAAATAAATGATGTTTTTTAAGGTCCTTTTCCTGTCCCCAGGAAGAAGTTCTGGCTATATTTTTTATCCTTGCAAGTAGGTTAGGACCATCTAAGACTAAAGCCTGGGGGCACTTTCCCTCTACTCCTCTACAAAATTCCAGTTCAAAACCACCTATTCTTTCCTGCATCTATTACCTCGTCAAAAGTAAACAATAAAAACTAGTTTTAACCTTCTTCTAATTTCATTTTTCTCTACAACTTAATTTCTAATATTTGAAACCACTTTGACTTAAGTCAAATTTTTCTCCCTAAAAGTAAAAAAAATTGCCTTTTTTCTTTTTATAAGTATAAAAAAATCTCCAAATAGGAGAGGAGGAGTTATGAAAGTCCTGTTAAAGATTTTTATGGTCTTAGGTATAGCTATTTTTATTGGCTTTCCACTCTTTAGTATGACCTATTACACCATGGTCAGAACCTCAACTCCTGGTTTTTGCTCTTCCTGTCATGAAATCAGGTTTGCCTACAACACCTGGAAAAGTTCTTCCCATGCCTTTAATTCCAAAGGAATTGTGGCTGATTGTATGGACTGCCACCTACCTGCGCCTCAGGACACCTGGAATTTTTTCTATGCCAAAACCACTCACGGTATCAAAGACATCCTGGTTCACCTTTCTTATGATGACCCGCTTCAAGAGTACGACCACGAAGAAAATCGCCAGAAAGCCTATGCTTCTATCAAAAACGACCAATGTCAAAAATGCCACCGCAACATTCTCTATTTAAGCAACAAAAGAGGAGCCATGCTTGCCCATCGCTCTGTGCTTTATCCCAGACCTGGTTATGAAAAAAAATGTACTGACTGCCATCAAAACCTGGTACACAAGGCCAAAGGTTTTTACCAATTGGGACAAATGTAAATAATTTTTTATAAACCAAAGGAGGTCTTATGAGGGGGAAATTTAAATGGGTTCTTTTACTACTGTTGCTCAGTATAGGCCTGTTTACAGGCAACATACTGGCCAAAAACTTTAGTAAAAGCAAAGAATTCAGGTTAGAAAGAAGTCTCTCCAAACAGGGACAAGCCTGTATTGAGTGCCACAAGGTAGAAACTCCTGGGATTTTTGTGGATTGGGCCAATTCCAGACACGCCCATGCCAATATTTCCTGTATTGATTGCCACCAGGCCGATGCCACAGACCCGGATGTAAACAAGGCCCACTTTAAGCAATATGAAAGAAGCGACAACAAGTGGGGAACCTCTGAATACCGTGTACCCATTGCCACGGTAGTTACTCCCAAAGATTGCTCTCGCTGTCACCCTGATGAAGTAAAACAATACTCCAGAAGTAAACATGCCAATACAGTAGAAATTATGTGGAAGCTGGACCCCTGGCTCAATCAGGGAATGAACACTGACTGGGAAAGGACTGCAGGCTGTTTTTACTGCCATGGCACAGTGCTTAAGCTGGACAAAGAAGGAAAATTAGACCCTAAAACCTGGCCCAATGTGGGCGTGGGAAGGGTAAATTTAGACGGCAGCCTGGGCAGTTGTACCAGTTGTCACACCAGGCACAGATTTTCTGTGATGGATGCCAGAAAGCCAGAGGCCTGTGGACAGTGCCATTTAGGTCCTGACCATCCCCAAATTGAAATTTATACTGAGTCCAAGCATGGCGACATTTACCAGGCCTTTAAAGAAGAATACAATTTTGAAGCTGCTCCTGGCACCTGGACTCCTGGAGTGGATTTTAGAGGTCCCACCTGTGCTTCCTGTCATATGTCTGGAGCAGGCACAGTGCTTACCACCCACGATGTTACTGAACGTTTGTCCTGGGAGACACAAGCGCCTTTAACTGTAAGACCAGAAAATTTTAAACCCTTCCCGGCCCAGACCAGCTGGAAAGTAGAACGCGACAAAATGAAAGAAATCTGTAAGCAATGCCATGCTCAAAGCTGGGTAGATGCTCATTATGTAAAACTGGATGAAGTGGTCAAAGAATATAACGAAATTTACTTTAAGCCAGCCAAAGAAATGTTGGATAAACTTTACGCCAAGGGCTTATTGGACAAGAGCAGGTTCTTTGATGAAAAATTAGAAGTGGAATTTTATGAACTCTGGCACCACGAAGGTAGAAGGGCCAGAATGGGAGCAGCCATGATGGCTCCAGATTACACCTGGTGGCATGGTTTTTATGAATGCAAACATCGTTTTAACCAGTTTATGGCTGAAGCCAAACATCTCCTTGAAACTGGCCAAAAGGCAGAAAAATACGAAAACTTCCCGGGCACTGGTGGAAGCACAGTAAGGCCAGTGCAAATCTTTGGACCTAAAAAATAACTTAAATAAGGGGTAGCTTAAGCTACCCCTTATTTATTTAACACCTCTGCGTTATAACTACTGCGCACCAATGGACCAGCAAAGACCTTTAGCCCCAAACTTTCTCCCTTTTCCTGGTAATATTTAAACTTTTCTAAAGAGACATATTCCTGCACAGGAAAGTGTTTTTTGCTGGGCTGTAAGTATTGACCCAAGGTAACCCAATCACAGTTTACGGCCTTTAAGTCTTCTAAGACCTGCAGGACTTCCCTTTCCTCTTCTCCCAGACCAAGCATAAGCCCACTTTTGGTGATTACTTCTCCCTGGGCCAGTTCTTTGCTCCACTTTAAAACCTGTAAGCTTCGTTTATAATCAGCCTGGGGACGCACCTTAGGATAAAGGGAAGGTACTGTTTCTAGATTGTGGTTGAGCACATAGGGCTTAGCTGCCAGAACCAGGCTAAGGGCTTCTTTACTGCCCTGAAAATCCGGAATCAAAACCTCCACCTTTAATTCTGAATTTTCCTTGAGCAAGTTAATCACTCTGGCAAAGTGTAAAGCCCCTCCATCTAAAAGGTCGTCTCTGGTCACAGAAGTAATAACCACATACTTTAAACCCAGCCTTTTAACTGCCTCGGCAATTCTTTCTGGCTCTTTGGCATCTACAGGCTCAGGATCTTTATGCTCTATATTACAAAAGGTACAACTGCGCGTACAATACTTGCCCAAAATCAAAAAAGTAGCTGTGTGCTTGCAAAAACATTCAAAGATATTGGGGCACCTGGCGCTCTGGCAAACAGTATTTAAGTTTAAATCCCTTAAAAGTTTTCTCGTCTGGCCAAAATCCTTTTGGGTAGGTAGTTTTATCCTCAGCCACCTGGGCTTAGGCAAATACTTTTTTAAAGCCATTTAACAAATCCTCTTTTACCTGTTTTAGGGAAGGTTTATACTTGCTTTCCAGATAAATAGAAGTCATTTGCCTGCCTAATCCGCAAGGGTTAATGTATCTAAAGACGCTTAAATCCTCTGTTACATTTAAGGCCAGGCCATGATAGGAAACCCATTTTTTTACGCCAATACCAATGGAGGCAATCTTTTTTTCCCCCACAAAAACTCCACTAAGGCCTTGAATGCGCCTGGCTTTAATTTCATAAGTCAACAGGGTTTGCAAAATTACTTCTTCCAAATCCCAGAAAAACCTCTTTATTCCCCCTGGCCTTTTACTCAACCTAAAAATGGGATAGGCAACCACCTGGCCAGGAAAATGGCAGGTAATATTACCTCCTCTGGAGCTTTTAACCAGCTTGATTCCCTTTTCCTCCAGGATGTTTGGAGGCAAAAGTAAATTTTCCTCTCCTCCATGACGGCCCAGGGTAATCACGGGCAAATGCTCCAGGAGTAAAAGCACCTCTTCTTTGCCTGCCAGCACCTCCTGATGGTAATCCAGTTGCAAACTCAAGGCCTGTTCATAATCAATAAGTCCCAGATCCAGTACTCGCATTTTTACCCCTTTTTATTTTGACTTTCTTTAAATTTTTTCTTTAAAATACTTCAAAAAGGAGTTTCCCATGTCTCAAATCAAAGAAGCTATCACCTTATCCTTTCTGGCTGATTCCCTGGCCCTAGGCGGCCACTGGATTTATGACCAGGAAGTGTTAAAGAAACATTCCTGGGAGCATCTACAAGCTCCTCTAATCAAAGACTTTCACCCGCACAAACAAGCAGGCGAGCTTACCCACTACGGAGACCAAACCCTTGTCCTGCTTCAAAGCTTGGCCGAGAAAAAAGAATTTGACCTCCAGGACTTTGCCCTGAAATGGCAAAATCTTTTTCTCGACTACTCAGATTATATTGATCATGCAACCAGAATTAGCCTGGACAATTTCAAGCTGGGCTGGGGGCCAGAGGATAGTGGCTCCATGATGAACGACTTAGCTGGTGCAGCCAGAATTTTTCCTCTTTTTCTCCTTTATGCCAGGGATTTAGAAGTCCTGGAAAAAGCCGCGCAAGCCCAGACAGCCATGACCCACAAACATGAACAGGTAGTGGAAGCAAGCTCCTTTCTGAGCAGGGTGGCACACTTAGATCTGCCAGCAGACCAGGTCCTTTTAAAACTGGGGCAAACCTGTCACATTGATGAGGCCTTTCCTGCTACCCTCTATTTACTCCTGAAATTCTTTACCACTCCTAAGCAAGGACTTATAGCCAATGTCTTAGGTGGAGGAGATTCTGCAGCCAGAGGCCTTATCCTTGGCTTTTTCTTTGGTTTAACCCCTAAGGGTAAGGAACTCCTTTCGCTTTGGCTGCCAGAGTTTAAACTGGCTGCTACGCTCAAATCCCTTTTGGACCAATTTTAAGGGGCAATCTTCAGGAGACAAAAAATGTACGGAGTATATAAAAAAATCCTTCGCATTAACTTAAGTGAACAAACTTACTTCTTTGAACCTTTAGACCCAGAAATTTTAAGTCAATATCCAGGGGGTAAAGCCCTGGGCACTTACCTGTTAGCCCAGCAGGTCAAAAGCAAAATCAATCCCTTATCTCCAGAAAATCCCCTTATCTTTACCACTGGCCCCTGTAGCCAGAGTGTTATTTGGGGCAGCAGTAGATATGCTGTTTTTGGTATTTCTCCCCAAACTGGCTTTTATGCTGAATCCTATGCAGGAGGAAAAGCCCCTGAAGCCATGGACAGAGTGGGAGTAGATGCCCTTATTTTAGAAGGGCAAAGTGCAGAGCCAGTGGTCTTAAAAATAGAAGAAAATAGCTGCACCTTTTATCCAGCCCAGGACCTCTGGGGCAAGGATACCTATACTACAGAAGATGAAGTCTTAAGGCGATATGGCAATCCCAAACTAAGGCCCGGTGCCCTGGTCATTGGCCCAGCAGGGGAAAATCAGGTAAGTTTTGCTCTCATTGAAAACAACTATTGGCGCTCTGCAGGACGCTGTGGGCTGGGAGCGGTCCTGGGGGCCAAAAAGGTAAAAGCCCTTGTTTTTCAAGGACAAAGCAAAAGAACTATAGCCAGGGAACAAGAACTAAAAAATTTTGCTTTTGAATTCCTCAACAACTACCGTAATCATCCTGTAAGCAAAAATTACCTAAATTATGGCACCACCCAGATGGTCTCCATCTTAAACCAGGTAGGTGCCTTTCCTGCTCGTTATTGGCAACAGGGGACTTGTAGCCACTGGGAGCAGATAAACGGAGAAGCCTTAAGAAAACTTTTACAGGTAACTCCTCATGCCTGCCCCAGGTGTTTTCTGGCCTGCGGCAAAATTTCCACTGTGCCCCAGGGCAGGTATAAAGGACTTACTGTAGAAGGACCAGAATATGAGACCATCTTTGCCTTTGGTGGCCTTTGTCTGGTCAAAAGCCTGCCTGAAATCATGTATTTAAACGACCTTTGCGACCAACTGGGGCTGGACACCATTTCCGCAGGCAACCTCTGTGCCTTTACCATTGAGGCTGTACGCCAAAAGAAGGTAAAATTTGACCTAGATTACGGCCAGACAGAAAAGATTGCTGAGCTTATTAAACTCATTGCCTTTAAGCAGGATATAGGAGAAGTTCTGGCCCAGGGCATAAAAAAGGCTGCCCAAAAATGGGATATGGAAGATTATGCCGTACATGTAAAAGGTCTGGAACCCGCAGGCTATGACCCCAGATACTTTAAAGGCATGGCCCTATCCTATGCCATTTCTGATAGAGGAGCCTGTCATTTAAGGACTACCTTTTACAAGCCAGAACTGGCAGGCGTTATTGACCCGGCCACGGTCAAAGACAAGGCCAGACTGGTCATTGACTATGAAGACCGCTTAAATGTCTTTGATAGCCTTATCCTGTGCCGTTTTTACCGGGATTTTTATCCCTACTCGGAACTGGCGAAAATACTTACTTTTATCACTGGAGATACCTGGGAAGAGCAAAGGGTGAAAAATTTAGGAGCCCAGGTTGCCCATCTGGCGAGAAAAGTTAACCTTTCTCAGGGTCTAACTTCGCAAGACGATTCCCTGCCCAAACTCTTTTTTAAGCTTCCTCTGGAAAATCAAGGTCCTTTAAGTGAGGAAGAGTTTGACTATCTAAAACAAGAATACTACCAGCTACGCGGTTGGCCTCTTGCTTAAACCTATCTTTAATTCCACTTTTTATTAGGAGATGCTATGTTAGCCAAGTGTGTTGACAATCTAAAATCCTTTATCGTTATGGACATCCTGGAGATGGCTTCTAAATTGGAACAACAGGGAGAGCACATCGTTCACTTAGAAATAGGAGAGCCAGATTTTCCCCTTCCCAGTGCAGTGAAAAAAGCCATTGAAAAAGGGTTAAAGGAAAATCACACCCATTACACGCACAGCCAGGGGATTCTGGAATTAAGAGAGGCCATTTGTGCCTATTATCAACAAAAATATCAAGTCCAACTAAACCCGGACCAAATCTTTGTCACCCAGGGCACTTCTCCAGCCTTGCTTTTGGCCCTGGCCCTCATCCTAAACCCCCAGGAAGAAGTGATTTTAACTGACCCCTGCTATGCCTGTTATCCCAATTTTATCCACCTAAGGCAGGGCATTCCCCGTTATCTGCCCATCTTTGAAGAAGAAGACTATCAGCTAGATATCTCTCGCCTAAAAAAGATGTTGACCCCTAAAACCAAGGCCCTTTTACTCAATTCTCCAGCCAACCCAACCGGAAAACTCCTTTCTGCTCAAAACCTAAAAGAACTAGCTGAGCTCAGCCAGGAGAGAAATTTGCTGCTCATTTCTGATGAAATCTATCACGGACTGGTCTATACTGGAAAAGAACATTCTCTTCTGGAGTTTACTCCCAGGGCCTTTATCTTAAACGGATTTTCCAAACTTTTTGCCATGACTGGCTTAAGGCTTGGCTATCTCATTGTACCTGAAGATTTTATCCTGCCCTTACGCAAAATGGCTCAAAACTTTTTTATTTGTGCCAATTCCCTGGCCCAGTTAGCTGGAATTGCTGCTTTAAAGGAAGCCTGGCCAGAGGTTAAGCAAATGGTTGCCACCTTTGCCCAGAGAAGGACCCATCTTTTACAGGGGCTACAGGAACTTGGCTTTGAAATCCCAAGTCCGCCTGAAGGGGCCTTTTATGTCTTTGTTAAGGCCAAACATTTAACCAAGCACTTTGAAAACAGTTCCCTGAACCTGGCTAAGGACATTTTACTTAAAGCCAGAGTAGGAGTTACCCCAGGCATTGATTTTGGGGCCAGAGGAGAAGGTTTTTTGCGGTTTTCCTATGCCACTTCTTTAGAAAACATCACTCTGGGACTGGAAAGGCTGAAAAAATACCTGCAGAAATTTTAATTAGAGGAATTTATTGAACCTATTAGTTGCTCTAAAGATGCCAAAATTTCTTGTTCAGAAAGGGAATATTTCTTTAGAACCTCTTTTAACGGGGTAAAAAGTTCCTTGCACAGGATACAAACCCCTAGGGTTTCCCCTAACTGACGGAAATACTTTTCAGTTTGAGGATACTTGCTTATCCAGTCCAGAAGGTTTTCCTCTACATTAAGCATTCTTGACCTCTTTTAACGCTTCTGGAATTTTTTGAATTATGGTTTCAATTTGGGTGGCTGGAGAAGGATTAGTCTTTGCTCCAGCTACTCTATTTACCTTAGCAGCTAACTCCATAGCTCCAGGAACATCAAAACCTGCATAAATCAAAGCACTGACCAAACCAGTAAGGGTATCACCTGTTCCTCCAATGGCTTCCAGTGCTTCCACACAAGGAGCATCTATTTTGGACCTGATAACGCCTCTCTCTACCACTAAATCCTCTCTACCCTTGACCAGCATAAAAGTACTGGCATTGTTATGGGCATAACTCCTCTTAAGCAAGGTCTCCCTTTCCTCTTCTTGATGCAAAATAAACCCTCTGGTATAAAAGGGATGTGGAGCCTTTTCATCTGCTAAAAAGGCCAGCTCTCCCAAATCTGGCGTAAAAAGGTCATACTTGCCAGCCAGGCCACTCATTTTGGCTGCATACATATGCCCGGCATCTGCAATTAAAAAAGGCTTGGTAGGTAATTCTTCTATGGCCCAGAAAAGCTTGTACTGCCAATCCACATCCGGCAATAGGTAATGAAAAGTAATAACTCTTGGAGCTAGCTTAGCCAGTTCTTTTTGCAAAAAGGAATAAACCCTGTGGGTACCTTCTCCTCGACCTATATCCCCAGCCAGGCACAAGTAAGGAGCATCCAATCCCAGTTCTTTACAGACCAGAAGAGCAGTAGCAGCCAGGGCAGTGGTCCCTCTATTAATTTCCAGCTTAAAATCCTTTAAAAAAATATTTGTTCCTCTTAACTCATAAACTCCGGTTAATAGGGGACAATTAAGAGAAGGATAAGTGCCAGCTAAAACAAGCATCTTTTTTGCATCTCCTCAAAGGCCAGGCCCAGGGCATAGCCACATAAAGTATGACCACACTCTCTGGGATTGGGAGCTTCTTTCAGGGTTTTGCCAATTAACAAACTGGCTAAATAGGGCACATCCGGGCAACCTCCACCTGACACATTGACAATGCGCCCACTTTTCTTTTCCACGCTAATTTTCATGTTGGCCGCGCGGACCATAAAATAATCCCCAAAATCAACGACCTTAAACAGATCCACAGGTTGTAAAAGCTCCTCTTCTGCATCCAAAACCAGAAAATCCAGAGGCTCTATTTGCTTTTTTAAAAGCAAATTTTTACACCCCAAACTTTCCACTACCAATACTTCTAAGGCCAAATCACACCCTTTGCGTACAGCAGGAGGCGGGCCTACCACCTTAAACTTGTAGCCCGCCTCTTTTAAGACCTTTTCGGCTGCAATAACCTCACTGGTATTGGCAAAAAGAAAAAGCCCTTTGTCCTGTTTTGGAGTTTTTTTAGAGCTGGAAAAAAGATTAAAAAATTTTAACCACTTCACTTTTCTAAAACCAAACTATCTTCATTTTCTTCTTTTACCTGCCAGCCTTTACTGGTAGCAGCTCTGGTCACATTTTCCCTGGCAGTTTCAGTATCTACTAAAACTTTTATCTGCCCCCTGTCCATGGTTTTTATCTTTTCCAGAACCAGTAAAACAGGCTGGGGACAAGAAAGTCCTCTGGTATCAACTACTTCCATCCTATGCCTCCTTTAGGACTTTTTGCTCTGGGCAAAACCCACCCACAGACAAAAAATAAACCCAACAATCACACCTGCCATACCGTGCACCCCAATGCCTTTGGGAGAGCTGGCCAGCCCAAAGTTATGGGCAAAGGCTGCGCCAATAATCATTCCCAAGACAAAAATACCAGCATCCCCATCACCTTCTCCTGCCAAAAATAACTGCCTGCCAGGACAACCTCCAGCCAGGGCAAAGGCCAAACCAGCTAGAGCCATGCCTGCAAAGTTCCAGAAGTGTTGGTCGTGAGCAATGGGTTGGTGAGCAAAACCAGGATGAAACTGCCCTAAAACCAGGTTCATGCCAAAGGCTACCACTACTAAAGCTACTACTCCCCAGAAAAGATGTTTCTGGCCAAAAAGAAGTAAATCTCTAAAAGCCCCCATGGTGCAAAAACGACTTCTCTGGGCCAAAAAACCAATCACCAGGGCCACACCCAAAGAAGCCAGCAAAGGCGCATACATGGCCCCAGGTCCTTTTACAGAATAAAAAAGCACGTCATTTTTAGGAGCGCCTTCCAGGGGTGGATAAATAAAACGCAAAACAAGTAATCCCAGGATAAACAAGGGAAAAATATATCCAGCTAGAGCAGAACTGGAAGTGGACCTTCCCAAACTATAGCCGCGTTTAAAAAATAGGGTCCCTAACCAGATGCCAAAGATTAAGCCCAACAAGCCCACAATGGCATTACCATCACCACCTGCCAGACGAAGCAAGGCCCTCCAGGGGCAACCCAAAAAAACCAAAGCGCCAATCATGGCAAAAATGCCTAGAAAAAACCTGATTACTGGAGCTGAGCCTCCTCTGGGCTTAAACTCCTTAAAGGCCAAGGCAGCTAAAAAAGAGCCCAGCACAAAACCCAAAATCTCTGGCCTTAAATACTGCACCACTGCTGCCCGATGTAATCCCAGGGCTCCAGCAATATCCCTTTCCATACAGGCCACACAAATCCCCATATTGGGGGGATTACCCCACTTCTGGAGCAAAGGAGCAAAAAGGCCAATAAAAGCACCTACAGCAATAATCCCCCAGGAAGAAGCAAAAAAATTCTTCCATTTCCCCATATAAGACCTCCTTTTCTAATTTACTAACTTCAGCTTATCTTGGAGAAGCCAAAAAAAAGTCAAATAGTTTAAATCAATTGAAAACCATAATCAAAATAAAAAAAATCAATATAGCTTTTCTATTGTTCTCATTTTTAAAAGTGGTCCTATTCTTGCTAAAGAAGAAAATATGAAAAAAATTTTTCCTCTTTTGCTTTTTTTCTTTTCTCTGGCCTGTACCTATTCAGGCAAGCATGTGGTAAATGAAGCTCCTTTTACCCTGGCCTATCCTTATATCTATTCTCCGCCAGTGGTGGAAAAAAGTCCTGCCCCCCTTTTTGCTTACCCTGGAAAAAAGCCAGCTAAAACACAAAACTCTGCTCTTTTTTTCCCCTTTTATTACAACCCAGGGAAAAGGAATCTAAGCTTAGAGCAAACTTTAGGTAGAGTTTTTTATCAGACCTGGGCTGGAGAAAGGGTCTTTAAGGAGTCATTTTTTTGTCCTCAGAATCTAACTTCTAAAAAAGAAGCTCTAAACCTGGCCCAGACTAAAAAAGTGGACTGGGTAGTCATTGGTCAAATTACCTACTTACTGGATGGAGGCTCTCTTACCAATACGGCCCTGAGTTTACATTTAGAAATCTATTCTGCCCAGGACCAGAGTCTTATCTGGTCTTTGGACCACGCTGGCAGGCTGGATAGCTCTGCAGATATTGATTGGTACTTAATCAAAAGAAGGATTGTCTTACCAGAAGATGGTCTTAGTTATTTGCTCGCCCAGCTGGCTTTGGACCTGGCCAGACCTGTCAAAGCCTGGACTCAAGGAGAAGACTTTGAAAAGCTTATTTTGCCTCGAAAAGTCTCTTCTCCCTCTAAACCCCAATCATCACCTTCCACTTCTACTCCTTAACTTTTTCTTTAAAAAATTTTTTTTCACTAATTTCATTGCTTTTTTTCTATTCTTTTTTTAGGCGCTTTCCTGGTTGTTAAGATTGGCTTTAGAAAAAGGAGTGTGCCTCATGCAAAGAGATGGATTTAAAACTCGTTTTGGAATTCTGGCTGCCACTCTGGGCTCTGCAGTGGGTCTTGGAAACATCTGGAAGTTTCCCTATATGACTGGAGAGAATGGTGGAGCCAGCTTTTTACTGGTCTATTTGCTCAGCACTTTTTTAGTAGGACTGCCCATCATGATTTCTGAATTGGTTTTGGGTAGAACAGCCAAGGCCAATGCCATTACTACTTACTATCAATTACCTAAAAAAAACAAAAACTTTTGGTCTCTAATTGGTATAGGAGGAGTAGCTGCAGCCTTTTTGATTCTGGCTTTTTATACTGATGTGGCTGGCTGGGTCTATGCCTATGTTTACAAAACAATAACTGCCAACATCCTTTCCACTAGTCCAGAAGAGACCTCCAAAACCTTTGGCTCTCTTATCAGTACGCCCCTAACATCCCTGTTCTGGCAATGGCTGGTGCTTGGAGTAGTGGGGCTCATTATCACCATGGGTGCCTCTAAGGGAATTGAACGCACCACCAAAAAGCTCATGCCCTTACTCTTTTTGTTTTTAGTTATCATTGTGGTGCGCAGCTTGACCTTGCCCAAGGCCAAAGAAGGGCTTCTTTTCCTCTTTTCTCCAGATTTTAGCAAAATAAATGCTCAGGTGGTACTGCTGGCCATGGGACTGGCCTTTTTTAAGCTCTCCATTGGCATGGGAACCATGACCACCTATGGAAGTTATTTTAGAGATGATGCCAATATTCCAGCTACAGCCACCAAGGTTATGCTGGCTGACCTAAGTGTTTCCCTGCTCGCTGGCCTGGCCATTTTCCCGGCAGTATTTACCTATGGTTATGAACCCCAGGCTGGCCCATCTCTACTTTTTATTACCATTCCAGCCATTTTTGCCTCTTTACCCGGGGGAAGAATTTTTATGCTGCTTTTCTTTTTGCTGGCTTCCTTTGCTGCCACTGGAGCCATGCTTTCTTTGCTGGAAGTACCTGTAGCCTACTTTTGTGAAAGCAAAAAGATGTCCAGGACCAAAGCCACCTTGCTTTCCATAGCCATCCTGGTAGTCTTGGGTGCTACAGCCACTCTTTCTTTTAATGTCCTTAAGGATGTTAAATTCTTTAATCTTAACTTCTTTGACCTCTACGACTTTATAAGTTCTAACATCTTACTTCCTGTAGGTGGACTACTCATTGCCCTTTTTGCTGGTTGGACCTGGGGAAAAGAAAAGATATTTACTACCCTTAGCAACTATAATACCCTAAACAACCAGAAAATTATTTCCCTTTACTACTTTGTCCTCAAATACATCACACCTATTCTGGTCTTTATTATCCTCTTAAAAGGTCTAAAACTATTTTAAATAAAAAAGGCAGGCCAGGTGCCTGCCTTTTTTATTTTTACAATGTACTTTAAAAAAACTAATAGGCTTCTTCGTATTCCAGGTCCTTGGCTTCCAGCTTATGGCTAAAGGTCTTATATGCCCAAAATTGGTAGAAAATAACAATGGGTACAAAGATTAAAGCCACACCCAGCATAATCTTTAAAGTCAGGGGAGAAGAAGCTGAATTATAAATGGTCACACTATAAGCAGGATTTAAAGAAGAAGGCAAAAGGGCTGGATAAAGGCCAACCAGGGCAAAGGCTGTAACCCCCAAAATAGTGAGAGCTGAAGCCAGCCAGGCTTTAAGCCATTCTTGGGTACCCATATACACCCGACTTAAAACCAGGCCTCCTACCGGCAAAATAAGCAAGGCAAACCACAAGGGAGACTTGAGATAATTGGTAAAAAGTTTGGTTGCCACTGCCGTGTAGGCTAAAAATAAAACCAAGACCACGGTCAGCACTGCCCAGAGCTTACTGGCCATCCGGCCACTTCTTCTTTCCAAGTCTCCACTACCTCTAAGGGCCATCCACAAACCTCCATGCACAGCAAAAAGCAGGACAAAAAGCACTCCGCCCAAAAGTCCATAGGGATTTAAGAGGGTAAAAAGATTGCCCCGAAAAATACCCTGTTCATCTAAAGGCAGGCCTTTGAAAATATTGGCAAAAGCTACCCCCAGTAAAAGGGCAGGCAAAAAGCTGCCTAAAAACAAACATATTTCCCAAATTTTTTGCCAGCCAGGATTATCAATCTTGCTTCTGAATTCCAAAGACACCCCTCTTAAAATCAGGGCAATAAGCAAAAGGAATAAGGCTGTATAAAGGCCTGAAAACATTATAGCATAGGCCCTGGGAAAGGCAGCAAAGGTCACTCCACCAGCAGCAATTAGCCAAACTTCATTGCCATCCCAAAAGGGGCCCATGGCATTTAAGACATAGCGCTTTTCCTCTTCTGTCCTGGCCAAAAAGGGAAACAGAGTTCCCAGGCCAAGGTCAAAGCCATCCAGCATAAAATAGACAGCCCATAAAACTCCCCAGAGTAAAAACCAAATACTTTCTAACATTGTCCTTCCCTCCCTTTAATTAGCTGGTTCTGGGCCTTTGCGGGCAAATTTTGCCAACAAGTAAATGTCAGCAATTCCCAGTAAAGTATAAAGTATAGTCAAGGCCACAAAAGAAAATCCTACCTGAGAACTAGCAATGGGAGAGACAGCTTCACTGGTACGCATAAGCCCGTAAACAATCCAGGGTTGTCTTCCCACTTCAGCTACCACCCAACCAGCTTCCAGGGCAATGTAAGGCAGAGGAATAACATAGATGAGCAAACGCAAAAACCTGGGATTTTCTTCTAACTTGTTTCTGATTTTAAAGGCCCACAAAGCCAGAAGTGGAAAAAGAAAGCCTAAGCCCACCATGGTTCTAAAGGAAAGAAAGGTCAGGGTAACAGGTGGCCTATCTTCTTTAGGAAAGTCCTTTAAACCTTTTACTTCAGCCTGAAAGTCATGATAGGCAAGCATACTCAAAGCCCCTGGAATGGGCAAAATCTCCAGGGCATTACGCTCATTTTCAGGGTCAGGAATCAAGAATAAATACTGGGGAGCAGACTTTTTGGTTTCCCACAAAGACTCCATAGCCGCCAGTTTAGCAGGTTGAATCTTGGCCACTTCTGCTCCATGCATATGCCCCTGAACCACTTCCAGAAGGGAAAAGACAAGGGCAAAAACCACACCTATCCGAAAGGATTTGGAGAAAAGTGTCACCTCATTTTTCCTTAAAATATGATAACTGGAAATACCCAGGACAAAAAAGCCAGCCAAAAGATAGGCCCCACTTAAGGTGTGGACAATTTGTTGCCAGGCAAAGGGATTGGTCACTACAGCCATAAAGTCAGCAAGCTCAGCCCGGCCCCTACGCATTACATAACCCAAGGGATTTTGCATAAACCCATTGGCAATCAAAATCCACAGGGCAGAAAGGTTAGAAGCAAGGGCCACCAGCCAGATAGAAAGGGCATGCATTTTAGGAGAAAGCTTGTTCCAGCCAAAGGCCCAAACCCCAATAAAAGTGGATTCCAGGAAAAAGGCAGCTGTAGCTTCAATGGCCAGCAAAGAACCAAAAATATCTCCCACATATTCTGAATACCTGGACCAGTTGGTACCAAACTGAAATTCCAGAGTAATGCCAGTAACCACTCCCAGGGCAAAGTTGATTAAGAAGAGTTTACCCCAGAATTTGGCCATGCGCTTGTAATCTTCATCTCCAGTTTGCACATAGCGCGTTTCCATAATGGCTACCAAAAGAGAAAGCCCCAGGGTCAACGGGACAAAAATAAAGTGAAACATGGTAGCCATGGCAAACTGTAATCTGGATAAAAACAGGGCATCCATGCTACTCCCTCCTTTTAGGAGTTTAAAGTTTAAAATCTATCAATTCACCAAAACTTATATCCCAGAATTGCCGGTTCCAGAAAATATGAACCTTAAAGCCCAGAGGAAAAGGGAATTTGCGGGGAATATGTAAGCCAATCTCTTTGGCATAGAGTAAAGAATAAGCTAAAATATAAGGGTCCAATTCTTCTCTAAAAGTCTTTTTGACCTTGGGCCAGGCCTTTTTGGCCAGAAGCTCATTACCCTGGGCAAGCCTGGCTATTCCCCAGAAGGCCCCTCGCCTTAAAGGCGCATACTCCAGGAAATTGTCCTTTTCATTTTCTTCTTCTCTAAGGTAAGAAATAAGAATCTGGTGATACTCTGTAGCTAAATGAGGATTTACAGCCATTATCTCGCCCATGGACTCAGGCACTCCCCAGCCTATTCCACCAGATTCGTCATTGAGCATCCACATAAAACGACGCATCACTATCCTGGCCTTTTCTAAGCTCTCTGCAGCCAGACTATCCACTACTGCTCCAAACCCCACCACTGCATTCCACTTCACCTTTTCCTTTGTACTCAAAAGACCAGCAAACAGGCCAGGCAAGACTTTTTCAGGTGGAAAAGGCCTTAGGACCTTTTCCACCTCCTGGCTGTCACTTTGCTCTAGCAATCTTAAAATATCTTTTTTGACTTTTCTGGACATAGAAAAAGAGGCTCCTTGGGACCTCTTAAAACTTTTCTTTGATTTTCTTACCCAAATTCAGGCCCAGTTCCTTACACTTGGCCAGGGAATCATGCTCAGGGACAAAGCGAATACGCAAGGGTTCAAAGGGAAGTTCAAAATTAGCTTCTTCCAGAACCTTTTGCATGAGTTTAGGAGCTTCGCCACTCCAGCCATAAGAGCCAAAGGTAGCTCCCAGCCTATTGCTAGGCCTTAAGCCTTTCATATAGGTAAGAAAGTCTGCCATTAGAGGGAGCATATTGTTGTTGTGGGTGGGAGAGCCACAAATAACTGCAGCTGCATCCATTACTTCACCCATTACATCACTGTGGTGAAACTTTTTTAAATGCATGAGTTTTATTTCAATACCTTCCAGATTCAAGCCTTCACCTATGGCCTTGGCCATCTTTTCAGTACTGCTCCACATGGTGTCATAGACAATAACTGCTTTGGGCTTAAGCTTTTGTTCACTCATCTCCCCATAAAGGCCTAAAATATCCTTTACATGGGAGCGCCAAATAAGCCCATGGTCAGGAGCAATCATCTCAATTTCTAAGCCCAACTCCTCTACTTTGTTTAAGGTCTTTTTGACCAAAGGAGAAAAGGGCAAAATAATATTGGCATAATAATGCTTGGCTTCCTGTAAAATATCTTCCAGAGGATGCTGGTCGTCAAAAAGTAAATTAGAGGCAATATTTTGCCCAAAAGCATCATTGGAAATCAAAAGTTTTAACTCGGGGAGGTAGGAAAACATACTATCTGGCCAGTGTAACATTCTGGCTTCTAAAAATTGCACCTTATTTTTACCCAGTATCAATTCATCCCCTGTTTTTACTACCTCCAAGGGCCAGTTGCGGGGATGAAAGTGAGCCTGGATAAACTCCTTACCCATGGGAGAGCAAAAAATCTTTTCTGGCTTGGCCTTATCTACTATAAAAGGCAATGCCCCAGAATGGTCCATCTCCACATGGTTTACCACTATATAATCTATTTTCTCCAAAGGAACTAGAGAAGCTATCTGATGATATAAATCCCATTTAAACTTTTCGTCTACACAGTCAAAAAGAGTTATCTTTTCATCTATTACGAGGTAGGCATTATAAGTAGTACCTTCTTTAGTCTGAGAATAACCGTGAAAATCGCGTTTATTCCAGTCAATAGCACCTACCCAAAAAACATTTTCTTTGATTTCCACTACAGCCATTTTTACTCCCTCTTTTCCTTCTCAAATTAAAAAAGGCCCCAGGAATTAATCTTGGGGCCTTGGATTAACTAATTTTACATTTTCTCAAAGTTTTCTTTAGTCGCTCCACACACAGGACAAACCCAGTCTTCAGGTAAGTCTTCAAACTTGGTTCCTGCTGCTACGCCATTATCAGGATCACCTTGAGATGGATCATAAATATAACCACAAATCTGACACTGCCACTTTTCCATAATCAAAAACCTCCAAACTATTCTACGAATTTAAACCGTTTCTTGGGTGTGCCACACACTGGACAACACCAGGTATCTGGCAATTCTTCAAAGGGAGTACCGGGTGGGATGTTTCTGCCCGGATCCCCCTTTTCTGGCTTGTACAAATAACCACAAACCACACACATATAATAGCCTTTTACTTCCTTTTCTGCCATCATTTATCCTCTTCTACATTAGAACCAGGTCCAGCCAGGGGACGAAAGGCCTTTTTACTGGCCCCACAAATGGGGCACTTCCAGTCCTCTGGCAAATCCTCAAATCTGGTGCCAGGAGGTATTTTCCCCTTTCTATCCCCTTTATCTGGGTTATAAATATAACCACAGTTAGTAGTCTGGCATTGCCACATTTCTTCCGGTTTAGCCATTTAAGCTACTCCTGTTATACATCTTTTTTCCAGAGTCCATGCAAATTGCAATATTCTCTGGCTGTGACCTTTTCTGCCTGCACACAAAATTCTGCCACAGGCTCATCACCAGGTTTTAAGAACTGACGATAAGACTTACCATCGGCAATAAGTTCAATCCATTCAATATAGTGCTCTTCAGCCATAGGATGAAGCACACTGCCTACAGTTACTTTGTAGCCATTGGCTGTCTTTTCCACTACAGGCACATGCTTTTCCAAAGCTGCGTCCACAGAGCCTTCTTTTAAAAGGCGCATGGGCTGGCCACAGCAAACCAACTCACCTTCACCAGCATGTACTACCTGTACGATATTGCCACAAAGATCACACTTATAAACTTCTAACAATTGGGGCATAGCCACCCTCCTTTATCTTTTTAAGGTTAAACACCTATTACCAGTTCTCAGCCAAAAGCTCAAAATAGGCCTGGGGATGAGCACAAGCAGGACAAAGCTGAGGAGCTTCTGCACCTACATGCAAATACCCACAGTTAAGACAACGCCACACCACTTCCTGGTCTTTCTTAAAGACCTTACCTTCTTCTAAATTCTTTAGCAATCCCTTATATCTTTTTTCATGCTGTTTTTCAGCCACAGCAATGGCTTCAAACACAGCTGCAATTTCATCAAAACCCTCTTCTTCTGCCACCTTGGCAAACTCAGGATACATCTTGTCCCATTCGTAATTTTCACCTTCTGCTGCAGCCTTTAAATTTTCTGCTGTAGTACCAATCACTCCAGCAGGAAAAGCAGCAGTAATTTCCACCTCTCCTCCTTCTAAAAACTTAAAAAGCCTTTTGGCATGCTCTTTTTCCTGCTCTGCTGTTTCTTCAAAAATTTTGGCTATCTGTACATAACCTTCTTTTTTGGCCTGTTTGGCAAAATAGGTATAACGGTTTCTAGCCTGAGACTCACCAGCAAAAGCAGTAAGCAAGTTTTTTTCTGTCCTTGTTCCCTTTAAAGATTTCATTTTCTTCCTCCTCTTTATTTTTTTATTTTAGTTTATTTTAATTTGTTTTCCTTTTCTTGACACCTGCTACACAAACCTATGATTTCCAGTTTATAATCTAATACTTTAAAACCGTTTATCTTTTTGTCCAGACCAAAATCAAAATCAGGCCCCAAATCCACCACCCGTTCACAGGCAATACACTTACCATGCAGGTGAGGATGGGGATTGCCGTCAAACCTTTTGGGCTGGCCTGCCATTTCCAACTTTTGAATTAAACCCAGTTCAGCCAGAATATCCAGGTTTCTGTACACTGTACCCAAACTTATTTTGGGCAAGTCCTCTTTGACCATGGCGTAGACCTCATCTGCGGTAGGATGTGTTTTTACTTCCCTTAAACGCTCTAAAATAACCTGTCTTTGCTTGGTCATACGCCGGTCTTTATTTACTATATTCATTATATTACCCTACTATTTTTCCAGAACATTTTGCAACCACTTTTTAATTTCAGGAGTAAGTCCAAATACACCCTTTAAAGAACCGTATTCTCTACGCACACTGCTTTTCAACTCCGCAGGCAAATCCAAACATACCAAATCTCTAGCACCATCAGAATTGGTGGCATACAAACAAACCTTGGGTTCTTCTTCCCAGGTATTTAAAACAAAGTAATAAGATACATCTTTCCCTGACTTTACAGGTGGAAAATATCCCCTATGGGGATTGTTGCCCCATTCTAAATACAGAGTAATTGCATCTTCATGGGTCATATCCCAATTAATAGGATACTGTCTTAAATCTTTAATGCTTCCCATATTTCCCTCCCTTTTAGCTTAAGGAGTAATAACACCTCTTGGGAGATATTACCTTTCCTTCTTCTTTTAACTTCTTAATTGCCTTGGAGACTTCCTTGCTATCCACGCCTAACTCTTTAGCAATATCTCCAGGCCTAACTGGCTTATTTAATTTCTTCATTACCTCTAAAACTTTTTCTTCCATAACTTCTTACCTCCTAAAAACTTTTAACCTCTTATTGATAACTATTACTATTATCATTTATTAAAAATTGTCAAGTTTTTCTTCTCTCTTTTTTAAAAAAAGAAAAAAGTTGACTTTTATCTAAAGGTGATTAAATTAAAACCTTTGTCGGGATGTGGCGCAGTCTGGGAGCGCACTTGAATGGGGTTCAAGGGGTCGGAGGTTCAAATCCTCTCATCCCGACCACTTAAGAAAAAATAAAAAAGCAGCTCAAAAGAGCTGCTTTTTTATTTTTAATTACACTCACAAACTATTACTTAAGCAATTTCTTCTTACAGAACAGCAAAATATCTTTAGATTCTTGAATGATATCTGCGCTTTTTTGCTCAAACTTATTGCTATAGACTTCTACCTTTTTTTTATCTGGTCCTAACCATTGAATCATCTCATCTTGAAAAAAATAATACCTGTTTTCCTCTTTTTTAGGATTATCATAGTTTATAACATATTCACCTGTTTTTGGATCTACTTCCATAGAGTAAAAAAAACTAACTCCAAAAACAAAGTATAATTTATCTTTGTCATAATAATATTCTGAAACCTTTTTACCCGTTTCTCCATATATGATTCTCTTTACTTTTTTAATTTCATTATTACTATCTACCCAAAAATATACCTCTCCCCCTTCAGTAGAAACCTCAATTAAATCTATCTTAAATTGTTTATATTTTTTTAAATTAAAGACAGTATTTTGATATAACTTCCTAATCTCACCTATCCTAGCACTTAAATCACCACTGGCATAGGACCCTATAGGAATCAATAAAAACATAAACAACATAAAAGCCTTATTCTTCTTTAAACCCATCTTCACAAAATCCTTTTATTTACACTATGTTACAATGTGAACCCCAAACTTTTAACTGTTTAGTTAAAACCTTAATTTACTCTTAAACTAAGGCCTAGCACAAACCCTACTCCTATGTAAACTTTCTTATGTTTCTTTTGCAGTAAAGCATTTGTAAAGGTAAAAAATATTAATTACTTTTTCTACTACCGTAAATATTGACAAACCAGATTCATAAAAATACAAACCAATTGTAAACTATTGTATTTTAATTTTTTCATACCATAAAAAAATATTACGCTATCTACATCTATTAAAAGCTAACAAAATACACCTTTTAAACAAAAAACACTCTTCTAGTTTTGCATAAAAATCCATCTCATCTCTTCTTTACATCTACCATAATTTCACTACGGAGTATAATTAATTCCTGATCCAGTCCATGAGAGAGCATATCCAATCGGTTGGAAACCGACACTAAATGAACAGCAGAAATAGGACTTAATCTAAAGGGAAACAAAATGGGGGAATCTAAAACTGTTCTTAAATCCACTGAATCACCTCCACAGGCGTATAAAAAGGCCTCAATTAACCAGGCAATAAGTTCAGGATTTTCTATAGTTAACGAAAGACCTGGTACATATATGCCTTTTTCACGAAGTGGAACATTATTTTTAGCCTCATTAATAACACCCCAGGCCCACATTGAGCGTAATATGCGGCGCACAGCATCCTTTACTGTTGGTCTTTGTCCAAATTGTTCCATGACACGACGGCGAACTTGGGCATGACTTGCAGTGCCTTGAAGCTTAAGTAGTCTTCCAACATGGGAAGCCACCTTTCCCCAGAAAGGATAAGCTGCCATGGTCATTCCCCAGTGGACTGCAATATGGTCTTCCTGTGGAAGGCATGAAAGAAACCTAAGACCATCTTGTTGAAAAGAATGTAGATAGAATGGTGGATGAACCCATATATTCATCAGGATAGTTATAGTTTTGCTCAGAGATCCTCGCACCTTGGTATTGGCTGAGCGAAATACCTCCTGGAGCTCTTTTTGCAATAAGGATTTAATGTCGGATTTATTGTTGCCTGCCATGACAAGAGATGCAGTATAGCTAAGCCACTCAAGACGAATAATTCTATCAATTCCAATTTGATTATATCGTTTTTCCAAGTATAACTTCATGTATCTCCCTCACCCAAGCTTGTCCAAACTGGAATTAGCCTTTGTAATAATTAAACCCATCATTATCCAAGTTTATTTCTGAAATTTGGGGTTATGTATCTGAATGAAAGGCACAATCACTTCCTCAATACTAATCCCTCCATGACTCACTACAATTTCATCTTTCTGCACAAAAGCACTCCTGTTAGGTGCCAAAAGGGGTAGGTAATCTTCTGGAATACCAATGGGAGGCCACTCCAAGGACTCCGGGAATCGCTCCTTGATTTGAGCCCTGAGCCTGGGATCGGAGTAGACACGCACGCGCTCGCCGCGCAGGTCCGCGACCGCCCCTTCGGCAGGCCTTCCTGCGCCTTTCGCCTCGATGTTTCCGTGGTCCGAGGCAAGGTAGACCTGGAAACCGCGGTCATGAAGCAGGCCGAAAAGGTCCCGCATGAAACCCTGTCTGGCCCATTGCCGAACCTGGTTGTGCATGCCCGCCGCACCCAGCTCCATGCCGTGCATGATCCGGTCGACCTTGTCGATGACCAATCCGACGACACGTAGCCTGGGCCGGCTCAGTAGCTCGGAGACCTTGTCCAGGTCCCCCTCGCCCAGCCCCTTGGCGTAAGCCACCTCATTTGCGTTGAGCCCCTGATCGACCCAGAACTGCCTCCAAAGGCCCGGCTCCTTGTCTGTGGTATGGATACTCGTTGGGAAGTAGATCGGTGGCTTGCCGGCAAAGGCGGCCTGCCGGGAAACCGAGGTGATGGTGGGAATCCAGGCGAAAACTGCCGTTTCACGGAACCGCAGCTTCGAATCCAGCTCTCCGAGCACCTCGCGCAAGGCGATCCATTGGTCCAGGGCGAGGCCGTCCACCAGCAGAAAAGCGATCTTCGAGCGCCGGTCGTCTCCGAGGCTTCGGGCGAGGAACCGCGGGATGTGATGCAGCATCACCGGCGGCGCGGGCGGAAGGTTGATCAGGCTCGCGTAGCGCTTCACCACCCAACCGGTGAGCGCAGAATCGATCCGGGATCTCAATGCCTCCAGGCGCTCCCGGTATCCTTCCGGCAGGGTGGTGTCCGGCTCGAGCTCCAAGGCGACGAGCTCCGCCCAACGGTAGGCGAAATGGAGCCACTCCCCATGACGCGCCTCCACCGTGGGGATCGTCTTCTCGATGGAATCCAGCAGCCCCTCCATGCGGCGGCGACGGTTCTCCACGGGGGAGACTTTGATGCCGTAAGCCACCCAGGTCTTGGCGAGCGCTTGCGATTGCTCGTGAGGAACCGGCTGGAGCAAACCCTCGAGGAAAAGGTTGTCGATGTAAATGCGGACATCGTGGTGGTCGAAAGGCAAGAGCGTCGGTCCTGGGAACTCGAAGCCGTAGTCCGCCGCGTCCTCGTGGACGGCATCGTCCTTCGGCTTTG
>LGER01000104.1 GCA_001507915.1 Desulfonauticus sp. 38_4375 | reverse complement strand
CCTTTGTTAACTTTTCTCGCTATCATCTCGTTTTACCTTTAACATTTTTTCTCCCAAAAAATCCAGTCTCATTTTCCGGGGGCATTATATTTCTATACTCCAAAATCACTCTCAAATTTAAAGAATACATACCTTTCTCACACTAGCAAAGTCCGTTTGCTTTTGTAAGACCTTATAGATTCCATCTTGCTTTAAGGTACGCATTCCTTCACTTTTGGCTAGTTTTAAGATTTCTTCCACAGGAGACTTGTTTACAATTAAACGCTTTATTTGAGGAGAAGCTACCAAAAGCTCATGGATAGCCGTTCTGCCAGCATACCCGCTTTGCCCGCAAAAGGAGCAACCTTTTGGTCTGGCCAAGGTAATATCTTCCCAATTAATCTCCAGTTCTGTTATTTCATCTTCTCCATACTCTTGTCTCAGAATATTTATTTCTTCTCTACTCGGCCTGTATTCTTCTTTGCACTTAGGACAAAGGGTTTTGACCAGCCTTTGGGCCAGGATACCCAGAAGGGCATCAGCAAAATTAAAGGGATTCATGCCCATATCAATGAGCCTGACTATGGTTTCAGGAGCAGAATTGGTATGTAAAGTGGATAAAACCAAATGCCCGGTCAAAGAAGCCTCTAGGGCAATATGAGCGGTCTCTTCATCTCTCATCTCACCCACCATAATAATGTCCGGGTCAGCCCTTAAAAAGGAACGCATGGCCATAGCAAAGGTATAGCCAATCTTTGGATTTACCTGCACCTGCCTGAGTCCCTTTTGGGTTATTTCTACAGGATCTTCAGCAGTCCAGATCTTTTTGTCAGGAGTATTCAAATAAGCCAAAATGGAATGCAGGGTAGTGGTTTTACCTGAACCAGTAGGGCCAACTACCAAAAAAATACCATAAGGCTTACTAATGATTTCTTTTATTCTTTTTAAATTAAAAGGAGTAAAATTCATTTCCTCTAACTTTCTGGGCTTTCCAGAAGCCAAAATCCTTAAGACCACATCTTCCAAGCCACCCACAGTGGGAGTAATTTCTACTCTTAGTTCAATGAGTTTATCTCTATATTTGAGCTTAATTTTTCCGGATTGAGGAAGCCTCTTCTCAGCAATATCTAAATTGCTCATAATCTTAATTCTATTTACCACTGCCCGCACATAACTCGCAGGAATCTCCAGGTAGGAAAAACACTCTCCGTCTCGCCTAAATCTAACTATAGCTGGTTCTTTGCCAGGATAAGGTTCCAGGTGAATATCTGAAGCCTTTTGGTCATAAGCAGCTTTAATAATTTGCGTAACCAATTTAATTACTGCAGGAGCTTCTTCATTTAAAATGTCTTCTTCTGTATTAGTCTCCTGGTAGTTTTCAACCTGTTCTGTTTTTAGCTCCTTTAAAACCTCATCTGCACTTGTATCACTCGCTATCTCTTTTTCATATTTTTCCAAAAACTTTAAAATATCTTCCCTTAATCCAACTACAAACTTTATATTTTCTCCTATTCCAGAGAAAAATACTTCTTGAGTCTTTTCCTGATCACCAGGATCATCAATTAACACCCAGAGTAAATTCTCTTCTTGTTTTAAAGGAACCCAAAAACGACTTTTAAGATAAGGTATGTTTAATCTTTTTAAGACATCTATTGGCAAGAATACATCTTCACTATATTCTATAAACTCTGTATCATAATAAAGAGATAGAGATTTACCCACATCTTCTTTAGGTACTTTAAATTCATTTATCAAAATCCAGCCCACATCCTGTTTATAGGCTTGATCCTGTTTTCTAGCTTTGACTATAGCCAGGTCCAATTCTTCATAAGTAATCTTATGACTCTCTAAAAGGTAATCAAACTTACCAAAACGGGTCTGAAAAACATAAAGATGATAAAGAGCAGAAGCCAACCCTGGAGCAATCTTTTTAACCAATTGCTCATCTTCAACAGTAAATTCTCTGTTTTGCTTCTTGTTTATTAACTGAAGCACTCCCACCAGAGATTTTTCTTTCAAAATAAGAGGGCAAGCCAATACAGAACGGGTCCTAAAGCCTGAACGCTCATCCCAGCTGGCATCAAAACCAAGACCCGGGTATTTTTTGAGCCGCTCTTCTTCCACATAGGCGTATTTTAAATTAACTATTTTTCTGGTTGCTGCCACATAACCTGCAATACTTTTTCTATTAATAAACAAACGTATCTCTCTGTGCTCGTTTCCTGATTTTAGTCTGGAATAAAGCTGTCTGGTCTTCTTATCTATGGCAAAAATTGTTATGCGTTCACACTCAAAGATATCTGCTAGCTGATCTTTTAACTTTAAAAAGATCTCATTGATATTCTCTGCTTGATTGAAAGCAAGAAGTAACTTATTTACCTTTTGCTCTTGGATGTAAAGTTTTTTAAAATCTGCTTGCATCTTATTCCCAAAGAAAAAGGTCTATAAATTTTAAATTACAACTTATTTTTCTCAATAGCAAGACCTATGTACGCTAAAGAAAGCCTCATTGCTCAGATTATTCCCAGACTGAAAAAGTTGAAATTCACAGAAAAGATACTGCTAACCACGTACAAGCGTAATAGGAGTTTAACCATTTTAAAAATAAAAGAGGATACTTTTCTATTTGAGCAACGGGGGTATTGGGAAAAATCCTTTGAAGTCAAAGAGAAAAAACTGTCCAAAAAATTAAAGCAAGTATTAAGGGAAGAATTTCCCAGAAGCCACAAGGTAAGAG